>NZ_JAPPVG010000002.1:0-300190 GCF_028680365.1 Pseudomonas sp. MIL19 | reverse complement strand
TGGCGCATGGAAATCCCGGCGATAAGGGCTATCGCGTCCGCTTAAAAATACGCGGACACCATCGCCCTTAATGCTGGTGTTCGGAAGGTGACTTGGCTGGACGCTTACGCTAGCGAGTTGTTCGGACTGTGCTAGACCTTTACCTGTACACCCACACATCGCTCAGACAGGGAAAGCCCACAATGCGCCAGAACCTCCCAGTAACTCAGCGGGAAAAAACTTTCCGCCAGCATGAGCGGTTGATTTCCACTACCGACCTGAATAGCAATATCACCTATTGCAATGACGCCTTTGTGGAGGTGAGCGGCTTCACCCGGGAGGAGTTAATTGGCCAGCCGCATAACTTGGTGCGTCATCCTGATATGCCTCCTGCCGTGTTTGCGCACATGTGGGACACCATCAAGCAGGGTAAACCCTGGATGGGCATCGTCAAGAATCGCTCGAAAAACGGTGACTACTACTGGGTTAGCGCCTATGTCACGCCCATTTATGAGGCTGGCCGCGTAGCGGGTTATGAATCCGTACGTTCTCTGCCGGATGAAGCGCAGAAACGTCGCGCTGAAAAACTCTATGCGCGCTTACGTGAAGGTAAGCCACCTGTGCCAAAGCTTGAGTACTGGACACTCGATATTATCCAGTCATGGCCGGTGATCCTGGTTGCCCTGCTGATTCTTGGAGCACAATTTGTGCTTAGTGGGCCTTGGTTATGGGGCTTTATTGTCGCCGTAATGTTTGGACTCGGCTCGTATCAGTTAGCAGCTAAACGCCGCCTGATCAGGCAGACCCTTGCTGAGCACCCCAAGGCGTTTACCAGTGCCCTGGTTGCCCTAACGTACACCAACAACCGTGGTGCGCAGGCGTTGCTTGATATGGCCATGATCAGCGAAGAAGCTCGTTTGCAGACGGCGCTGACGCGTATTGAGGATGCGGGTAACAACGTTAAAAAGCATGCGGGGCGCTCGGCCGACCTGTCGCGAGCCAGTGCGCAAATGCTTGATCAGCAGCGCAGTGAGACGGATCAGTCAGCGACGGCTATCAACGAGATGGCTGCAACCATTCAGGAAGTTACGCACAACGTCCAGAGCACTTCACATGCCGCTGAGGAAGCGGATCGTCTGGCTATGCAGGGTTTAGAGTTGGCAAGCGGCAGTCTGGATTCTATGCATCACATGGCGAAAGCTGTGGTGGATATTGGGCAGGCGGTTAATGACCTGGCCAACTCCACTCAGTCAATCGGTAGCGTGGCCGATGTGATTACCTCCATTGCCGAACAGACCAACCTGCTGGCGCTTAATGCGGCAATCGAAGCGGCGCGTGCGGGTGAGCAGGGACGAGGTTTTGCCGTGGTGGCCGATGAGGTCCGCTCGCTGGCGTCACGCACGCGGGAGTCGACTGAGCAGATCCATCAGATCATCGCGTCGCTGCGAGCGGGGGCCGAACGTGCGGTGGTTACAGCGGGCAAAGGCGAAGCCATTTCCAAGCAGAGCGTCGAGAGCGTGGAGTCTGTACGCAGCGCTCTGGATGGTATCAGCGCGGCGGTCAGCCGGATTACCGGCATGAGCCAACAGATGGCCTCGGCATCCGAAGAACAGAGCCATGTGGCAGAGGACATCAGCCGGCAGATCACTCAGATTGCTCAGCTCTCGGACCGCAGTGCTGAGCAGGCCCATCAAGGTGTAGCAATTGGGCAGGAGCTGGAAGACATGGCGGATTACCTGCACAGCCTGGCGGAGCGCTTCAACCGCTGAGTGAAAACTGCACAGTTATCGGCCTACCTGGCACGTGACAGGGGGCCGATTTTTTATGGGGTATGGCAAACTGCGCGGCTAAGGAGAAACCCATGTCGCGCGCGCAATGCCCACGTTGTACCCGTCCATCCGAGCGCTGCCTGTGTGCGCTTATCCCGAACTTACCGAGTCGCACTCGGGTGTTGATTCTGCAACACCCGAGTGAGGTTAAGCATGCGCTGAATACCGCCCGCTTGGCTGCGCTTGGCTTGAGTAACGCTGAATTACTGATTGGTGAGGTCTTCGAGTCGCTCGCTGCGCTGTTACAACAGCCCAGCCACCATGCGTGTTTACTGTTTCCGGGGGAGCAGGCGCAACCTCTGGTGCAGTTTGCTGAGCAGCGCAACGAACTGCCGCTGCTCTTGGTGGTGCCTGACGGTACCTGGCGTAAGGCGCGCAAATTGCTGTACCTGAATCCGCTATTGGCGGCTTTGCCCAGGGTGGCGCTGCCTGAGGGGTTGCAGTCACGTTATCGTCTGCGCAAAGCGCCAGTAGCGGGTGCGTTATCAACTATCGAAGCGATCGTTACCGCGCTGAATACAGTCGAGGCACCTGGCTGTTTCGATGCGCTGCTCAAACCCTTTGAGGTGTTGATTGATGGGCAGATTGAAGCAATGGGGGAGCACACCTACCAACGTAATCATGGCAAGCAGGATGCATCCTCCTGAAAAATATGAGCACGTTATAGGGCGTTTTAGCGTTCGCGCATGGCTTCTGAGCGCGCCTTCAGCACGGGTTTAAGCAAGTAGTCGAGAACGCTCTTTTCGCCGGTAATGATGTCTACGCTGGCGACCATGCCGGGGATGATTAGCAGCGGGTGCTTGTCGCTGCCTAAGTGGCTTTTATCGGTGCGCACTTGAATGAGGTAGAAGCTGTTGCCTTCTTCATCGGTAATGGTGTCGGCGCTGATCAGCTCGAGGTTGGCTTTAAGGCCGCCATAGATGGTGTAGTCGTAGGCGGTGAATTTGACCATGGCCTTCTGCCCTGGATGAAGGAAGGCAACATCCTGCGGCCGTACCTTGGCCTCGATCAACAGGCTGTCGTCCAGGGGGACGATTTCCAGCATGTCGCTGCCAGGCTGCACCACGCCACCAATGGTGTTGACTTTGAGCTGATTGATGATGCCGCGTACAGGTGAGACCACGGTCGTACGGGTGACACGATCGTCAATAGCGACGCTGCTAGCGGTAATTTTCTGTAGCTCTGTACGAATTTCATTGAGCTCCTTGAAGGCGTCGGAGCGGAAACTTAGCTCGGACTCTTCAATTTTGCTTTTGATTTCATCCATTGCCGATTCGGCCCTGGGTATTGCCAAGTTGGTGGCGTTTAGTGAGCCGCGTACTTCGACCAAGCTACGGCGTAAACGGAGGATCTCCACTTGGGAGATTGCGCCAGCGGCAACCAGCGGTTGTGACATATTCAGCTCTTGCTGCAGCAGGCCCATGCTGGAGCGATATTGTTGGGCTTTGGCACGAAACTCGGCAAGTTCTTGGGTTTTTTGCCGCAGTTGTTCGCCCAATGTGCGTTGCTCACTTTGCAGGCGGTTTTGTCGAGACTGATAAACCGCCAACTCGTCTTCAGCCAGCTGCGGGGCAAGGCGTAAGATCTCTTCTGGCATGCTTATCGGGCGGCCTTCCGCTTCAGCCGTCAACCGTTCGACGCGCGCCACCAGTGCTAGACGATCGGCTTCAGCTTCCCCGCGATTGGAGAGGTAGCGTGTATCGTCCAGACGCAGTAACACGGCGCCTTGTTCAACGATCTGCCCTTCGCGAACAAATATCTCGCTGACGATGCCACCCTCTAGATTCTGGATGACCTGAATTTTACTAGAAGGTATGGCTTTGCCTTCGCCCGTGGTGACTTCCTCCAGTACCGCAAAATTGGCCCAGACCAGCGCTGATATTAGGCAGGCACTGACCACCCAAACAGTGATGCGCGTGAACCAGGGTGAGTCTTCGAGAATGGCCCCGTCGACCTCTGGCATAAACTCGGTGTCTTGTTTGCGCTGCCGCATACTGGCGAAGTATTGGCTAATCGAATGGTTCTTTTGCATGAGCGCTCCTATACCGCTGCGGGGCCAACTCGACCTTTGCGTAGCGCTTCAATGACGGCTTCTTTGGGGCCGTCGGCAACAATATGGCCGTTGTCCAATACCACCAGGCGATCCACCAGGCTTAGCATGGAGGCGCGGTGCGTGATCAACAGCATGGTTTTACCTTGGCCCCAGGTATGCAGGCGGTTTCGCAGGATGTCTTCGCTGGTGTTATCCATCGCGCTGGTGGGCTCATCGAGCAGCAGAATAGGCGGGTCAAGCAACAGTGCACGGGCCAGCAGTACAGCCTGGCGCTGGCCGCCCGAAAGCAGCTGGCCGCGTTCGCCCACTGGACGGTCGAAGCCTTGTGGGTGTTGCCGTGCCAGGTCGACCACCCCAGTCAGTTCGGCGACTTCGAGCATGCGCGCATCGCTGACATAGCGTGCGCCTAACGTCAGGTTATCGCGCAGGCTGCCAGCCAATAGCGGCAGGTCATGGGCGACGTAGCCAATTTGGTGGCGTAGATCGGACACGTCAAGCTGACGCAAGTCCAGGTTGTCCAGCAGGATTTGCCCCTTGTCAGGGCTGTAGAACGCCATGACCAATCGCGCCAGCGTGCTCTTGCCTGAGCCGCTGCGGCCGATGATGCCGATGCGCTCTCCGGCGCTCATTCGCAGGCTCACACCGTCAAGCGCCGGGGTACTCTGGCCTGGGTAGCTAAAAGTGACATCACGCACATCCATTGCGCCGTGCAGTTGCGTACGTTCCAGTGGTCGCTGTTTCGCCTGACGCTCTTGTGGCAGAGCCATTAGCGCATCAGTGCTGGTCATGGTCAGGCGTGCCTGTTGGTAGCGGGTGATCAGCCCGGCAATTTGCCCAAGAGGGGCGAGGATGCGGCTACCCAGCATGTAGCAGGCCACCAAGGCTCCCACACTGAGTTGACCGGCAATGATGATATAAACCCCCGCGACGATGGTGGCCATGCCGGCAAACTGCTGCAGGAATAGCGTGCCGTTGGTGGCGATTGCAGCCAATGAGCGCGCGTGGATATCCAGGCGGGTGAGCGCCCCGTGAGTTTTCTCCCATTGATGCTGGCGCTCACTCTCGGCGCCGCAGGCTTTAAGGGTTTCAAGACCACCGAGGGTTTCGATTAGCAGTGCTTGGCGCTGCGAGGCCAGTTGCAGACTCTTTTCCACGGTGTCGCGTAAGCGCGCCTGAATAATAAAGGCAAAGAGAGCGGTGATCGGAAACGCCAGCAGGGGGATGATCACCAGCCAGCCGCCGACCAGCCAGATCACCGTAATCATCAAAAATGAGAAGGGTAGATCGATCAGGCTGGTGAGGGTGACCGCCGTGAGAAATTCGCGTAGGCCCTGAAAATCATGAATGCTTTGAGCAAAGCCGCCGATCGTAGCGGGGCGGGCAGTCATCGACATACCGGTGATACGCTCGAACAGTGTTGCCGACAACACCACATCGGTTTTCTTGCCCGCCGTATCAAGCAGGTGCGCACGTAGAATTTTCAGCAGTAACTCGAAGCCCATGCCGATAAATAAGCCAATGGCCAGTACCCAGAGTGTTGCGGTGGCTTGGTTGGGGACTACGCGGTCATAGGTCTGCATCACAAACAGCGGCACCATTAAACCGAGCAGGTTGATCAGCAGACTGGCGAGAATCGCATCCGTATATAACCAGCGTGACAGTTTCAGGGTGTCGCGAAACCAGGCCTCTATGCGCGGTATGAGCGGGGAGCGCGTTTCTTCCAGTTCATGGCGTGGGCGGGCAAAGAAGGCTCGCCCACTGTACTCGCTGGCTAATTGCTCTCGGCTGACCCACTGCTCGCCGCCATCGGCTTCGCAGGGCAGTATCTGTGCCTGGTTATTTTCCCCCCATTGAAGCAATACAGCGCTGCGGCCATTTTTCAGCAGCAACAGTATTGGCAGATTGAGGGCTGAGATACTGGCCAGGTCACGGTGCAGTAAGCGCCCCTGCAAACCAGCCCGCGCCGCCGCACGGGATAACAGTTCTGCGGTCAGGCGCTGCTCTGGCAGCGGCAGCCCTGCACTCAAGCTGCCACGGCTGGCTGAGCAGCCGTGGAGTTTGCAAAGAATCAATAAACCATCAAGCAACGGGTCGTCGTGATTTAGACGCGGATCGCTGGATGTTTCTGGCCGCTCCATGCTGGTCAAAGGTTACTACTCCTTATGGTCGTTCTACTTCATTGCCGGCAGGCGTGCCTCGCTCTTCACTTCAGTAAGGGCTACAGCTTCTGCCGGTAGTACTACTTGCTGCTGGCGTAACAAATCGCCCATTGCTGCTGACACCCGGTACATGGAGAACTCTTCGCTGTAGCGTACTTCGCTGTAGCGTCGGTTAGCGGTGAACAGCTCATTTTCACTGTCCAGCAGGTCAAGCAGGGTGCGTTGACCCAGGCCGAACTGTTGTTGATAGGCGCCGCGAACCTTCGCCGTGTATTCGGCGTAGTCGCGTGCTTTAGGTGTTTGTAGGCGGGCGTTTTCCATGGCATTCCACGCCAGCGAGAGGTTCTCATTGAGTACGCGCAACGCATTGTTGCGGATGTCCATCGACTCGTTGATTTGATAAGCCGTCGATTGCAGGCGCGCCTTATCGCGCATGCCATTGAATAGGTTGTAATTCATCACCACTGCCGCACGCCAGCCATTGTTATGGCCCTGGTCACCTTGCGTGTTGTTATCGGCATTGGTGGCCAATTCAAGGTCAACGCGCGGGTAGAAGGTTGATTTAGCAACCTCATATTGTTTTTCGGCTGCTTGTACATCGGACTGCGCTGATTTCAAAAATGGGTTATTACTTTCGACCGCTTGCCGAGCTTCGACGAGGGTTTCCGGCAGTGAGCCTTTCAGCGAAGCGGGTGCAGTCAGCTCATTGGGCATCCGGCCAACAGCACTGAAGAAATTGGCTTCGGCGTCGGCCAGATTCACTTGTTCTGTATAAAAATTGTTTTCTGCCAGCGCCAAGCGTGCTTCGGACTGATCCAGGTCTGCTGTACTGCCTACACCTTGTTCGCTACGCAGGCCGATTTGATCATTAATCCGTTGGTGAGCCTGTAGGTTGTTCCGAGCAAGGGCCACCATTTCCCGACGCATCAGCAAGTCGAGGTATACCTCAACAGTACGCAGCGCCAGGCTTTCTGAGGTACCCAGCAGGCGATAAGCCCTCGAATTGACCACCGCTTTAGTACGCTCCACTTCATTGGGCGTGTTGAAACCATCAAAAATCATTTGCCGCAGACGCAGCTCAGAGGTGCCGTAATTCAGCGTTTCAGTGTTGTGGTTGCCCAGACCTCGGGTGCTGGGGCTGTCGGTATTTTCTCGACCGTAGCCCATGAGCAGGTCAACAGTTGGTAGATAACCGCCTTTAGCAATCTTGACTTCTTCGTCCGATGAAAGGCGACTGTTAGCCCCGGCATGCACTTCCGGGTGGTTATCCAATGTGCTTTGGATTGCCTCGGATAATGTGATGGCTTGTGCCTGAGAACACACTGCCGCCAGCACAATACTGCTCCATACAGGGTTGAGTACGCGCATTTATACATCTCCTTTATAAGCTCTTATTTATGCCGCCAAAAAAATGGCTTTAATAATTTTTGGATTACTCTCGATTTATAAGATCAAAGCTAAGAACACTTTCAAGCATAGCTAAGATAAAAATTTCACAAGGTTTATAAGAAAAAAATCTTATGCAGTCTTGGCGATTTGGACCACTGTTAAATCAGGCTTTGGGTGCTCTCCAGCGGTGCGTGCGCATGCCTTAAACAGATGGTCAGATGCATTTAGGGGCGGGATGTATTGGTTTGATAGGCGACGTAGTTTTGGTGACATTTTTTTGTCGTTTAGTTATTTGAGCAAAACGTCTTAATTATCAAACAGCTGTTTTTACTCTTCCTTGTAGGTGTGTTTGGTCCCTTTGACATACGTGTCGACGGTGGTCGGCAGTTGTAGTGAGGATGGAATCATGGCTACTTTGATTGGTGTCGTCAGCCAAGTTATCGGCGAAGTCTATGCAGTAGCTGGCGACGGAACGCGTCGGCCACTTAGTGAAGGTGATCGAGTTTTTGCAGGGGAGCAAATTGTCACTGGGCCCGCAGGAGCGATCTCTGTGGCCATGAGCAATGGGCAGCTGCTAACCCTTGGGCGCGAAAGCAGTCTCAGTCTTAATGAACAAATGCTCGCAGACAGCTCCAATCAATCATCTTCCCCCGCGCAAGTGCCAGCAGATACGCCCAGCGATAGCGATCTGACGGATGTCGAAAGGTTGCAAGCGGCTATTGAGGCGGGTGTCGACCCAACACTTGAAGGCGAGGCAACTGCTGCTGGTCCAGGTGCTGGTGGGGTGCCAGGTGCAGCGGGTGGCGGTCACTCTTTTGTACTCTTGGGTGAAACCGCTGGTGCGCTCGAGCCAATTATTGGCTTCCCGACTGCAGGGCTGACTAGCGGGCCGGAGTTTCCAGATCCTGAGCCGGTGGCTGCTGATGAGACGCCGGCAGATGAACCCTCTCCGCCTGATTTCACGCCTGAAATTGAGGTGGTCTATTTCGATAGTCCTCCCGATGACGGTGAGGGTAACGAAGGCGGTGATCCTGATGTTGTAGCTGGGCCAGGGGTGGTCAATGAGGCTGCTTTATCAGACGGCAGCACTCCAGGGAGTAATGCGGAGTTCACCTATGGCACTTTGGTCATTAATTCCCCTGATGGCATTTCCCGGATTGAAGTCCAGGGTGCTGATGGTGTCTGGGTAAATGTACAGGGGGGCGGTACTGTCATCGGGGAGTACGGCACCTTGCAGTTTGATGCTGCAGGCAACTGGGTATACATCCTCACTGACAACACCTTGGATCACAGTGTTGACAATGCCACTGGTGCAGCAGACCAAGTAGGCGAGAGCTTCCTGATCCGAGCTTTTGATAACGATGGTGATGTTTCACCAACGGTTACTTTGGATGTTGTTGTATATGACGACGGTCCCACAGCCGTACTTGAACTGGTGAGTGAGGCTGCGCCGGTCGTGCACGATGAAACGGCGGGCGTGCAAGGTGATACTGATTCTGCAGGCGCATTGCCGTTGATATTTGCGGCATTGGGCAGTGCCATAGGCTGGTCACAAAGTGCCGGGGCGGTGGTGAGTGCTGCGGATAGTAGTTACGGCGCAGATGATGACGGTGCGGTTAGCACGCTTATCAGCCTGAGCATCACCGGTGGTGATGGCACTGACTCTGGCCTGGACACCACGGCAGGACAAAGCATTTTCTTGTTTAAGGAGGGCGACCTGATTGTGGGGCGTGTGGGCGCGTCGGATGGTCCGGCGGCCTTTGCAGTGAGCATCGATGCAGGCAGCGGGGTGCTGAGTGTTGCGCAGTACCTGTCGTTGCACCATCCGAACAGCCCGGATAACTACGACGAAGCCGTCAACTTACTGTTCAACGGTGCTGATCAATCGGTACCAATCAACCTGATCAATGCTGTGGTGACCGTCATCGACGGTGATGGCGATACAGCTGTGAGCGACACGGTTGGTATTGGTCAGCTGATTAGCTTTGATGATGACGGCCCGACTCAAATAGTGAATGTGGTCAGTTCAGAGGGTGTTGCCCAGCAATTGCTGATGCAAGTCGACGAAACCATGGGCACTGACCGTGAGTTGCCGCCGGAAAGTGCAGACGGCAACAGCGACGACGGTGTTGGCTACTTGGGGCGCGTCACCACCAGCGTCTCTAACGGTGGCTTGGTCAGCCTGTTCAGTGCCGTGGGCGATTACGGCAGTGACGGTGCTGGCAGCGTGAATGGTGTGTTCAGCTTTGTGGGCATTCCCGCAGACGGCTCACTGGCCACCAACCTGTCGGCCNNTCCGCATCGAGATTGTGGGTGCGCCGGGTAACCCACAACTGCAAACCACCTTGTACGAAGCCATCGATCACGCGGGTACCAACGCCACGTTCGATGAGCAGTTGAACCTGCTGCTCAGCGGTGACAGCAGCCTGGGCCTGCAGTACGAAGTGACCCGTACGGACGGTGATGGCGATGTCATGCAGGGTTCCGCACAGATCACCTTGGCCAGCGCCAATGGTTCGGTGTTTGGCTTTGATGATGACGGCCCGACTATGGGTAGTGCGCCGAGTGCAGTGCTTGCCAACGCTGACAATGGATATGCAACAGGTAGTTCGATTGTCGATCTAGGTAGTGATGGCGAGGGATATTCAGATCTGACGGGCAATATCACTGGCTGGAATGGATCGACCACTACCTTTGAGGCCAGTACTTTGACCTCGAGTGGTGCTACGGTTTATTACTATGTAGACCCAGATAATTTGGGAGTGTTGTATGCATACACGAGTACTTCCGCAGCAGGCTACACAGGAGGTGCTGGGCAGTCGTTAGTGTTTACACTGACGCTTAATGCAGCCGGGGGTTATACGCTGGATATGGACGGCAAGTTGGATGCGCCGACTCAGATATACTCAGCCACCTTTGGTAACATCCCTGGTGGGCAGCAGGATTATCTGGTTGTAACTAATACAGGGGCTATTTACAAACCCGGCCAGGTTATTCCTGACGGGCAAAGTGTTGTGGTGTCCATTGATTCATCAGCTACTACCGTTAACTCAAGTAATGTCGGGCTGGCCGCTGGGAATCAATGGGTAAGTGGGGCGGAGACGTTATATTTCGACTTTAGTGAGCCAGCAGTAAACGTATCCTTTGCTATTGATATACAGTCCGGCGGAGAGACTAATTCAGTTGGCTGGACAGTCTATGGCACAAATGCCAATGGAGAGTTGGTTGCCGAGATGGGCAGTACTAATTTCTCGGATGGTGTATTGACGCAAATCTCTACGACTTTGACCAATATCACCAGGGTTGAACTTTCAGACTCAGCTGGCCCTGAAGGTTTCAGAGTACAGAAAATTAGTGTTGTGGACCGTATCGATGAGAGTCCAGTCTCTACGAGCTTTCAGCTTGCAGTTGTTGACGGTGATGGCGATAGAGCTAGTACTAATTTAAACGTCACCTTTGAGCCGCAAGTAGCCGCGACATTTATCGTTGGGTCAAATGCTAATGATGTAAGCGGAAGTCCGGCTCCCTATATAGTTCCTGGCGGGGCTGGTGTGATTAAGGGCAAGGCAGGGTCTGATGTGCTGGTTGGCGATGAAGGGCGCGCTAGTGTTATTGGTAAGAGTGTCAACTTGATCTTGATGCTGGACTCTTCCGGCAGCATGTCTACCAGTATCCAATTTGGTAACACAATCATGCCTCGGATGGAAGCATTGGCACTTTCTGTGAATACTCTGCTGGCCACCTTAGCAGTGGGTGCTGCAACCAATGTACGTGTGAATTTGATCGACTTTGGCGATTCTGCTACGAGCCTTGGGGTTTTTGATCTTCGAGTCAATAATGTCAAGAGTGATGTTGGATTGGGTGCTGCTCAGAATGCAGTTAATAGCATGACAGCCGGCGGCTGGACCAACTATGAGGCCGCGTTGCAGGCGGCTCTAAATTGGGCTGGCGGTACTGGAACTATTGATCCGTACTCCGGCAGCAATGTGATAAACCAAGCTATCTTCGTTTCTGATGGTGAACCTAATAGCTGGCTGAACGGAAACTCGACTTCATTAAATAGCACGGTATTGAATGGAGGGTCGACAACTGCAGTTGGCCAAATGTTAGGTAGTTCAAACCCACCTGGGCAAAATAATACGGATTCGATAAATGAGGTTGCCCAGCTAGAGTCTGTTTTTGGGCAAATTGAAGCTGTTGGTATTGCTGTTGGAGGTACGGCGCTGGATATTCTCAATCAAGTTGAGGGTATGGCGGGTAACGTGAACCCCGATGTGGCAACGAATGTTACTAGCGGCGATCAGTTACAAGATGTACTACTCAACTTCAATCCAGAAACTGTTCTGGCGGATGCAGGTAACGATCTTATTGAGGGTGGCGATGGTGATGACCTAATATTCGGTGATGTTTTATTCACAGATGTGTTGGGTGCTGCGGCGGGACTGAGTACGCAAGCAGGGGCCGGTTGGGGTGTTTTCGCTGCCCTAGAGTCAGGCCAGGGTGTAGGTCCTGCATATGCCGGGTGGGATCGGGCCGATACGCTTGCCTACATCAAAGCCAATGCGTTGCAGTTAGCTGGTGAGTCTGGGCGAGAGCAGGGGCTAGATACGTTGCTCGGAGCAGGAGGTAATGACTTGATTTTTGGTCAAGAAGGCGATGATGTGTTGATCGGTGGTCTTGGTGATGATGTGCTTTCTGGCGGCTCAGGTGCTGATACATTCCGCTGGTTATCTACCGATACTACGGGTGCTGACACAATACTTGACTTCAATCCAGGCGAAGGGGACAAGCTTGATCTTACCCAACTTTTGGTTGGCGAGTCCTACAACTCCGGTTCATTGGATGATTTTCTTAGCTTCTCGGTCGTTGATAACAGCACAATTATTGCGGTTAGCCCTACAGCTGGCGGCGCTGCAACCACAACCATTGAGTTGACTGGCTTTAATGTGGCTATCGAGTACGGAGTGACTCCTGATGGTGGTGGCATCATTTCTGGAGGTGCTGATACAGCTAGTGTCATCAATGGGTTGTTGGGAGATAACGCCTTGCAGTTAGTGTGACGTTAGATTGTTAGTCAGACTGAAGCCCGCAGGTCTAATCAGATTGCGGGCTTTTTATTGCTTGGTTATTGGGGTATTTGGATGGCAGATATGTCGTGATTACAGCTGTTGCAGATATGCCACCACATCGGGCGCACCCGCCAGGCGTAGACCTTCCCCTAGGGCGGTGGCTTCATTGGAATGCTTGGGTAGCAGCAGAAACTCCGGTGAGCCAGGGGCGCCTAGCAAAGATAGGCGCGCATAAGGCAGACCATTATCCAGCAGCAGCGCCATAAACGTAGGGTCGCTCCAGGATGCACTCGGCATGGCCAGTACATGGTAGTGCTGCTGCAGGTTGGCCAGGCCTTGTTTGCTCAACCGGTATTGGGTCAGTGCAGCAGGCAAGTTAACGTCCAGTTCGCGCCTGCGCGCATAGGCAATGGCGCAAGCAAACGCTTCATTGTGGTGATCACCAAACCAGAATATACGCTCACCGCGCCAGCTGGCTTGACGCAGGATGATGCGTTCGCCGGCAAGAAAGCGCGGCAGCGCCAGGCTGATGGTTTTGACGAAGTCCTTGTAGCTGATGATGCGTACCTGGCGGCACAACTCGCTGGCAGCGAAGGCCTCAAAGCTAACGTGGCTCGCTTGCTGAGAATCGCAGTTGGATACGCCATCGATCATGCGTAGGTCGAATGCTGTCAGCTGTTGTTCTTGTGCCTCAATTACCCCAACCAGCATGGCATGCGCTTGGGCTTTGTCTTCCTGGACCGGGCCAGAGAGTGCGCTGCGCGGCAGGTCTAGCAGACGCTGCAGGGGTGGGCCGTCTTGCCAGCAGATTGTTTCACGCAGCGGCGGCAGTGGGGTAAAGGGCAGTTGTAATCGACTGGCGCGCTCAAGTATTTGGCGTTGCCCACGACCAATAAAACCCAGTCGTTGCGCCAGGGCACCGAGGCGTGAGCTAAGGGTGGAGGGTTGCTCAGGCAGACTCATGACCGGGTAATAACTCCAAAATCGCCATAGCAAGTGTGGCAGAGCCCGCTGGCCGCTGCACAGGCTTTATCGGGCGTATAGACAGGTTTTTCACCTAACATGCGCGCCGTGTATGGCAAGATTACTGCGTTGAGTTGCAAAGGTGCCTCCATGCCCAGTCTGGTGTTTGATATTGCGTTATCGGCCGAACGCTTGCGGGCCGTCTATCAGGGGCGTGCCAATCGGGTATTGGTGAAAAGCCGCGATGGCCGCAGCGTCAGTGTGCCGGCCCACCATTTTCGGCCGTTTCTAGCCCACGAAGGTGTCTATGGTTCCTTCGAGCTTGAGTTCAGCGCGGCTGGTGAGTTAATCAGTTTGCGTCGTTTGGGCTGATGCTGCCGAGGCGCCTCGCCTATCGGGCGTGCGGCCAGCTATAATCGCGGCCTTTGTTACTTTATCGAGCTAAGCCTGCCCATGTATACCCTGGCCCGCGAGCTGCTGTTTAAACTCTCCCCTGAAGCCTCCCACGAACTTTCCATCGACCTGATCGGTGCCGGCGGTCGCTTGGGGCTTAACGGTTTACTGACCAAAAGACCCGCGGTTCTGCCGGTTAAGGTAATGGGGCTGGAATTCCCTAACCCGGTCGGGTTGGCTGCTGGGCTGGACAAAAATGGCGACGCCATCGACGGCTTTGCTCAGCTGGGCTTTGGCTTTGTTGAAATTGGTACGGTGACGCCGCGTCCGCAGCCAGGTAACCCCAAACCGCGTTTGTTCCGTTTGCCTGAAGCCGAAGCGATCATTAACCGCATGGGCTTTAACAATCACGGTGTTGATCACTTGCTGGCTCGCGTGCAAGCGGCCAAATACAAAGGCGTGCTGGGCATCAATATTGGCAAGAACTTCGACACCCCAGTCGAGAACGCAGTGGATGACTACCTGCTGTGCCTGGACAAGGTCTATCAACACGCCAGCTACGTCACCGTTAACGTCAGCTCGCCGAACACCCCAGGGCTGCGCAGCCTGCAGTTTGGTGACTCGCTCAAGCAATTGCTCGAAGCCTTGCGTCAGCGTCAGGAAGACCTGGCGGCGCAACATGGCAAGCGTGTGCCGCTGGCGATCAAGATCGCCCCGGACATGAGTGATGAAGAAACCATCGAAGTGGCCAATGCGCTGGTTGAGGCTGGTATGGATGCTGTGATTGCCACCAATACTACCTTGAGCCGTGAAGGGGTGCATGGGCTGGAGTGTGCCGATGAAGCCGGCGGTCTGTCCGGTGCACCGGTGCGTGATCAGAGCACTCACATTGTTCAAGTGCTGGCCAGCGAGCTGAAAGGGCGTTTGCCGATCATTGCGGTGGGCGGTATTACCGAAGGTAAGCATGCGGCTGAGAAGATCGCCGCCGGTGCTAGTCTGGTGCAAATTTATTCCGGGTTTATCTACAAAGGGCCGGCGTTGATCCGCGAAGCGGTCGATGCAATAGCCGCACTACCGCACAAACCCCTTAGCTAAAGTTGGCAGATGAAAAAAGGGCTCCCTGAGGGAGCCCCTGGGCTCGCGCCCGCCGCTCGGATGGAGCGTGCTTGGTGAGTCGGTAGGTTCCTTTATCAGCCGACAGCGTGAAGTTCGTTGAGTCGATGGATGCCGGCCGTGCCGGTCATGCCGTCCCAGTTGTCACCGCGGCCTTCGCGCCAGCCGTTTATCCAAGCTTGGCGCACAGAGGGGAGGGTGAAGGGGCAGAGTTCGCGGGATTTACCACTGATGCCGTATTGGTAGCCGCGCAAAAAAGCTCTTTCTAACGGATCACGCTTAAGTCTTCTCATAGGGTGAAGCCCTCAATGTTGACTGTTATGTCCCTTAGACCTTGTCGCAAGGTCAAGCAGAAATGATCTGCCGACGGAGTTCGCTGCCGGCGTCGCGAGCCTCCTTGCCAAGTACCGTTGCGGTATTGGCCTGAGGTGATTTCTAACCAATGCGCGGATGCCTGTGAATGACCGTTTCGTCATAAGGCCGTAACCTTTTTGAGGGTCAAGCCATAAGGGCGGTGCCAGGCGTCCTGTTTTAATGCTGTAACGCCTATGCTGTGGGCATAGGCGCTGTATGTACTGGTATTTTGCTATCGCGAATTAAGTGCGATTGAGACTGTTGTTTATTCCGACGAAGGGTCGCGTTGCGACGCTTTGTCACTTATTTTGGCTGTGCTGACTTTTCTGTACACCGTTGATTGCCTTAGGCACTGGAACCCCCCATGTCGGATCGTTACGAACTCTTCCTCACCTGCCCCAAGGGCCTTGAAGGCTTGCTGCTCGAAGAAGCCAGCAGCCTCGGCCTTGAAGAGGCGCGTGAGCACACGTCGGCCATTCGTGGCATGGCTGACATGGAAACGGCCTATCGCCTGTGCCTGTGGTCGCGCCTGGCCAACCGCGTGTTGTTGGTGCTCAAGCGCTACAGCGTGCAGGACGCCCAGAGCCTTTACGAGGGCGTACTGGAGGTCGACTGGTTCGAGCACCTGGAGTCCACCGGCAGCCTGGCCGTGGAATTCAGCGGCAATGGTTCGGGCATCGACAACACGCATTTCGGTGCGTTGAAGGTCAAGGACGCCATCGTCGACAAACTACGCCTGAAAGACGGCACACGGCCATCGGTCGATAAGATCAACCCGGATCTGCGCGTGCATCTGCGTTTGGATCGCGGCGAGGCCATTCTATCCCTCGACCTCTCAGGCCACAGCCTGCACCAGCGCGGTTATCGCCTGCAGCAGGGCGCTGCGCCACTGAAGGAAAACCTCGCGGCCGCTGTGCTGATTCGTGCCGGCTGGCCGCGCATTGCCGCTGAAGGCGGCGCGCTGGCTGACCCGATGTGCGGTGTTGGCACCTTCTTGGTAGAAGCGGCGATGATTGCCGCCGATATCGCGCCGAACATGACCCGCGAGCAATGGGGCTTCAGCAAGTGGCTGGGCCACGTGCCAGCCTTGTGGAAGAAAGTGCATGCCGAAGCCGAAGAGCGCGCCGCAGCTGGCATGGCCAAACCGCCATTGTGGATTCGCGGTTACGAAGCCGACCCACGCCTGATTCAACCGGCACGCAATAACATCGAGCGCGCTGGCATGAGCGACTGGATCAAGGTCTATCAAGGCGAAGTGGCGACTTTTGAGCCACGTCCTGATCAGAACCAAAAAGGTCTGGTGATCTGTAACCCACCCTACGGCGAGCGCCTGGGTGATGAGGCGAGCCTGCTCTACCTCTACCAGAATCTCGGTGAACGCCTGCGTCAGGCCTGCATGGGCTGGGAAGCGGCGGTGTTCACCGGCGCGCCGGACTTGGGCAAGCGCATGGGCATTCGCAGCCACAAGCAATATGCCTTCTGGAACGGCGCATTGCCGTGCAAGTTACTACTCATCAAGGTCCAGCCCGAGCAGTTCGTCACGGGCGAGCGTCGTACCCCTGAGCAGCGTGAGCGCGAGCGGGAACAGGCTGAGGCTGATAAAGCACCGCTTGAGCCGGTGGAGCGCCAGTACAACAAGAACGGCAACCCGATCAAACCGACCCCGGCACCTGCTCCGGTGGTCGAGCAGGCGCGCCTAAGCGAAGGCGGGCAGATGTTTGCCAACCGTTTGCAGAAGAACCTCAAGCAGCTGGGCAAGTGGGCGCGCAAGGAAGGCGTTGAGTGCTACCGCCTGTATGACGCCGATATGCCAGAATATTCCATGGCGGTGGATTTGTATGGTGATTGGGTGCATGTGCAGGAATATGCGGCGCCCAAGTCCATTGATCCGGAGAAAGCCAAGGCGCGCATGTTTGATGCCATCGCCGCAATTCCGCAGGCCTTGGGCGTCGACAAGAGCAAGGTGGTGGTCAAGCGTCGCGAGCGCCAGAGCGGCACCAAGCAGTACCAGCGTCAGGCCACCCAAGGGCAGTTTTTGGAGGTCAACGAAGGCGGCGTAAAACTGCTGGTTAACCTCACCGACTACCTGGATACCGGTCTGTTCCTCGATCACCGTCCGCTGCGTCTGCGCATCCAGAAAGAGGCCGCCGGTAAGCGCTTCCTCAACCTGTTCTGCTACACCGCCACCGCCACCGTGCATGCGGCCAAGGGCGGCGCGCGCACCACCACCAGCGTCGACTTGTCGAAAACCTATCTGGACTGGGCGCGCCGCAACCTCTCGCTCAATGGCTATTCGGATAAGAACAAGCTCGAACAGGGTGACGTGATGGCCTGGTTGGCCGAGGATCGTGGCGAGTACGAACTGATCTTTATTGATCCGCCGACCTTCTCCAACTCCAAGCGCATGGAAGGCATCTTCGACATCCAGCGTGACCATGTGCAGATGCTCGATCTGGCCATGGCGCGCTTGGCCAAAGATGGGGTGCTGTATTTCTCCAATAACTTCCGCAAGTTCGAGCTCGATGCGAGCCTGGCTGCGCGTTATCAGGTGGAAGACATCAGCGAATCGACCCTCGACCCTGACTTTGCCCGCAACCCGAAAATCCACCGCGCCTGGCGCTTTACCCTGCGCGGTTGATGAGCTTTGCGCCTGCTCGCAGGCGCACAAGCGTTATGGCTTGTTGCGGATTAGCGTACGTAAGGCGAAGCGGTTGGGATGGCAGGCCTGCGCCACATCGGCAGGCACTGGCAGTGGCTCGTCATTCAGCCAGGCGGCAATCAGCTCGCCTGACAGCGGTGCGGTGATCAACCCGCGCGAGCCATGCCCGCTGTTGATATACAGGCCGTCGAGCCAGGGGCAGGGTGTATCCGGCATTTGGCGCGCATCTTTGCTCAGCACCGCATAGGCCTCGCTAAAGGCCGCTGTATCGGCGAGCGGGCCGACAATCGGCAGGTAGTCGGGGCTGGTACAGCGAAACGCGGCGCGGCCTTGTAGGTGCTCAGGCGCTAATTCAGCGGCATTAAGCTGCTTGGCCAGTTCTGGCGAAATTTCTTCCAATAACTGCAGGTTGCTCGCGTTATCAGCGCTGTTTAGCTTCAGGTCGTCACTGTTGAAGTCAAAGCTTGCGCCTAGGGTGTGCTCGCCCTGGCGTTCGGGGGCGACATAGCCTTCCGCACACACCACGGTGCTTAGCGCGCGACTGGCTGCTGTGGCGGGTAGGCGGTTGATCTGCCCGCGGATGCGTTTCAGGGGCAAGTGCGCGGCTTGACTGAAGCGCTTGATCTCGGCGGCGCTGGCCAGCACCACCACGCTGGCATTGGCCAGCAGCTGTTCGCCATTCCAGGCTTGCCAACGTTCACCTTCACGGCGCAGCTCCAGTGCTTCCTGATGCAGTTGCAGCTGGATATTTGGCTGCTGGCTGAGCAGCTCACACAGTGCTGGTGGGTGTACCCAGCCCGCCTCGGGGTAGAACAGGCCACCGGCAGGCAGGGCAATACCGGCTTTGGCTTCGGCGGCACTTTTGCCCAGATTAACCAGCAAGTCGGCGGGAAACGCTGTGGCAAGCTGGCTCTGGCGCTGCGCTTCCTTGTCATCGAAAGCCAGTTGCAGCACGCCGCAATTATCCCAGTGCTGCTTTTTTTGCAGGCCCGCCAGCAGCCGGCGGGTGTGGCCATAACCGCTTACAATCAGGCGCGAGAGCGTGGTGTGATGGGCCGAGAGCTTGAGGTAAAGCACGCCTTGCGGGTTACCGGAGGCTTCCTGGGCGATGGCGTTATGGCGTTCTAGTAGGGTGACCTGCCAGCCGCGCTGGGCCAGGCTGGCAGCAGTGGCGCAGCCCGCCAGGCCTGCGCCAATGACTAAAGCGCTGCGTTCCCCGGTTGGTGGTGCGGGACGGGCAAACCAGGGTTTGTGCTGCACGGCTGCGCTACCGACATACGTTCCCTTGAGCACTTCCCATTTCTTCCCCAGGCCTGGTACGCGCTTCATCTTGAAGCCAGCCTCGTTCAGGCGGCGGCGCACATAGCCGGTGCTGGTAAAGGTGCCCAGCGTGGTACTGGCGTGCGACAACCGCGCCAGCTGAGTAAACAGTTCCGGCGTCCACATGTCCGGGTTCTTCGCTGGGGCGAAGCCGTCGAGAAACCAGGCGTCGACCTTGGCGTACAACTGGCCCAGCAGCTCCAGCGCATCACCAATCAGCAGGGTGAGCACGACGCGCCCGCCGGCAAACACCAGGCGCTGAAAGCCTGGGTGCAGCGCCACGTATTGCGCCAGCAACTGTTCGGCGTAGGGCGCTAGTTCAGGCCACAGGGCCAGTGCACGCTGCAGGTCGGTTTTGTTTAGCGGGTATTTTTCCACGCTGACAAAATGCAGGCGGGCCCCTGCTACAGCCTGTTGCTCGAACAGCTGCCAAGCGCAGAGGAAATTCAGCCCGGTGCCAAAGCCGGTTTCGCCAATGACCAGGTGCTCGTGCGCCTGCAGCGCCGCGAAGCGTTCAGGCAGCTGGTTATTGGCAAGGAATACGTAGCGGGTTTCGGCCAGGCCATTCTCATTGGAGAAGTACACGTCAGCGAAATGGCTGGACAGCGGTTGGCCCTGCTCATCCCATTCAAGGCAAGCTTGCTGGGTGGGGGTATCAGCGGTGGAGGGCATGCTTGGCTCGCTCACGGGTAGTCGATGGCGACGATGTACCAGGTCTTTTCGCCGGTCGGGGTGTGTACCCGCACTTCGGCGTCCAGGCTTTTGCCGATCAGGGCGCGGGCCAAGGGCGAGTCGATGCTGATCAGGTTGTTTTTCAGGTCCAGCTCGTCGGGGCCGATGATGCGGTAGCGCGCCTCGCTGTCTTCTTCATCTTCCAGGGTGACCCAGGCGCCGAAGTAGACCTTATCCGGATCGCTGGGCCGGGTGCTGACGACCTTGAGGTTTTCCAGGCGTTTGGTCAAAAAACGTACGCGGCTGTCGATCTCGCGCAGCATTTTCTTGCCGTAGGTGTACTCGGCGTTTTCCGACCTGTCGCCTTGCGCAGCGGCTTCGCTGACCGATTGGGTGACCTGCGGGCGCCGCACATGCCACAGCTCATGCAGCTCGGCACGCATGCGCGCCTCGCCTTCGGGGGTAATCAACGGTGTGCCAGCGGAGCGGGGTGGGCGGTAGCGACTCATAAGAACCTGTTTAACGTCTGCTGTGCGTCGGCCTGCTGCGTTAAAAGCAGGCTCGCAGACGGCAGAGAAAAGTGAGGCGCGAGTCTATCAGCCCTCGCGCAGCACCGTCAGCGGGCTGATATTTAACGCCCGGCGCGTGCCGAGAATACCTGCGCCGCCCACCAGCAAGGCGCCAATCAACGGCAGCAACAGCAACCAGGGGTGGGGTTGCCAGCTGAGGTCAAAGGCAAAGCGGTAGAGCAAGAAACTGATCAGCTCACAGCCAAATGCCGCCAGCAGCCCGCTCGAAGCACCTAACAGGCCGAATTCGGCGCGCCGCGCTTTGATCAGCAGTTTGCGCTCGGCACCCAGGGCCCGAAGCAGAGCGCCTTGGCGAATGCGCTCATCCAGCGTGGACTGCAGGCCGGCGAACAGCACGGCAAGCCCGGCCGCCAGGACGAACAGCAGGACGAACTCGATGGCCAGGGTGACCTGCGCGAGGATGCTGCGCAGCTGCGCCAACAGGGCTTCGACCTGCAGCAAGGTCACAGCCGGGAAGGCGCGTGACAGCGCCACCAGTTGCTGCTCCTGCTGCGGCGGCAGGTAGAAGCTGGTCAGGTAGGTGACGGGCAGATCCTGCAGAGTGCCGGGCTGGAAGATCATGTAGAAGTTGGGCTGGAAATTGTTCCAGTCGACTTCGCGCAGGCTGCTGACCACGGCATCACGGTTGAGGCCGCCGACGCTGAAACTCAGGCGGTCGCCGAGTTTCAGTTGCAGACTTTCGGCCAGTTCGGACTCCACCGATACGCCGGGTAATTCGCCGCTGTCGGCCTCGCGCCACCAGCTCCCTGCGACGAGGGAGTTGTCCGCGGGTAGGTCCGCTGCCCAGGTCAGGCTCAGGTCACGGCGAATTGCACGTTCACCTTGGGATTCCTTACTGACGATCTGCCGTACCGGTTCGCCATTGATCATCACAAGGCGGCCGGGCACCACCGGGAAGAGTGGCGCGGGGTGGGGGGACAGTTCGCTCAGGCGAGCGCTGAAGGCGTCTTTGTCCGCCGGCAGGATATTCAGGGCGAAGTGGTTGGGCGCTTGCTCGGGCAGTTGATCTTGCCAAGTGTCGAGTAGCTCGCCGCGTAGCAGGGCAATCAGTGCCATGGACAGAATGATCAGGCCGAACGCCAGCGACTGGCCCGCGGCCGCGAGTGGGTTACGCAGCAGTTGGCCCAGCCCCAGTCGCCAGGGCAGCGAGGCACCGGCCAGCAGGCGACGCAGGCTTTGTAGGCTGAGCAGGATTAAACCGCCGAGCACCGCCGCGGTCACCAGGCCGCCGCCGAGCAGGGCAAAGGTCAATTGCAGGTCGAGGCTCAAGCGCCACATGATCAGGCCCAGGGCCAGCAAGGCAGCGCCATACACCAGCCAGGAGCTGGCGGGTACGGGCAGCAAGTCACGGCGCAGAACCCGCAGCGGCGGTACGCGGCCCAGTGCAGCGAGGGGCGGCAAGGCAAAGCCGGCGAGGGCGACCAGCCCTGTGGCCATGCCGGCCACGGCGGGCCACAGACCGCCAGGGGGAATCTGCGCTGGGAGTAAGTCTTGCAGCAGGTTGAACAGCGCCAGTTGCGCCAGCCAGCCCAGCAGGGCACCGATCAGGCTGGCCGTTATGCCCAGCAGCGCCAGTTGCAGGCTGAACAGGCCGAGTGCCTGCTTACGTGACAGCCCGAGACAGCGCAGCAGCGCGCTGGCATCGAAACGCCTGGCGGCAAAGCGTGCAGCCGACAAGGCTACGGCAACCCCAGCGAGCAATACGGCCGCGAGGCTGGCGAGGTTCAGATAACGTTCGGCGCGGCCCAAGGCGTTGCCCACCTGGCGATTGCCATCTTTGGCATCTTCCAGGCGCTGGTTGGCGGCAAGGGTGATGTTCTGGCGATACTGCGCCAAGGCCTCGCTGTCGCCACGCCACAGCTCTTGATAGCGCACGCGGCTGCCGGGCTGCACTACGCCGGTGGCGGCCAGGTCATCGAGGTGCATCAGCAGGTGTGGGGTCAGGCTATAGAAGTCGCCGGCTTCATCCGGCAGGAAGGTCAGCACGCGGGTCAGGCGCAGGGTTTTCGCGCCGACTTCCACGCTGTCGCCGGGTTTAAGGTTAAGCGCGACAAACAGCCGGGCTTCGGCCCAGGCTTCGCCCGGCCCAGGGCCAGGGCTGACGTGTTCGGTGTCATAGAGCGCGGCAGCACTCTTCAGCTCGCCGCGTAATGGATAGGCGCTGTCCGCCGCCTTAACGCTGGCCAGCTGAATACCGGCGTCGCTGGCGATCACACTGGAGAACTCGACCAACTGGGCGTGCTCAAGGCCCAGTTGTTTACCGCTGCTGATTTGCTCGGGTGAGCTGGGCGAGCTGCCCGTCAGGCGCAGGTCTGCCGCCAGGAACTCGGTGGCGCGCAGCAGCATGCCGTCATTCAGGCGTGCGCTGAAGTAGCCAATGGCCGTGCTGGCCGCGACCGCAATCAGCAGGGCGAAAAACAGTACGCGCAGCTCGCCCGCGCGGGCATCGCGTAGCAATTGGCGGCTGGCGAGGGAGAGCAGGCGGGTAAACGGCAGGTGGTTCATCAGGGTTCCACGTGGTCGACCAAGTGGCCGCCTTCAAGACGGATCAGGCGATGGCAGCGGTGCGCCAGACGCTCGTCATGAGTGACCAGGACCAGTGTCGCGCCGCGCTCCTTGTTCAGCTCGAACAACAAATCGCTGATGCGTTCGCCGGTATGGCTGTCGAGGTTGCCGGTGGGTTCGTCGGCAAACAGCACCGCCGGTTCTGCGGCGAAGGCGCGGGCGATGGCCACACGCTGTTGTTCACCACCCGAGAGCTGACGTGGGTAGTGAGTCAGACGCTGGCCCAGGCCAACCCGGTCGAGCAAGGTGCGGGCGCGCTGGCGGGCATCGGCACGGCCTTCAAGCTCCAATGGCAGCATGACGTTTTCCAGGGCGTTCAAACTGTCGAGCAGCTGGAATGACTGGAAGACAAAGCCGACGTGCTCGGCACGCACGCGGGCGCGCTGGTCTTCGTCGAGGCTAGCGAGGTCGTTACCGGCCAACACAACGCTGCCGCTGCTGGGCAGGTCGAGGCCGGCAAGCAGGCCGAGTAGGGTGGATTTACCCGAGCCAGAGCTGCCAACAATCGCCAAACTGTCGCCAGAGGCAAGCTCCAGCGACAGGTCATGGAGTATGGTGAGTTCGCCTTCCGTGCTGGGGACCACTTTGCTAAGGTTTCGCGCGGTGAGAATACTTGAGCTCATGGAGAATCCAATGCGTAAGTGGTTGATCGGTACTGCCCTGAGCCTGCTGCTTTGGGGGCCGGCGGCGTTCGCGGATACCGTACTGGTCGTCGGCGATAGTATCAGCGCGGCTTTTGGCCTGGATACCCGCCAGGGCTGGGTCGCTTTGCTGGAAAAACGCCTGGTTGAGCAGGGTTTTGACCATCGAGTGGTCAATGCCTCGATCAGTGGCGATACCAGTGCAGGCGGTGCCGCGCGGCTGCCTGCGCTACTTACAGAGCATCAGCCGGAGCTGGTGATTATCGAGCTGGGGGGGAACGATGGCCTGCGTGGTCAGCCGCCGATGCAATTGCAACAAAACCTTGCGGCCATGGTTGAGCAATCACAAAAGGTAGGAGCCAAAGTGCTGATTTTGGGCATGCGCTTACCACCTAATTACGGTGTGCGCTACACCACGGCGTTCGCTGAGGTGTTTCCCCAAGTCGCCGCTGAGACTGGTGCTGAGTTGGTGCCTTTTGTGCTGGAGGGCATCGGTGGCGTGCCTTCCATGGTGCAGAGTGATGGTATTCACCCGACCGCTGAAGCCCAGCCTCGACTGTTAGATAACGTCTGGCCGCTGCTAAAACCGATGCTTTGACGTACACCCTAGAGAGGATCAGGAAGGCCCGATTGTACTGAGTGGGCATGCCGCGATGCTAAATCATGTCATCCAGTTACCTGGGCTCTACTTCACGCGGCTGAATAAGCCTGGTTAGCCCTAAAACCTTTGTCTGAGAGGCTTTTCTGTAGGCTGCCTTTCGGCTAATGTGGCGCCCCCGCACTGGAGCCCTCAATGCCGCGTCCTGCCTGGTCCTTGCATGCCTATCAACTGATCGAACCTGACGAGCAGCTCGACTTGTTCGCCTGCCGAGAGGCGCGCGTGCACCTGCTCGCGCGTCAGCTTGAATTAGGCGAGTTCGCCGACCGAACGCTGTGTGGTGGTTTACTGCCTGCGCAGCCGTTATGGCGTGATCTGAGCAAAGCCGTGCTGCGTGATAAACGCTTGTGCCCGGCTTGTCGCGCGAGGCTGGATGCGCAGAAGCGTGGTGATCGTCCTGCGTTGCCCGTGAGCTGAGGTATCCCGGCAGTTGATCAACCGGTGTACACTCGCCATTTACCTTCACCCACTATTTTCGTCAGGAATTCTCGGATGTTGTCGCGTGCTTTTGCCGTTACCCGCTGCCTGCCTCTCGCTGCTGTCTTCGCGGTAGCGTCTGCCAATGCGCTTGAGCTTCCTTTGCCGCCGCCTGGCGAGGACATCGTTGGCGAGGTGCAGGTCATCAAGGCCAAATATGAGGACACCTTTGCCGATTTAGGTGTGGTCAATGACCTGGGTTATCTGGAAATGGTGATCGCCAACCCGGGTGTTGACGCCTGGTTGCCGGGTGAAGGGACTGAGATCATTCTGCCGACGCGTTTTATCCTGCCGCCAGGCCCGCGTGAAGGTGTGGTGATCAACTTGGCTGAGTACCGTCTGTACTACTACCCCAAAGGCGGCAATGTGGTGCACACCTATCCGCTGGGTATTGGTCGCGAGGGCTGGAGTTCGCCGGTGGCTGATGCGCGCATTACAGCCAAAACGCCGAACCCGGGCTGGACGCCACCCAAGTCGATTCTGGCAGAGCATGCGGCAGCAGGTGACCCGCTGCCGGCCTATGTGCCGCCTGGACCAGATAACCCGCTGGGCCCCTATAAACTGGGCCTGTCGGTGCCGGGCTATCTGATCCACGGCTCGAACAAAAAGTTCGGTATCGGTATGCGCGTCAGCCACGGTTGTTTCCGCATGCTTAACCATAACGTGCTGAAACTGGCGTCGATGGTGTCGGTCGGTACGCCGGTGCGCATCATCAACGAGCCTTACAAGTTTGGCCGCAGTGGCGGCAAGGTCTATCTGGAGGCGCACGCGCCGCTGGATGAGACTGGAGAGGTTTCGGTCGTCGATAAGCACACCGCGGTGATCAATGCGCTGCTGAAAAACGACGAATTTGCCGATCTGCGTCTGGATTGGGAAGTGCTGCGTGAAGTGGTTGCTGCGGAAGATGGCCTGCCGGTTGAGATCGCCCAGCCTGGTGAGGCTGTCGTGGCTGGCGAGCCGGCAATCTAATCGACTGCATTCAAAAGCCCGCCATGCCGCGCGCTGGCGGGTTAATTAGGCGGATACCCAAACACCCTGCGAGGGCTAGGCCTTCGCAGGGTGTTTAGTTTTTGCTGGGCATCATCGGCGCGCTTCTGTGGCGAACGACTGCTATCGGCAAAGACTCGGCAAGCAAAAGCCTGTCCTGTATTGCGTTCAATCGCAGAAACGCTCCAAGGTTTGCAGCAGCACTTTGACCTTGGTGATGGACTCCTGATATTCGGCGTGGCCGTCAGAGTCAGCGACGATGCCGCCGCCGCCCCAGCAGCTGATCTGACCGTCTTTGGCCAGCAGGCTGCGGATGGCGATGGAACTGTCCATTTCGCCGCGCACATCCAGGTACAGCAGTGAGCCGCAATACAGTGCACGGCGCGTGGGCTCGAGCTCATCGATGATCTGCATTGCGCGAATCTTTGGCGCGCCGGTAATCGAACCGCCGGGGAAGCTGCCGGCGATCAGGTCCAGCGCATCTTTATCCGGTGCCAGTTCGCCGGTGACGGCGCTGACCAAATGGTGCACGTTGGGGTAGCTCTCCAAGGCGAAGAGTTCCGGCACTCGCACCGAGCCGACTTTGCAGCTGCGCCCCAGGTCATTACGCAGCAGGTCGACAATCATCAGGTTCTCTGCGCGGTCTTTGCTGCTGTCGAGCAGGGCGTCGGCCTCGGCTTGGTCCTGCTGCGGATCTGTATGGCGAGGGCGGGTGCCCTTGATGGGGCGGGTTTCGACCTGGCCTTCGCTGAGGCGCAAGAAGCGCTCCGGTGACAGGCTGATGATTGCCCCACCGTTCGGCAGCGTTTGATAGCCCGAGAACGGTGTCGGGCAGGCGGCGCGCAGTGCCTGGTAGGCAGTCCACGTCGAGCCCTGGTAGTTCGCCCGAAAACGCTGGGTAAGGTTCACCTGGTAGCAGTCGCCAGCCTGGATGTAGGCCTGAATTCGCGCCAGGCGCTGCAGGTACTGCTCTTCGGTGATGTCGTGCTGGAAGCGTTGCAGCAGCTTGAACGGTTGCGGCTCGGGTGTCGGCGCTGATGGCTGGGTGAACAACAGGCTCAGGCGCTGGTGTTCGGCTGCCGGCAGGTTTGGGTGAAATACCAATTGGCTGCGCTGCTGTTGGTGATCGGTCACCAGGGCCCAGGCATAAACACCAAAGCGGGCGTCGGCCAGGTCGAGGTCATCGAAAGCTTCGCTCGGGAGGTGCTCCAGTCGGCGGCCGAAGTCATAACTCAAGTAGCCGATTAGCCCACCAACGAATGGCAGGGGCGTGTCGGCGGGTGCTTCGGCTTTACCCAGCGCGTTGAGGCTCTGGCGCAGGCGTTGTAGGAAGGCCTCGGCCGTTTCGTCAGGCGTTGGCAGCAATTCAGCCAGTGGCCAGGCACTCATAAGGTCGTAGCGCCCGCGTTGTGCGGTCGGCCGTCCGGCATCCAGCAGCACGGCGCCCGGGGCATCCAGGATGCTGCTGAAATAGTGAGAAGGGTCTGCTTGATAGGGCAGTGGCAGTACAAGGCAAGTAGGCATATGACAGCTTCGAGTGCGCGGATGGCGATTGTAGAGCGTCGCCGGTATTCGTCCTAGAGCAGTGCATTGCTTTGCTCTGTTACTGAGAGGTTTAGTGGGCGCATCGTCGGGTGGTGCGATGTGTCTCAAACAACATACGGCCAGGCAGGGTTGAAAACAAAACACCCCGCCAGAACAAAGCCCTGGCAGGGTGTTGGGTCGCTATTTGATAAGCCCGGAATGTCCGGACTCATCTGTTGTCGATCAGCCCTTGACCGGTGCTATGTGACCAAACAGCCCTTGCGAGAAGCGCATGCGCTCTTCAGGTGTTTCCACAATGCCTTTCTTTTTCAGCTCGGCGATACGTGCTTCAACCGCATGGGCGCGGTGAGTGAGCCCGCAGTCGTTAGCAATCTGGATATTCAGGCCTGGGCGGGCGTTGAGTTCAAGAATCAACGGGCCTTTGTCCTGGTCCAGCACCATGTCCACGCCGATATAGCCCAGCCCGCACAGCTCATAGCAGCCGGCAGCGAGCTTCATAAAGCCGTCCCAGTTTGGCAGTTGCACGCCGTCCACCGCGTTGGTGGTGTCCGGGTGCTTGCTGATTTTGTTGTTCAGCCAGGTGCCGCGCAAGGTCACCCCGGTGGCCATGTCCACACCAACGCCGATGGCGCCTTGGTGCAGGTTGGCCTTGCCGCCGGATTGACGGGTGGGCAGGCGCAACATGGCCATCACTGGGTAGCCCATCAGTACGATGATGCGAATGTCCGGTACACCTTCATAGCTGATGCTTTTGAAGATCTGGTCCGGGGTCACGCGGTATTCGATCAGCGCACGGTCACGGTGGCCGCCGAGGGAGTAGAGGCCGGTGAGAATGCTGGAGATCTGATGCTCGATCTCTTCGTGGCTGATGATTTTGCCCGAGACGGTTCTGTATTTGTCTTCGAAGCGATCGGCAATCACCAGGATGCCGTCACCGCCAGCGCCTTGCGCTGGCTTGACCACGAAGTCCGGACGGTCACCAATAATCTCGCGCAGCTTGTCGATGCCTTTCTCGGTCTCGATAACGCCGTACATTTCCGGCACATCGATGCCCGCTTCGATCGCGCGCTGCTTGGTGATGATCTTGTCATCGACGATCGGGTACAGGTGCCGTTTGTTGTACTTCAGCACGTAGTCCGCGTTGCGTCGGTTGATGCCCATGATGCCTTTGGCTTCAAGGGCTTTCCACGTCTTGATCAGACCGAACATGGCATTAGTCCTTGAGGAAGGCTTTGAAGCGGAACAGTTCGGTCAAGCGGTAACCGCGGTAGCGACCCATCGCCAACATGAAGCCCACCAGAATCATCAGCACGGCCGGGAAGGTGAAGATGAAGTAGTTCAGCTCCGGTACGCTCATCAGCAGATGCGCCAAGGTTGCGGCGAACAGGGTACCGATGGCCACTTTGAAGGCATGGCCGCCGCCGCGCTCTTCCCAGGTGATCGACAGGCGTTCGATGGTCATGGTCAGAATCACCATCGGGAACAGCGCTACCGACAAGCCGCGCTCCAGGCCAAGTTTATGGCTGAACAGGCTGATCACCGCGATCAGTACCACGACGAAGGTCAGTACTACCGAAAGCCTAGGCAGCATCTGCAGTTTCAAGTGTTCCAGATAAGAGCGCAGCGACAGGCCAAGAGCGGTAATCACGGTAAACAGGATAATGCCGAAGCCCAGTTGGGTTTCGCGGAAGGCCAGGGCGATCAGTACCGGGGTAAAGGTACCGAGTGTCTGCAGGCCGCCGAGGTTACGCAGGATCAGAATCACCAGCACGCCAATCGGGATCATGACCATGATCATAAAGGTCTGCTGGGTTTGCAGCGGCAGGCCATACAGGGTGTATTCGAGGAAGTCGGCGTCAGTGTTTTCGTCGGTCAGCTTGGCCAGGCGAATGGCGTTCATTTCGCTGTTGTTCAGGCTGAAGCTGACTTGCGCCTGTTTGCCGCCTTCGAGGGTGACCAAGCTTTCATCACCGGTCCACCAGACCAGCCGATCAGCCGGCAGGCCTTGCTCGCCACTTTCCGGGTTGAAGTACAGCCATTTTTCGCCGTTGAAGCTGCGCAGCCACAGCTCTGGGCTTTGCTGGATTTCGCTGGCGAGGCGGATGGTGTGAACGCGCTGCATCGGCACGTGGGCGATGGACAGCAGTAGCTCGATCGCCGTGGCTTTGTTGGCAGTGGAGGTGTCGCCGCTCAGCAGCAGTTTGACGTTGTCGTCGTTGCTGTTGTTGACGCGTTTGATGGTTTCACTGATGAAGGTTTCGACGTCTGCCGAGTGTTGGCGAATCGGTGCGAGCAGCGCTTCAGCGGCAATTTTCTCGGCACCTTCTACCGGGATGCTGTCACGGAAAATGGGGCCTTTGGCCTTGGTTTGCTCGCCGCTGTAACGCTTGGTCAGCACCAGGCGGTAGTAGAGGGTTTGCTTGCCGCTGGCGCGACGTGCGGACCAGGTGACTTTGCGGTTGCCGTCAGTGCGGTTGATGCTCACGCCGTAGTTATTGGAGATAAAGCTCTCGTTCAGGCTGACGTAATCCTGAGCCAGTGGCGGTACAAACATCTGCAGTTTAACCGGCTCGCGCGGGTTGGCCAGGAACTCGACTTTGGCGTCGATGTTCCACAGATCGTCAGTCTCGTCTTCGGTCATGGGGATGCCGAGGATGAAAATCTGATAAGCCGTAATCAGAATGCCCAGGCTCACAAGGAGCGTGACTAGGACTTTCAGATGGAGCGTAAGAGAGCGCATGGGAATTACTCGCCAGGGTTTGCGTCAGGGGTGCAAGCAGGTTTGCCTGCTGCGTATTTAAGACTCGGATCGACCAGCGCCGAAAAGCGTTTGAGTGCTTCGGAGCCTATCAATAACGGGTATTGGAATGCACTACGATCGGTCAAGTTCACTTCAATAGTGCGCAGGGCATGGCCCATGCAGACGTCCATTTCGATCACCGGGCGAGCTGTGTAAGTTTTTTCTTCCTCTGGATCATAGTCGCCCGCGCGCCGTTTGATTTTGCTGATGCGTGCCAGGGGGCGTTCGATCGGGCTGTTATGTGCCTCATCGATGGCCAGGTAGAAGCGCACCCACGTTTCGCCATCACGCTTGAAGCGTTCGATGTCGCGGGCGCTCAGCGATGCGGTTTTTGCGCCGGTATCGAGTTTGGCGGCGAGCTTGAGGTCGAGGTCGAATAAACGCACGTACTCATTAAGCCCATAAACCGTCTTCTCCGCGGCGAGACTCAGGCCGGGAGTCAGTAACAGGCATAACAATAGAAGGAAGGGCTTGAGTGTCATAAGTCCGGGCGGTGTGCTGTTGATAGGGGGTAAATAAAAGCGTGTAACGCGTATCGCCGTGAGCGAGCTTGCGCTTGGAGTCTGGTAGGCCGGCAAAATTCCTTTGCGGGTGCTAAGCGGGCGGCATTCTACCATGCGCTTTTTCAGTCAGCACAGGCGCTTATAGACGTTTATGCAAGTAAGGTCGCGGCGGTTATCGACTAAAGGCTGATGAGCAACTGTCAACAATCTGCGGGCGTGTTTGACATTTACGGGGTATATAGTTAGTTTTACGGCAGTTAATTTAAACAGTGTCGACAATATGACTGATGTGATTGAGTCGCCCGAGTCCAGTCAGGAAGATTCTGAAACCCTCTCCGAGCAGGTTTTTCGGCGTATTCAGGCTGCGATCGTCAAAGGTGAGATTGCCCCCGGTAGCAAGATCTCCGAGCCGGAGCTGGCGCGCACCTATGGCATCAGCCGTGGGCCGCTGCGTGAAGCCATTCACCGCCTCGAAGGCCAGCGTTTGTTGGTACGCATTCCGCATGTTGGCGCGCGGGTGGTGTCCCTCAGTCACGCTGAGTTGATTGAGCTTTACGAAATTCGCGAGTCCCTGGAAGGCATGGCCTGTCGACTGGCGGCCGAGCGCATGAGCGCTGCCGAAATCGACGAGCTGCGCCGCGTTCTGGACCTGCATGAGCAGGACGCGGCTTTCAAGGCCGGTGTCGGCTACTACCAGCAGGAAGGCGATTTTGACTTTCACTACCGGATCATCCAGGGCAGTGGCAACAAGACCCTGACCCAGATGCTCTGTGGTGAGCTGTACCAGTTGGTGCGCATGTACCGCCTGCAGTTTTCCGCAACGCCCAATCGGCCACGGCAGGCGTTTGCCGAGCACCACCGTATTCTCGATGCCATTGCCGAGCGTGATGGTGAGCTGGCCGAGTTATTGATGCGCCGCCATATCAGCGCCTCCAAACGTAATATCGAGCGCCACTTTGCTATCAGCAAAGAGCAGGGCGCACCCACCCAAACAGCCAAAACCCGAGGTGAGTCATGAGCATGAAAAGTCCCGGTCAGCGTTTCCGCGATGCGGTTGCCGAAGAGCATCCGCTGCAAGTTATCGGCGCCATCAATGCCAACCATGCATTGCTGGCCAAGCGTGCCGGTTTCAAGGCGATCTACCTGTCTGGCGGTGGCGTGGCGGCGGGTTCACTCGGCTTGCCGGACCTGGGCATCACCGGCCTGGATGACGTGCTCACCGATGTACGGCGCATTACCGATGTGTGCGACTTGCCGCTGTTGGTTGATGTCGACACCGGTTTTGGCAGCTCGGCCTTTAACGTCGCGCGTACGGTCAAATCGATGATCAAGTTCGGCGCCGCGGCGATTCATATCGAAGACCAGGTCGGTGCCAAGCGTTGCGGCCATCGCCCTAATAAGGAAATCGTTTCCCAGCAGGAGATGGTCGACCGTATTAAGGCTGCCGTTGATGCGCGTACCGACGACAGCTTCGTGATCATGGCGCGCACCGATGCGCTGGCGGTTGAAGGCTTGAACTCGGCGCTGGACCGCGCCGCCGCCTGTGTCGAGGCCGGTGCCGACATGATCTTCCCCGAAGCGATCACCGAGCTGGCGATGTACAAAACTTTCGCCGATCGGGTCAAGGCACCGATTCTGGCCAACATCACCGAGTTTGGTGCCACGCCGTTGTACACCACTGAAGAGCTGGCCTCGGTGGATGTCGGCCTGGTGCTGTACCCGCTGTCGGCTTTCCGTGCGATGAACAAGGCGGCTGAAAACGTCTACATGGCCGTGCGCCGCGACGGCACGCAGAAGAATGTGGTCGGCACCATGCAGACGCGTATGGAGCTCTACGATCGCATCAACTACCACGCGTTCGAGCAGAGTCTGGATGCGTTGTTCGCCGCCAAGAAATAACCGGAATGCGGGCCAGCGCGCCTGCCAATAAAAAGAACCACCCGACCGGATCGGATGAGGAGATAGAAGCGATGAGTGCGACCCCAGAAACCACCACCCCGGGCTTCAAGCCGAAGAAGTCAGTGGCACTGAGCGGCACCGCCGCCGGTAATACCGCCCTGTGCACCGTTGGCCGTACCGGTAACGACCTGCATTACCGTGGCTATGATGTGCTCGATTTTGCCAATCGCTGCGACTTCGAAGAGATCGCTCACCTGCTGGTGCACGGCAAACTGCCTAACGTCGCTGAACTGGCAGGCTACAAAGCCAAACTCAAGGCCCTGCGTGGCTTGCCGGCAAGCCTCAAGGTCAGTCTTGAGCAGCTGCCGCCGTCGGCGCACCCGATGGACGTGATGCGCACCGCGGTGTCGGTGCTCGGTTGTGTGTCGCCGGAGAAAGACGACCACAACCACCCGGGTGCCCGTGATATTGCCGACAAGCTGATGGCTTCCTTGGGCAGCGCGCTGCTGTATTGGTATCACTTCAGCCACAACGGCAAGCGCATCGAGGTGGAAACCGACGATGACTCCATCGGCGGCCATTTCCTGCACCTGTTGCACGGTGAAAAGCCGCGCGAGTCCTGGGTGCGTGCCATGCACACCTCGCTCAACCTGTATGCCGAGCATGAGTTCAATGCCTCCACCTTCACCTCGCGGGTAATCGCCGGCACCGGTTCGGACATGTACTCGTGCATCGCGGGCGGTATTGGTGCGTTGCGCGGGCCGAAGCACGGCGGCGCCAACGAAGTGGCATTTGAAATTCAGAAGCGCTACGACAATCCGGATGAGGCCGAGGCCGATATCCGTGCGCGCGTCGAGAAGAAGGAAGTGGTGATCGGCTTCGGTCACCCGGTCTACACCGTCAGCGATCCACGTAACAAGGTGATCAAGGACGTTGCGCGCGAGCTGTCTGCCGAACAGGGCAACATGAAGATGTACGACATTGCCGAGCGCCTGGAATCGACCATGTGGGAAATCAAGAAGATGTTCCCCAACCTCGATTGGTTCAGCGCCGTCAGCTACCACATGATGGGTGTGCCGACCGCGATGTTCACCCCATTGTTCGTCATCGCGCGCACCTCAGGCTGGTCCAGCCACGTGATTGAGCAGCGCATCGACGGCAAGATTATCCGCCCGAGCGCTAACTACGTGGGCCCGGAAGACGTCAAGTTCGTGCCGCTCAAGGAGCGTCCATAACCATGACCATTACCCTCAACAGCCAACACCGTAAGCCGTTGCCCGGCACCGTGTTGGACTACTTCGACACCCGCGAGGCGGTGGATGCTATCGCGCCCGGTGCCTACGCCAAGCTGCCGTATAGCTCGCGCGTGCTGGCCGAGCAGTTGGTGCGGCGCTGTGATCCGGCGATCTTGACTGAGTCGCTGAAGCAGCTGATTGAACGTAAGCGCGACCTGGATTTCCCCTGGTACCCGGCCCGCGTGGTGTGCCACGACATTCTTGGCCAGACCGCGTTGGTCGACCTGGCTGGCCTGCGTGATGCGATTGCCGAGCAGGGCGGTGACCCGGCCAAGGTTAATCCGGTGGTGCCGACTCAGCTGATCGTCGATCACTCGCTGGCTGTCGAAGCGCCGGGCTTCGACCCGGACGCGTTCGATAAGAACCGCGCCATCGAGGACCGTCGCAACGAAGACCGCTTCCACTTTATCGAGTGGACCAAGACTGCATTCAAGAACGTCGACGTGATCCCGGCCGGCAACGGCATCATGCACCAGATCAACCTGGAGAAAATGAGCCCGGTGATTCAGGCGCGTGGCGGCGTGGCCTTCCCGGACACCTGCGTCGGCACGGACAGCCACACTCCGCACGTCGATGCCCTGGGCGTAATCGCCGTGGGTGTTGGTGGCCTGGAAGCTGAGACGGTGATGCTGGGCCGCGCATCGATGATGCGCCTGCCGGATATCGTCGGTGTCGAGCTGACCGGCAAGCGTCAGCCCGGTATTACCGCTACCGACATCGTCCTGGCCATCACCGAGTTCCTGCGTGCTGAGCGCGTGGTCGGTGCCTGGGTTGAGTTCTACGGTGAGGGTGCCAACAGCCTGACCATTGGCGATCGTGCGACCATTTCCAATATGTGCCCGGAATACGGTGCCACTGCTTCGATGTTCTACATCGACCAGCAGACCATCGATTACCTCAAACTCACCGGCCGCGAACCGGAGCAGGTGGCGTTGGTCGAGCATTACGCCAAGACCACCGGTCTCTGGGCTGATGCGCTGGTTACTGCCGAATACGAGCGGGTGCTGAGCTTCGACCTGTCGTCTGTGGTGCGCAATATGGCCGGACCGAGCAACCCGCATCGCCGCCTGCCAACCTCGGCACTGCACGAGCGCGGCATTGCAGACGAAGCCAAGCTGGCATCCGGCAAGGTTGAGGAAGCTGACGGTTTGATGCCCGACGGCGCGGTGATTATCGCGGCCATCACCAGCTGCACCAACACCTCCAACCCGCGCAATGTGGTGGCTGCGGGCTTGCTGGCGAAGAAGGCCAATGCGCTCGGCTTGCTGCGCAAACCTTGGGTCAAGACCTCGTTCGCACCAGGCTCCAAGGTCGCCAAGCTGTATCTGGAGGACGCAGGCCTGCTGTCCGAGTTGGAACAACTCGGTTTCGGCATTGTTGGCTACGCCTGCACCACCTGTAATGGCATGTCCGGTGCGCTGGATCCGCTGATCCAGCAGGAGATCATCGACCGTGATCTGTACGCCACCGCCGTACTGTCGGGCAACCGCAACTTCGACGGGCGTATTCACCCTTACGCCAAGCAGGCGTTCCTCGCTTCACCGCCGTTGGTGGTGGCGTATGCCATTGCCGGCACCATGCGTTTCGACATCGAGCAAGACGTGCTCGGGCATGACCAGCAGGGCAATCCGGTCACCCTGAAAGACCTGTGGCCGAGCGACGAAGAGATCGATGCCATCGTCGCGGCCAGCGTCAAGCCGGAGCAGTTCCGTCAGGTTTACATCCCGATGTTTGACCTGGGTGCTGTGCAGGAGGCTGAAAGCCCGTTGTACGACTGGCGCCCGATGTCGACCTACATTCGTCGTCCGCCGTATTGGGAAGGTGCGCTGGCCGGTGAGCGCACGCTCAAGGGCATGCGGCCGTTGGCGGTGCTGCCGGACAACATCACCACCGACCACCTGTCGCCCTCCAACGCCATTCTGCTGAACTCGGCAGCGGGCGAGTACCTGCACAAAATGGGCTTGCCGGAAGAGGACTTCAACTCTTACGCCACCCACCGCGGCGATCACCTGACCGCGCAGCGCGCCACGTTCGCCAACCCGCAACTGGTCAACGAAATGGCCGTGGTGGATGGGCAGGTGAAGAAGGGTTCGCTGGCGCGGGTTGAGCCGGAAGGCCAGGTCATGCGCATGTGGGAAGCCATCGAAACCTATATGGGGCGCAAGCAGAATCTGATCATCATTGCCGGCGCCGACTATGGCCAGGGCAGCTCGCGTGACTGGGCCGCCAAGGGGCCACGCTTGGCCGGTGTTGAGGTGATTGCCGCCGAAGGTTTCGAGCGTATTCACCGCACTAACTTGATCGGCATGGGCGTGCTACCGCTGGAGTTCAAACCAGGCACTACACGCCTGACCCTGGGTATCGACGGCACTGAAGTGTATGACGTGATCGGTGAGCGCAAGCCGCGCGCAACCATGACGTTGGTGATCACACGTCGCAATGGCGAGCGCGTTGAAGTGCCGATGACCTGTCGCCTGGACAGCAACGAAGAAGTCTTGATCTACGAGGCGGGCGGTGTGCTGCAGCGCTTTGCTCAGGACTTCCTGGAGTCCACCAAGGGCTGATTGACCACCGGGGCGTTAACGCCCCGGTCTTTCGTAGGGTGGATCACGTTTCACCGATCCACCATGACAACGTTGAGCGGTGGATGGAAAAACACTATCCACCCTAGGGTTTATAAGGCCAGGTAATCACCATGTCTCAGTTACCCCAGATCAAAATCCCCGCCACCTATATGCGTGGCGGTACCAGTAAGGGCGTGTTCTTCCGCCTGCAAGACCTGCCGCAGAGCTGCCAAGTGCCAGGAGCGGCGCGCGATAAGCTGTTTATGCGGGTGATTGGCAGCCCCGATCCTTATGCCGCGCAAATTGATGGCATGGGTGGGGCGACATCCTCGACCTCGAAATGCGTGATTCTGTCGAAGAGCAGCCAGCCGGATCACGATGTCGACTACCTCTACGGCCAGGTGTCGATCGACAAGGCCTTCGTCGATTGGAGCGGTAACTGCGGCAATCTGTCCACGGGCGCTGGCGCGTTTGCCCTGCACGCCGGCCTGGTTGACCCGTCGCGCATTCCGCAGAACGGTATGTGCGAGGTGCGTATCTGGCAGGCAAATATCCAGAAAACCATCATTGCCCATGTGCCGGTTAGCAATGGCCAGGTGCAGGAAACCGGCGACTTCGAGCTGGATGGGGTGACCTTTCCCGCTGCCGAGATTGTGCTGGAGTTCCTTGATCCGTCTGACGATGGTGAGGAAGGCGGTTCGATGTTCCCCACCGGTAACCTGATCGATGATCTGGACGTGCCGGGCGTCGGTACTTTCAAAGCGACCATGATCACGGCCGGTATCCCCACCGTGTTCGTCAACGCCGAAGACATTGGCTACAGCGGCAGCGAGCTGCGCGAGCAGATCAACGGTGATCCGGAGCAATTGGCGCGCTTCGAGAAGATTCGTGTGGCAGGTGCCTTGCGCATGGGCCTGATCAAAACTGCAGAAGAAGCGGCTACCCGGCAGCACACGCCGAAGATCGCCTTCGTCGCCAAGCCCAAGGATTACCTCTCGTCCAGCGGCAAAACAGTGCAGGAGGCTGATGTCGATTTACTGGTGCGCGCGCTGTCGATGGGCAAGCTGCACCACGCGATGATGGGCACCTGTGCTGTGGCTATCGGCACGGCGGCGGCGATTCCGGGCACGCTGGTTAATTTGGCTGCGGGTGGCAGTGCACGCGAAGCGGTGCGCTTTGGTCATCCATCCGGGACATTGCGCGTTGGCGCTCAGGCGGCGCTGGTTGACGGCCAGTGGACGGTGACTAAGGCGATTATGTCGCGTAGTGCGCGGATTCTGATGGAAGGTTGGGTGCGGGTTCCTGGCGACTCGATCTAAATCAGCAGCCTGAGAAAAGGCTCGAAGTTGTCGGGCCTTTTTCTTTTATATCAAGTGTTTATAGCGTTTACTTAAAGCGGCGCTCAACACCTTTTTCCACCAGGATCTTGGCCGATATTTCTTCTACCGAGAAATGCGTGGAATTGATGAAATTGATGTTTTCGCGGCGGAACAGGTTTTCCACTTCGCGTACTTCAAATTCGCACTGGGCATAACTGGCGTAGCGGCTGTTGGGTTTGCGCTCGTTGCGAATGGCGGTGAGGCGATCCGGATCGATGGTCAGGCCGAACAGCTTGTCCTTGTACTTTTTCAAGGCCGGCGACAGCTGCAAACGCTCCATGTCGTCTTCGGTCAGCGGGTAGTTGGCGGCGCGGATGCCATATTGCATGGCCATATATAGGCAGGTTGGGGTTTTACCGCAGCGTGATACGCCGACCAGGATCAAATCAGCTTTGTCGTAGTAATGAGTGCGTGCACCGTCGTCGTTATCCAAGGCGAAGTTGACCGCTTCAATACGCTCCATGTAGTTGGAGTTGTGGCCGATGGAGTGTGACTTGCCGACGGAGTAAGAGGAATGTGAGGTCAGTTCCTGTTCCAGAGGGGCCAGAAAACTCGAGAAGATATCGATCATAAAACCTTCGGACTCAGCCAGGATGTCGCGTATGTCCTGATTGACGATGGTGTCGAAAATGATCGGTCTAGAGCCGTCCTTCTCGGCTGCGCTGTTGATTTGTTGTACCATTGCGCGCGCTTTTTCCACGCTATCGATGTAGGGTCGCGTGAGTTTGGTGAAGTCGATAGTTTCAAATTGGGCTAGCAGACTTTGGCCCAGGGTTTCGGCAGTGATGCCGGTGCCATCGGAGATGAAAAAAGCGGTTCGTTTCATTTGTGCCATGGGCCTTAAGCTGAGGACGAATCTTGGCTATCATAGGCCCGCCTTTGCAGGGCCGATCTGGCCGGCATTGTTACTTATTTTCCAGGGCCAGGCCACAATCGTGCGGGCATGTATGCCGGCGAGTTTCCCCAGCCCCTTGAGCTTTTCCAACACCTTAGTGGAGAGATCACCTTGGTAGAGTACGTAGTTTCCCTCGATAAGCTCGGCAATCACGATGTTGAGCACGTAGGGGGCAAGAACGCCTCCCTGGGCGAGATGATCAGCAACCTTGCTGGTGCCGGTGTTTCAGTGCCCGGTGGTTTCGCCACAACAGCCCAGGCTTACCGAGACTTTCTCGAGCAGAGCGGCCTGAACGCGCAGATTCATGCGGCCCTTGATGCCCTTGATGTTGATGACGTCAACACCTTGGCCAAGACTGGCGCGCAGATCCGTCAGTGGGTCATGGATGCACCGTTCCCCGCCGAGTTGGACAAGCAGATTCGTATTGCCTTCGCCGAAATGGCCGGTGGCAACGACAACATGGCCGTAGCCGTGCGCTCCTCGGCCACCGCCGAAGACCTGCCAGACGCTTCGTTTGCCGGTCAGCAAGAAACCTTCCTGAACATCCGTGGCGTGGACAATGTGATCCGTGCTGCTAAAGAGGTATTTGCCTCGCTGTTCAACGACCGCGCCATCGCCTACCGCGTACACCAGGGCTTTGATCATAAATTGGTCGCTCTGTCTGCCGGCGTGCAGCGCATGGTGCGCTCGGAAACCGGTACCGCCGGGGTGATGTTCACCTTGGATACAGAATCCGGCTTCCGTGACGTGGTGTTTATCACCGGCGCCTATGGCCTTGGCGAAACCGTGGTGCAGGGCGCTGTGAACCCCGATGAGTTCTACGTGCACAAGCAGACCCTGGAAGCCGGTCGCCCAGCGATTCTGCGTCGCAACCTGGGCAGCAAAGCCATCAAGATGATCTATGGCGACGAAGCCAAGGCCGGTAAGTCGGTCAAGGTCGTCGACGTTGATCGCGCCGAACGTGCGCGCTTCTGCCTGAGCGATGCTGAGGTCAGCGAGCTGGCCAAACAAGCCATGATCATCGAGAAGCACTACGGTCGTCCGATGGACATCGAATGGGCTAAAGACGGTGACGACGGCAAGCTGTACATCGTTCAAGCGCGCCCTGAAACCGTGAAGAGCCGCTCTAACATCAATGTAATGGAGCGTTACCTGCTCAAGGAAACCGGCACCGTGCTGGTTGAGGGTCGCGCGATCGGGCAGAAGATCGGTGCGGGTCGCGTACGGGTGATCCATGACGTTTCTGAGATGGACAAGGTCCAGCCAGGCGACGTGTTAGTTTCCGACATGACCGACCCAGACTGGGAGCCGGTGATGAAGCGCGCCAGCGCCATTGTCACCAACCGTGGCGGGCGTACCTGTCACGCTGCGATTATTGCCCGCGAACTGGGTATTCCTGCAGTCGTCGGCTGCGGCAACGCCACCCAGGTGCTGAAAGACGGCATGGGCGTCACCGTATCCTGCGCTGAAGGCGACACCGGCTTTATTTTCGAAGGCGAGCTGGGCTTCGATATTCGTAAGAACTCGGTCGATGCCATGCCTGAACTGCCGTTCAAGATCATGATGAACGTCGGTAATCCGGACCGTGCCTTCGACTTCGCCCAGCTACCCAACGAAGGTGTGGGCCTGGCGCGTCTGGAATTCATCATCAACCGCATGATTGGTGTGCACCCCAAAGCGCTGCTGAACTTTGCCGGCCTGCCGCCGGAGATCAAAGAAAGCGTCGAGAAGCGCATTGCAGGTTACGACGATCCGGTCAATTTCTACGTCGAGAAGCTGGTCGAAGGCATCAGTACTCTGGCTGCAGCGTTCTGGCCGAAGAAAGTTATCGTGCGTCTGTCGGACTTCAAGTCCAACGAATACGCCAACCTGATCGGCGGCAAACTCTACGAGCCGGAAGAAGAGAACCCGATGCTGGGCTTCCGCGGTGCTTCGCGTTATATCAGCGAGTCGTTCCGTGATTGCTTCGAACTCGAATGCCGCGCGTTGAAGAAAGTGCGCAATGAAATGGGCCTGACCAACGTCGAGATCATGGTGCCGTTCGTGCGCACCCTCGGTGAGGCCAGCCAAGTGGTTGATCTGCTGGCTGCCAACGGTCTGGCCCGTGGTCAGGATGGCTTGAAGGTCATCATGATGTGCGAACTGCCGTCCAACGCGATTCTGGCTGAAGAGTTCCTTGAGTTCTTCGATGGTTTCTCCATTGGCTCCAACGACCTGACCCAGCTCACGCTGGGCCTGGACCGCGATTCGGGTATCGTCGCGCACCTGTTCGATGAGCGTAACCCGGCCGTGAAGAAACTGCTGAGCAATGCCATCCAGGCCTGTAACAAGGCCGGCAAGTACATCGGCATCTGTGGTCAGGGTCCTTCGGACCACCCAGATCTGGCGCGCTGGCTGATGGAGCAGGGCATCGAAAGCGTATCGTTGAACCCGGATTCGGTGCTCGATACCTGGTTCTTCCTGGCCGAAGGTCAGCAATCGGCCTGATGGCGCGTTAACGTTATATTCAAGGGCGGGTTGATCCCGCCCTTTTTTGTGTTCAGCACATCCATGTGCTTCACCTCTCCGGGGCTTGCGCGCAAAAACGCTGCTGGCGTTTTTGTGGTCGGCCATCGTGGCGACCTTAGGGCCGTCGCCTGCGACGTGAAAAATTGCGCCCGGCAATTGGCTTGTACCAGAGCGTAAACAGATGCAAAGCAGCAGTGAGCTTTTTCCCGTCGCCTTGATCAGCGCGGAACTCCGTGGCGATTTGAGTGAAGACATTTATCGCCTCAAGCCCGGTAACAGTCCGGATAGAAGTGTTGAACTGGCGCTGACGCGTCTGGGTCGTGCAGGCTATGAGCACACTCGTGGCGTGCCGGTGATTCTGATTCCCGGGAGCTTTTCCAACCGGCGCTTCTGGTTTTCGCCCAAGGGTATTGGGTTGGGCGCTTACCTGGCCCGTGCCGGCTTCGATGTGTGGATTGCCGAGATGCGTGGGCATGGCTTGTCGCCGCGTAACCGCGACTATTCACGCAACACGGTCAGTGATTACGTGCGTTACGACCTGCCGGCAATCGCTGACTTTATCCATGAGCTAAACCCGCAGAAGGCCCACTGGCTGGGGCATTCTCTGGGCGGGATTATTCTTGCTGGGGCGTTGGGTGGGCATTATCTGGATGAGGCGAAAATCGCCTCCAGTGCGTTGTTCGGCAGTCAGATCAGTCGCGTTTATTGGCCGTTGAAGCTGCCGCCACTGGAGTGGACCGCACGGCTGCTGCTTAAGCGCTTCTCGGTGCTTTCCGGCGCCCGACTTAAGCGTGGCCCGGAAGATGAACCGATTGGCTTGGTCGTCGAGAGCTTGCGCTGGCATGGCCTGTTTGGCCGTTTTGGTGATGCCAAGCGCAACTGGTGGGCCGGGTTGGCAGAGGTGCGGGTGCCGGTTCTGGCCGTAGCTGCGCTAGGGGACAGGCAGGATCCGGCCTGGGCCTGCGAAAAGTTACTCAAGCAGTTCGGTTCGCCCGTGAGTGAGTTTATCTGCCTGGGTAAAAAGCAGGGTTTCAGCAGCGACTTCGGCCATGTTGAAATGCTCATCAGTAAAGAAGCGCAGCGTGAGGTCTGGCCCTTGCTTGAGCAATGGTTGCAACGAAGTCCGCAAATGTCTGCCGAGCTGGAGCGTAGTGAATTAGAAGGCGCTGCAACTGCTGGCGTCGAGTAGCGGCAGGGGAGCCTAATTGCGGTTGACCTGGACAGTTGTCGCGCGTTGAATGCGCCCTTTGTCAGCCGGCGTATTGGCCTGTGGTTTATGATGCAAAACGGGTCGGGATCGACCTGTCAGCGCCCCTCAAATTCTCCAAGGAGCTTTGCCATGTATTACATCACCCCCGATCTGTGCGATGCCTACCCGGAACTGGTCCAGGTGGTTGAACCGATGTTCAGCAATTTTGGTGGCCGCGACTCTTTTGGTGGCGAAATTGTGACCATCAAGTGCTTTGAGGACAACTCGCTGGTTAAAGAGCAGGTTGAGCAGCCGGGTAAGGGCAAGGTCATGGTGGTCGATGGTGGCGCTTCCATGCGTCGCGCGCTTCTCGGTGACATGCTCGCCGAGAAAGCCGCGAAGAATGGCTGGGAAGGCATTGTGATTTATGGCTGCGTGCGGGATGTCGACGTGCTGGCGCAGACCGATCTGGGTATTCAGGCTCTGGCCAGCCATCCGATGAAAACCGATAAGCGCGGCATCGGCGACCTCAACGTCGCGGTCACCTTTGGCGGCGTGACCTTCCGTCCGGGTGAATTTATCTATGCCGACAACAATGGCGTGATCATCTCGCCGTCTGCCCTACAAATGCCGGAGTAGCCCACTTGCAGGAAACCGTCATGCACGAAGGTGAAAACGCTCAGTGGGGCTTGGTGCATGCCTTTGTCCTCAACGGCCAGGGCGGTGCTCGTAGCATCGCTCGGGATGAGTTGCCTGGGTTGGTGCTGGCTGAGCAAGAAAGCCTCTGGTTGCACTGGGATCGCGGTCATCCGCAGACGCATGCCTGGTTGCGCGCCGAAAGTGGCTTGAGTGAGTTCTGCTGTGACCTGCTGCTTGAGGAGAACACGCGGCCGCGACTGCTGGCGCTGCCTGAGCAGCAGCTGCTGCTGTTTTTGCGTGGTTTGAACCTCAACCCGGGGGCTGAGCCCGAAGACATGGTCTCTGTGCGTATCTTTGCCGACACCCAACGGGCCATTTCTTTGCGTTTACGACCGCTGCGGGCCACTGAGGCGTTGATCGAAGACCTGTTGGCCGGCCGCGGGCCGAAAACCTCGGCCGAGCTGATCCTCAGCATGGCGCATTACCTGACCGATAAAGTTGAGTTGTTGGTGGGCGAACTGTCGGAGCAGATCGATGATCTGGAAGAGTCCGCCGATGCCGAAGCCAGTGAGGCGCCGGATCATTCCACGCTGCTGCAGATACGTCGTCGTGCGGCCAGTTTGCGGCGTTTCCTGGCGCCGCAGCGTGATATCTACGCTCAGCTGACTGCCAGTGCCCAGGCGTGGTTTGTTGAGGGAGACGGTGGCTACTGGAATGAGCTGAACAACCGCTTGACCCGTTACCTGGAAGAGCTTGAACTCAGCCGTGAGCGGGTCAGCCTGCTGCTGGAAGCGGAAAATCGGCGCATGGATGAGCGGATGAACCACACCATGTACCGTTTCGGCATCATCACCGGGATCTTCTTGCCGATGAGTTTCCTTACCGGCTTGCTCGGGATTAATGTCGGCGGTATTCCCGGCTCAGAAAGCCCGCATGGCTTTCTTCTGGCTTGTTCGCTGATGGCGGTGGTAGCGCTGGTGCAGTGGCTGCTGTTTCGTCGCTTGCGCTGGATCTGATGTGACCTGCTCGGTACTGGTCTCGTCTAGCCGTCACATCCTGTGAGGTGCGCCATGCACGATCCCTTTGAAGAATCATTGCGCGATTTACTTAAGTCGCCCGCCTCGAGCCATGACGATGATGCTTGTCTGCATCGCGTGCTGAAAACCGCCAACCGCCAGGTCGGTGTCGGTGATTTGTTTGCCCTGATGGGGCATTGGGCCGGCGCGTTAATGATCGCGCTGAATAACGGATCGCCTCACGTTGCGCCGGTTTCGCGCCGTAAATCCTCCGAATCTTCTCTTGATAAGGCTGACTGAGCATGGAATTTACACAAGTGCTGGTAGACGCGATGGCCAGCGTCTGGACCCCTATTGCTGCTTTTATTCCGCGGCTGTTTGGCGCCATGGTGGTGGTGTTACTGGGTTTTGTGGTGGCTAAGTTTCTCGACACTTTACTGTCCAAGCTGCTCGGTAAGATTGGCCTGGATCGTTTGATGGCCGGTACTGGTCTGACCAAAATCCTCGGTCGTGCCGGTATCCAAGTGCCGGTGTCGACCCTGATCGGTAAAATCGTTTACTGGTTTGTGTTGCTGATCTTCCTGGTCACTGCGGCTGAATCCCTTGGTCTTGAGCGGGTTTCCGCCACCCTCGATGTGCTGGCCCTGTACCTGCCGAAAGTCTTCGGTGCGGCCTTGGTGTTGCTCGCCGGTGTCTTGTTGGCGCAACTGGTCAGTGGCTTGGTGCGCGGCGCTGCAGAAGGCGTAGGCCTGGATTATGCCGGCGGCCTGGGGCGTATTGCTCAGGGCTTGGTGATCATCATCAGTATCTCGGTGGCGATCGGTCAGCTTGAGGTGAAAACCGAACTGCTTAATAACGTGATCGCCATTGTGCTGATCTCGGTAGGGCTGGCTGTCGCTCTGGCGCTGGGGCTGGGCAGTCGCGATATCGCCAGTCAGATCCTGGCTGGTATTTATGTGCGTGAATTGTATGAAGTGGGGCAACAAGTCCAGGTCGGTGCGGTCGAAGGGCAGATCGAAGAGATCGGTACGGTTAAAACCACGCTGCTGACGGAAGCCGGCGAGCTGGTTTCAGTCGCTAACCGTACCTTGCTTGATCAGCAGGTAAGCAGCCGCTAAGGCTAATCCCTGCTATTGTATGCGGCCAATCAGCAGCCTGATTACAGGTTGCGTTGGCTTATGTCCTGACTGTCGGCCCGACTCGTTTTGAATAAAGCCCACTCCGCATCACTGCGCTATGACCCCCGCGAACTCTCGGACGAAGAGTTAGTGGCGCGTGCCCGTGACGAGTTATTTCATATAACCCGTGCCTATGAAGAGTTAATGCGCCGTTATCAACGTACTTTATTTAACGTGTGCGCGCGTTATTTGGGTAACGACCGTGATGCGGATGATGTCTGCCAAGAAGTTATGCTCAAGGTTTTATATGGCCTTAAAAACTTTGAGGGTAAGTCAAAGTTTAAAACATGGCTGTACAGCATCACGTACAACGAATGCATTACTCAATATCGCAAAGAACGTCGCAAGCGCCGTCTTATTGACGCCCTAAGCTTGGATCCGCTCGAAGAAGCGTCTGAAGAGAAAGAGCCAAAGCCTGAAGATAAAGGTGGACTTGATCGTTGGCTGGTGCACGTTAATCCCATCGATCGGGAAATTTTGGTGCTACGTTTTGTCGCAGAGCTGGAGTTCCAAGAGATTGCCGACATTATGCACATGGGCCTAAGTGCTACGAAAATGCGCTATAAGCGTGCACTTGATCGGCTACGCGATAAATTTTCGGATAGTGCTGAAACTTACTTAGAATAAAGCCGTCATAGCTAACGGTTAATTCTGGTAGAATTATCGGCTGAGTTGTCTTGTGTTTGTCAGACAACTTACTGACCATCATGAGATAGGGAATATTGGTAATGAAACTGAAAAACACTTTAGGCGTTGTCATTGGCTCGTTGTTGGCTACTTCTTCTCTCAGTGCTCTGGCCCAAGGCCAAGGCGCTGTAGAAATTGAGGGTTTTGCCAAGAAAGAAATTTTTGACAGCGCCCGTGACTTCAAAAACAACGGCAACCTGTTTGGTGGCAGCATCGGCTACTACCTGACTGACGACGTTGAACTGCGTCTGGCCTATGACGAAGTACACAACGCCCGCGGCGAAGATGGTCGCAACATCAAGGGTTCGAACACCGCTCTGGACGCGCTGTACCACTTCAACAACGCTGGCGACGCACTGCGTCCTTACGTTTCTGCTGGTTTCTCGGATCAGAGCATCGGTCAGTCCGGTCGCAATGGTCGTAACGGTTCTACCTTCGCCAACATCGGCGGCGGCGCTAAGTATTACTTCACTGACAACTTCTATGCCCGTGCTGGCGTTGAAGCTCAGTACAACATCGACCAGGGCGATACCGAGTGGGCGCCAAGCGTCGGTATAGGCATGAACTTCGGTGGTGGCAGCAAGCCGGCGCCAGTTGTTGTCGCTGCTGTTGAGCCGACCCCAGAGCCGGTAGCTGTTGAAGAGCCGATGGAATTGGTTCGTGTTGAGCTGGACGTTAAGTTCGATTTCGACAAGGCCAATGTTAAAGAAGAAAGCTACGGCGACATCAAGAACCTGGCTGACTTCATGAAGCAGTACCCGCAGACCACCACCGTGGTTGAAGGTCACACTGACTCCAAAGGCAGCGACGCTTACAACCAGAACCTGTCCGAGCGCCGCGCTAGCGCTGTTCGTGACGTGCTGGTCAATCAGTACGGCGTTGATGCTGCCCGCGTTAATGCGGCAGGCTACGGCGAAACTCGTCCGGTTGCTGATAACGCTACCGACGCAGGCCGCGCTGTTAACCGTCGCGTGGAAGCTGAAGTAGAAGCTCAGATCCAGCAGTAATCGATCTGGCTGTATAGAAAAGCCCGGCTTAGACCGGGCTTTTCTTTGTCTGGAAATAGGCTGAGGCGTTATAAAAAACATATCTATGTCAGGTTCATCTGGCATGCGCGCGGCAATGGTGTTCCGTGGGTTTGACGTCAGCGGCGGGGTTAAGCGCATGCGTAGGCATGGGAAGGGTCAGGAGCGCCAAGGCGAGTAGGTTGCTCAGTAGTCCGGCGTTGCGGACATGGCGGCGCGTAGCTGTCACAGTAATGGCCCCTGCTTTTGATTTTATGCATAAGGCGTAGCAGAGGATGCGCCGGCTGTCACGGCGGCAGCCGAATAAACGAGCAAAAACTCTCTGACCAGGCGGGGTCGTAGCGCTCAGGCGAGGTCATGCTGGCGCTCGCCGGAGTTCCTCGGCAGCGTCGGTTATTGGCTGAGCCAGTTAACCTTGCTGAATTTATTGCTGAAGGCGGCTGGCATCTTCACCACCTTGCCTAGCTTATAGTTAAAAAACACGAAGCCGGACTTAGCCATAGCCACTAGCACACCGTCGGCCGGACGCGTGATGCGGAAGGTGATATCGCCGCCGTAGTTGTTGAAATCCATCACGCCGACCTCGAACAGCAATTGATCGCGGGCGTGGGCCTCGGCGCGGTAGGTGGTGGCTAGGTCGGTAACGATGATGCCTGTGCCGTCTTCCTGGGTTTCCTCGATGCCGAACTCGAATAGAAAGCGCGCCCGCGCCTCGGAAATCATCGAGATCATCGAGTCATTGCCCAGGTGGTTGGCAGCGTTGATGTCAGTTACCCGCACAGTCAGGTGAGTGCTAAAGCAGAACTGGTCTTCGGGAAACATTAGGGTCAAGCGGGCCATTGCTGCATCCAGTCGTTGAAAAGATGGCGAATATTAGCCCTGTTGCGCTCTGTGTGGCAGGTGCTGCGTGGTGTTCGGTATTAACAGTCCTAACGTGAGCGTGATTGGCTCTGTCCTTCCTCGACAAAGGCCTTGAGCCAGCGCAGTACCTCCACAGCCTCCCAGCGTGAAGGATCGAACATGGTATAGGCCAGGCCTTGGTAACCGACTACGTCCAGTTGGCGGTGATAGCCGGCACGCTGCAATAACGCTTCTATCTCGGCAAAACAGGTATTGAAGTGCGCCCGTGAGAACGGCGTCTTGCCCTCGGTGACGATGCCGTCGAGCTGTAATTCTTCGACGATGGCGCGGACTTTTTCCACAGCCATGCGGTTTACGCTGTCTTTCATCTGCAATACGTCTTGCATGTGTGAGCTCCTGTTCGCGACTTGTAGGGTCCGTTTACGGGTTGTGCGGCTGGCTAAGTAGGCGGGGGCAAGGGTAATCGAAAATACTGTACAAATAAACAGTATTCGATAATAGTAAGCCCAAGTCCTAAATCGTCACCTACCCGATCTCTCCCGCCATGTGCTCGCAAAGCCAATGGCGACAGGCACTGCAAAGGAGTCGCTAACAATGCAACAGATGCTGATGACACTTGTGCTACTGGGTCTTTTAGCCGGCTGTGCGCAGCCGCAGCTTGATCAACCCCGAGCCAATGGCACTTACCTAGTCATAGAGAACAGCCAGGCCTGGGCCGTGCTGGTATTCGACGGGATGCGCGTTGAAGAGCGCGGTACGGTGGTGGATGTGATTAAGCAGCCTAGCGAGGGCGCGGTAGTGGCGGCCAGCTATGTCATCGAGACGGCCAATTGCGGCCGTGTGCAGTGGCTGAGCGAACGTTCGGATGCGGCCGATGGCGTGACGAATCGGATGTCGCTGCACAGCAGCAACCAGCTGGGGCAAAGTGGCTGCGTGATTGCTGATGGCCTGAGCCGGGTGTGGACGGTGCTGGATTATTCGAGCTGAAACGTTAGAGGGCACCCTAAGGTGCCCTCTGTGTGATTACTGGTCGTGAGGTTTGGCTTTTTGGCCGGTTAATAGGCCGTCCGCGCGAAACATCGTCTTAATCCCGCGAAGCGCCTGACGGGTGCGGTCTTGGTTTTCGATCAGGGCAAAGCGCACATGGTCGTCACCGTAATCACCGAAACCAATACCCGGAGAAACGCAGACCTTGGCTTCCAGTAGTAGCTTCTTGGCAAACTCCAGTGAGCCGAGATGGGCGTACTGCTCGGGAATCTTGGCCCAGACATACATCGAGGCTTTGGGGTTCTCAACCATCCAGCCCAGCTCATGCAGGCCTTTGACCAATAAGTTGCGACGCTGGCGATACTGTTCGGCGATATCGCGCACACACTGTTGGTCGCCTTCCAGTGCTGCAATGGCTGCAACTTGCAGCGGGGTGAAGGTGCCGTAGTCGTGGTAGCTCTTGATTCGTGCGAGGGCGTTGACCAGTTCTTTATTACCGACCATAAAGCCGATGCGCCAGCCGGCCATGTTGTAGCTCTTGGACAGGGTGAAGAACTCCACGGCAATGTCTTTGGCACCCGGCACCTGCATGATTGACGGTGCTTTCCAGCCGTCATAGACGATATCGGCGTACGCCAAGTCGTGAATAACCAGCACGTCGTATTGCTTGGCCAGGGCCACCACGCGTTCGAAGAAGTCCAGCTCTACGCATTGCGCAGTGGGGTTTGAGGGGAAGCCGAGGATCATCATCTTCGGCTTAGGTATGGATTCGCGAATTGCGCGCTCCAGCTCAGCGAAGAAGTCCACGCCCGGAATCAACGGCACCGAGCGCACCTGTGCGCCGGCGATCACCGCACCGTAGATGTGAATCGGATAACTGGGGTTGGGTACCAGCACGGTATCGCCATGGTCCAGAGTGGCCAGCATCAAATGTGCCAGGCCTTCCTTTGAGCCGATGGTTACGATGGCTTCACTTTCCGGGTCGATATCGACCGTATAACGGTCCTTGTACCAGCGCGAAATGGCGCGACGCAGGCGCGGAATACCGCGAGAAGTCGAATAGCCGTGAGTGTCTTCGCGCTGGGCGACCTGCGCCAGCTTTTCGACGATATGCGGTGGGGTGGGGCCATCGGGGTTGCCCATGCTGAAGTCGATGATGTCTTCGCCACGGCGGCGCGCGGCCATCTTCAGCTCGGCGGTGATATTGAACACATAAGGGGGGAGTCGATCGATGCGCGCAAAGCGGCGCGGAGCTTGATCAGTCATGCTTTCCTCGGATACGTAAGCGCCCGGAACCGTCCGAGCGACGTTGGCCAGTGCGCTGGCCAGGTGGCGAAGATAAGTGGCGGTGCGTCGCCTGTCCAGCACAGTTACGCCGCCGTGCTGCATAACAGTGCGCTAGGTGTAGCCATTGAGTTGCTCGGTCATGGATCAGAAAAGAAAAAGCCCCGCACTAGGCGGGGCTCTTCTTCAGCGTACAGCGTGATGCGTTGTTTCGTTAGGCTTGAACGACCGGGATATTGGCGTTCGCAGCAGCTTCACGGAACTCGGCGATCTGGTCGAAGCTCAGGTAGCGGTAAACGTCCGCTGCCATGGTGTCGATTTCCTTCGCGTAGACCATGTACTCCTCAACAGTCGGCAGCTTGCCGGTGATGGCTGCAACAGCCGCCAGCTCAGCCGAAGCCAGGTAGACGTTGGCACCATCGCCCAGACGGTTGGGGAAGTTACGGGTCGAGGTCGATACCACGGTGGAGTTGGCTTCCACGCGTGCCTGGTTACCCATGCACAGCGAGCAGCCCGGCATTTCCATGCGCGCGCCGGCTTTGCCGTAGATGCCGTAGTAGCCTTCCTCGGTCAGCTGGTGCTGGTCCATTTTGGTCGGCGGCGACAGCCACAGGCGAGTTGGCAGGGTGCCTTCAACTTTTTCCAGCAACTTACCAGCCGCGCGGAAGTGACCAATGTTGGTCATGCACGAACCGATAAACACTTCGTCGATCTTCTCACCGGCAACGGTCGACAGCAGACGAGCATCGTCTGGGTCGTTCGGGGCGCAGAGAACTGGCTCATTGATGTCTGCCAGATCGATTTCGATGATCTCGGCGTACTCAGCGTCTTTGTCAGCCGACATCAGCTTAGGATCAGCCAACCAAGCTTCCATTGCTTGGGCGCGACGCTCCAGGGTGCGTGCATCGCCGTAGCCTTCGCTGATCATCCAACGCAGCAGGGTGATGTTTGAGCGCAGGTACTCAGCGATAGCTTTTTCCGGCAGCTTGATGGTGCAACCTGCAGCGGAACGCTCGGCAGAGGCGTCGGACAGTTCGAACGCTTGCTCAACAGTCAGTTCGTCCAGGCCTTCGATTTCGAGGATGCGACCGGAGAAGGCGTTAACCTTGCCTTTCTTTTCAACGGTCAGCAGGCCTTTCTGGATGGCCGCGTAAGGAATCGCATGCACCAGGTCACGCAGGGTGATGCCTGGTTGCAGCTTGCCCTTGAAGCGCACCAGAATCGACTCTGGCATGTCCAGCGGCATTACGCCGGTGGCGGCGGCGAACGCGACCAGGCCGGAACCGGCCGGGAAGGAGATGCCGATCGGGAAGCGGGTGTGCGAGTCGCCACCGGTACCGACGGTGTCCGGCAGCAGCATGCGGTTCAACCAGCTGTGGATGATGCCGTCACCAGGACGCAGGGAAACACCGCCACGGGTGCGGATGAAATCCGGCAGGGTGTGGTGGGTGGTGACGTCGATCGGCTTTGGGTAAGCCGCGGTGTGGCAGAACGACTGCATCACCAGATCAGCGGAGAAGCCCAGGCAGGCCAGGTCTTTCAGCTCGTCGCGGGTCATTGGGCCAGTGGTGTCCTGGGAGCCAACGGTGGTCATCTTCGGTTCGCAGTAGGTGCCAGGGCGAACGCCTTGGCCTTCAGGCAGACCGCACGCCTTGCCGACCATTTTCTGCGCCAGGGTGAAACCCTTGGTGCTGGCAGCTGGTGGCTCAGGCAGTTTGAACAGGTCGGTTGGACCCAGGCCCAGTTCGGCGCGCGCTTTCTCGGTCAAACCGCGACCGATGATCAGCGGGATACGGCCGCCAGCGCGGACTTCGTCGAGCAGTACTGGAGTCTTCATTTCGAAGGTGGTCAGTACTTCGTCGGTGCCATGCTTGCAGACTTTGCCAGCATGCGGGTACAGGTCGATCACGTCGCCCATGTGCATGTTGGAAACGTCGAATTCGATTGGCAGGGCGCCGGCATCTTCCATGGTGTTATAGAAGATCGGAGCAATCTTGCTGCCGAAGCAGAAGCCGCCAGCGCGCTTGTTCGGCACGTTCGGGATGTCGTCGCCGAAGAACCACAGCACCGAGTTGGTGGCGGATTTACGCGAGGAACCAGTACCGACTACGTCACCGACGTAGGCAATCGGGAAGCCTTGGCCGCGCATGGCTTCGATCTGCTTCATCGGGCCGGTTACGCCTTGCTCGTCCGGCACGATGCCGTCGCGGGCCATTTTCAGCATGGCCAGGGCGTGCAGCGGGATATCCGGACGCGACCAGGCGTCTGGAGCCGGGGACAGGTCGTCGGTGTTGGTTTCGCCGGTGACCTTGAACACGCGCAGGCTGATCTTGTCGGCCAGAGTCGGGCGGTTCTTGAACCACTCGCCGTCAGCCCAGGATTGCAGTACGCCTTTGGCGTGAACGTTGCCGTTCTTGGCTTTTTCAGCGACGTCGTGGAAGGCGTCGAACATCAGCAGGGTGTGCTTCAGTTGCTCGGCAGTCACGGCAGCCAGTTCGCTGTCGTCGAGCAGCTCAACCAGGGTGGCGATGTTGTAACCGCCTTGCATGGTGCCGAGCAGTTCAACAGCGTGTTGCTTGCTGATCAGTGGGGAAGTGACTTCGCCTTTGGCAAGGGCAGAGAGGAAACCGGCCTTTACGTAGGCGGCTTCGTCGACGCCTGGCGGCACGCGGTTGGTGATCAGATCGAGAAGAACAGCTTCTTCGCCGGCTGGCGGGTTTTTCAGCAGCTCGATCAGGCCTGCGGTTTGTTCGGCGTTCAGCGGCTGGGGCACGATACCCTGAGCGGCACGCTCTGCTACATGTTTGCGATAGGCTTCAAGCACAGTTATTACCCTCATCAGTGGTCCCAAAGGGTTGTCCGGGACGCGATCCAGAAAACAACAAACCAGGCGCTTCGTGGCTTTATGGGCCGCTCAGCCGAGGTTGCGCTGCTTTCTTGCAGAAGCTGTTTTCAAAGTTTTACGCCGGCAGGACGGGCTGGATGAGGGCTGGTACCGACACTTGAAGGGGTGGCTCAAGGGGCGGTACCAACATCGAACCTGCAGGATTGACTGTGCTCGTGACGCTTTGAAAACAGCTTCCAACGGATGTTGCTGCCTCTAAAAGGCCGGCTGATTCTACTGGAAAGCTTTCATAAAGTTAAGCCGAAGGCCCCGCTTATATAGGGGTGATCTGCCTTAGACAAAGGGCTAAGATGCCAGCCTATCCGCCAGTATCCATGCCTTTCGTTATGTCTAATCAGCGCATCAAAACCCCTTGTGTTGGCCTGTGCTCCACTGTTTACGGCGATTTAGTCTGCCGTGGCTGTAAGCGCTTTCACCATGAGGTGATCAACTGGAACGGTTATAACGACGAGGAAAAACACGCCGTCTGGCTGCGTCTGGAAGTGTTGTTGGTGCAAGTGATGACGGCGAAACTCGAGGTTTTTGATGAAAACCGCCTGCGCATGCAGCTGGAGCAGCGCAAGATCCGCTTTGTCCCGCAGCAGTCACCTTATTGCTGGGCCTACCAGCTTATAGCCCGTGGGGCCCGAGTGATCAGCCAGGTAGAGGCGTATGGCATAGTGCTATTGCCGGAGTTTCGCGAGTGGAACCTGCCGGAGTTACGCGACGCGATTGATCGTGAATTCTTTCTATTGTCCGAAGCGCATTATCAGCGCTATATCGCCCCGCAATTTTTGCGTGATGGTTTGAATGTGCAGATTTAGCCCCGGGTTAAACCACAAAGCCGCCCTTTAAGGCGGCTTTGTGGTTTTTGCCGTTCAGTCTCAGCGCTGAGCGACCAGTTCTTCGAGGTGGGCGATGATGTCGTCTGGCTTGAGCACCAGAATGTCGCTTTCGAGGGCGTCGAGAATCACTTCGGCGGTATTGCCGATCAATGCGCCAGACAACCCGGTGCGTGCAACGGTGCCAATCACGGTAACGCCTGCATTGAGCTGACGAGCGATCTGCGGAATCAATGAATCGGCTGGCCCTTCGGCGATATGCAGGTGTTCATCGTTGATGTCGTACTCGGCCTGGAAGGCTTTGCACTGCTCCCGGTAACGCGCTTCGATGGTCTCTTTTAGCTGGAAGGTCGGGTCGGCCGCTGAAAGCATCGGTGTTGGGTGGGCGCTGATGACATGCAGTTCAGCCTTAGCCAACGCCGCGATATCGTAACCATGGCTGACAATACTGGTGTGCAGCGTGCGGTGTTCACCATCGGCATTGCCTACGTCTACGGCCGCCAAGATTACGCTGCCGGCCCAAGGCTTGTCGGTTTTGACCATCAATACGGGCGCCGGGCAGTAACGCAGCAGCTTCCAGTCACCCGGCGTGAGCAGGGCTTTTTTAAGTGGGTTGTCGGGGAAATGTTGCTTGATCACCAGGCCGCAGCCTTCGGCTTGCTGCACGTTGATGATGGTTTGATGCTGGCTATCATCCCAGGCCTGCTGACTGGAGGTGCTGAACCCTTCGCTGTTGAGCAAACTGGTGAGGTCGCTCAGGTAACCGGTATGGTCACTTTTCTTGTCGCATACCAGTAGGTGCAGATGCGATTGCGTGACGCCGGCAATCAGTTTGGCGCGCTTGAGAGCCAGGTCGTCTGTGTGCGTCGGTTCCACCACCACCAGAATGCTGCGAATAGCTTGCATGATCGTCTCCATGTGCAGTCCATTTTTCTAATTATCACTATAGATCGCTGCCGCTCGATCAATGCTGATTGATGTCAATCGAGTGGCTGTTTGCGCGCTCAATCGTATAATGCGCGCCCTCTAGCGTTATCACTCTTGCCGGCTTAGCTGTGTGAATTTATGTATCTGTTAGCTGAAATTGAACCCCTGCAGCACTGTCGTTTTTCTCGGGTCTCGCCTTGCTGCGCAGCAGGCCTGTGGTCATGAACCTGCCTGAAATCCACGAATTTCTCGGTTGCCGGACACCGGATGCCTGGATCACTGCGGCTTTGGCTGATCAGCAGACCCTGCTGATTGACCATAAGAACTGTGAGTTCAAGGCCGCCAGTACGGCGCTGAGCCTGATGGCCAAGTACAGCACTTATGTGGACCTGCTTAACGCCATGTCGCGCCTGGCCCGTGAGGAGTTGGTGCATCACGAGCAGGTACTGCGCATCATGAAGCGGCGCAAAATCGGCCTGCGGCCGGTATCCGCGGCGCGCTATGCCTCGGGCTTGCGCAAAGTGGTGCGTACCCATGAGCCGCACAAACTGGTGGATACCCTGGTGGTCGGTGCGTTTATCGAGGCGCGCAGTTGTGAGCGCTTCGAGGCGCTGGTGCCGCATCTGGATGACGAGCTGGGTAAGTTTTATTTCGGCTTGCTGAAAAGCGAGGCGCGGCATTTTCAGAATTATCTGAAGTTGGCCTACCAATACGGCGATGCTCGAGATGTTGATCAGGCCATCGAGCGGGTGAGGGCGGCGGAGCGTGAACTGATCGAGTCGCCAGACACTGAGTTTCGTTTCCACAGCGGGATTCCGCCACGCTGAAACTTTGGCGCGCCGAGCAGGCGCGCTGCTGTGTAGTTAATCTGGCGGTTTTGCCGGACGCGTCAGGCGGTCAGTCTGCTGCCAGCTCGAACGCGCTTTGCTGCAAGCCTTGCCTGTCGACCAGCAAGGCCCAGCCTTGCTGGTCCCAGTCGCCGAGGACGATGCGCTGCGCCGCCTCGCCGTTGACCTGCAGTTGATGGGTGGCCGGGCGGTGGGTGTGGCCGTGAATCAGCGTGCGTACGCGGTGGGCGGCCATGATGCGCGGCACTTCGTCCGGGGTAACGTCGACAATTTCACTGGCTTTCATGCGGGTTTGCGTGCGGCTTTCATTGCGCAGCTTGCGCGCCAGTTTGTGCCGGGTGCTGAGCGGCAGGTTGCGCAGGATAAACAGGGCGATGGGGTTGCGCAGCCAGCGGCGCAGCTTCATGTAACCAATATCCTGAGTGCACAGGCTGTCGCCATGCATTAGCAGCGTGCGCTCACCGTTAAGCTCAATCACGCACGGGTCTGGAATTAGGCTGCAGCCTGCTTCTTGGCAGAAGGCCTTGCCGATCAGGAAATCACGATTGCCGTGCATCAGATAGATGCGCGTGCCGCGCTCGCTAAGGTTGCGCAGCGCTTGGGCAATCGAGCGTTGAAAAGGGGTAATGGCGTCGTCGCCGATCCATACTTCGAAGAAGTCGCCCAGGATATACAGCGCCTGAGCGTGAGCCGCGCGGGTTTCGAGAAAATGCAGGAAGGCCCGGCTGATAGCCGGGCGCTCCTGTTCAAGATGCAGATCGGAGATCAGTAGAATCACTCAACGATCTCGGCGCGCTCGATGATCACGTCTTCAACGGGCACATCCTGGTGGCCGGATTTGCTAGTGGTGTCCACGGCCTTGATCGCGTTAACCACGTCCATGCCTTCAACCACTTCACCAAACACCGCGTAGCCCCAGCCCTGAACGGTTGGCGCGCTGTGATTGAGGAAGCTGTTGTCACCAACGTTAATAAAGAACTGCGCGGAAGCCGAATGCGGCTCCATGGTACGGGCCATGGCCACGGTGCCGATTTTGTTGGCAACGCCGTTGTTGGCTTCGTTTTTGATCGGTGCGCGAGTGGTTTTCTGCTTCATGCCCGGCTCAAAGCCACCGCCCTGGATCATGAAGTTGCTGATCACACGGTGAAATACCGTGTTGTCGTAATGGCCATCTTTAACGTACTGCTTGAAGTTGGCCACGGTCTCTGGGGCTTTGTCTTCGAACAGCTTGAGGGTGATAACGCCGTGGTTGGTGTGCAGCTTGATCATGGAGGTAATCGCTCTGTCGATAAATCCGTGAGCCGTTTCGTGACCGTGCGTGTGCTGTGTGGCTACATGCAATGGGCATTGAGGCGACTCTTGGGCCTGTCAGGGGATTGACAGCTTCGGCTATGATAAGCGCTTTGTTTTAGCCGGCCTACCCTGCGCCGCGCACCTGCATGATCAAGGACCCCATGAGCAAGCCAGAAGCTGTCGCCGCCGCTAACATTTTTCGCCCCATCGTCCAGGCCGACCTGGATGCCGGCAAACACGCGAAAATCATCACCCGTTTTCCGCCGGAGCCCAATGGCTACCTGCATATCGGCCATGCCAAGTCGATCTGCCTGAACTTTGGCTTGGCCAAGGAGTTTGGTGGCGAGTGCAACCTGCGCTTCGACGACACCAACCCGGCCAAGGAAGATCAGGAATACATCGACGCGATCAAGAGTGATGTGCAGTGGCTAGGTTTTCAGTGGGCCGGCAAGGAACACTATGCCTCCGACTACTTCGACCAACTGCACGATTGGGCGGTTGAGCTGATCAAGGCTGGCAACGCCTACGTCTGTGATTTGTCGCCGGAGCAGGCCCGTGAATACCGCGGCAACCTGACCGAGCCGGGCAAGAACAGCCCGTTTCGTGAGCGCAGCGTTGAGGAAAACCTCGACCTGTTTGCGCGCATGAAAGCCGGTGAGTTCGCCGATGGTGTTCGTGCGCTAAGGGCTAAGATCGACATGGCCTCGCCGAACATGAACCTGCGCGACCCGATTCTTTACCGTATTCGCCACGCTCATCATCACCAGACGGGCGACAAGTGGTGCATCTACCCGAGCTATGACTTCACCCATGGCCAGTCGGACGCCATCGAAGGCGTGACCCATTCGATCTGCACCCTGGAGTTTGAAGATCACCGCCCGCTGTATGAGTGGTTCCTGGCGCAGCTGCCGGTACCGTCGCAGCCGCGTCAGTATGAATTCGCCCGGCTCAACCTGAACTACACCATCACCAGTAAGCGTAAGCTCAAGCAACTGGTTGATGAGAACCACGTCAATGGTTGGGACGACCCGCGCATGTCGACCCTGTCGGGCTTTCGCCGTCGTGGCTACACCCCAGCCTCGATCCGTAATTTCTGCGACATGATCGGCGTCAACCGCGCAGGCGGTGTGGTGGATGTGGGCATGCTCGAATTCGCCATCCGTGACGACCTGGATGCCAATGCGGGCCGCGCCATGTGCGTGCTCAAGCCACTCAAGGTGGTGATCACCAACTACCCGGAAGGCCAGGTCGAGAATCTAGAGCTGGCGCGTCATCCCAAGCAGGACTTGGGCGTGCGTGTACTGCCGTTCAGCCGCGAAATCTATATCGATGCGGGCGACTTTGAAGAAGTCCCGCCGGCGGGTTTTAAGCGTCTGATCCCTGGTGGCGAAGCACGTTTGCGCGGCAGCTACGTGATTCGCGCTGATGAAGCGATCAAGGATGCCGAGGGCAACATCGTCGAACTGCGTTGCAGCTATGACGAAAACACCCTGGGCAAGAACCCCGAGGGCCGCAAGGTCAAGGGCGTGATCCATTGGGTGCCGGCCGCCGAAAGCGTTGAGTGCGAAGTGCGCTTGTATGACCGCCTGTTCCGCTCCGCTAATCCTGAGAAGGACGAAGAGGGCGGCAGCTTCCTCGACAACATCAACCCCGACTCGCTGGTGGTACTCAAGGGCTGTCGCGCTGAGCCGTCGTTGGCCAATGCCGTGCCGGAAGAACGCTTCCAGTTCGAGCGTGAAGGCTACTTCTGCGCTGATATCAAGGACAGCAAGCCAGGCGCGCCGGTATTTAACCGCACCGTAACGCTGCGTGACTCCTGGGCTTGATCAAGGCGAACGCGTTATAGGTCGGGCCAGCGCGCTGGCCCGTTGTTTTTCAAGGAATCCCGATGCTCTCGATCTACAACACGCTGACCAAAAGCAAAGATGTCTTTAAACCGCTGGTGGGTAACCAGGTGCGCATGTACGTGTGCGGCATGACGGTTTACGACTTCTGTCATATCGGTCATGCGCGGGTGATGGTGGCGTTCGATGTGGTGACCCGCTGGCTGCGCCATCGCGGTTATGAAGTCACCTACGTGCGCAATATCACCGACATCGACGACAAAATCATCAAGCGCGCCAATGAAAACGGCGAGCCCTTCGAGGCGCTGGTCGAGCGCATGATCGCTGCCATGCATGAGGATGAAGCGCGCCTGAATGTATTGCGTCCGGATCAGGAGCCGCGTGCCACTGACCATATCGCCGGCATGCACCAGATGATTCAAACACTGATCGACAAAGACTTTGCCTACGCTCCCGGCAATGGCGACGTGTATTACCGCGTCGGCAAGTTTGTTGGCTACGGCAAGCTGTCGCGCAAGAAGATTGAAGACCTGAAAATCGGCGCGCGCATCGAGGTGGATGAAGCCAAGCAGGATCCGCTGGATTTCGTCCTGTGGAAGGGCGTCAAGCCGGGCGAGCCGAGCTGGCAGTCGCCGTGGGGCGCAGGTCGTCCAGGCTGGCACATCGAATGCTCGGTGATGTCGACCTGCTGCCTGGGCGATACCTTCGATATCCATGGCGGTGGCCCGGACCTAGTCTTCCCGCACCACGAAAACGAGATCGCGCAGAGCGAAGCGGCCACTGGCAAGCTTTACGCCAATGCGTGGATGCACGCCGGTGCGGTGCGCGTGGATGGCGAGAAGATGTCCAAGAGCCTGGGTAACTTCTTCACCATTCGCGAAGTGCTGGAGAAGTATCAGCCGGAGGTGGTGCGTTACCTGCTGGTGTCCAGCCACTACCGCAGCCCGATCAACTATTCCGAAGACAGCCTGAAGGAAGCCAAGGGCGCCCTTGAACGCTTTTATAACGCGCTCAAAGGCTTGCCTAAAGTGGCCGCAGCAGGTGGTGAGGCGTTTGTTGAACGGTTTGCGGCGGCAATGGATGATGACTTCAACTCGCCAGAAGCCTGCGCCGTGCTATTTGAGTTGGCGCGCGAGATCAACCGTCTGCGTGAAAGCAATGTGCAAGCAGCGGCTGGTTTAGCCGCGCGTTTGCAGGAGCTGGCTGGGGTGCTCGGTGTGCTGCAGCTTGAGCCAGAGGCGTTTCTGCAAGCAGGTGCTGCTGGCAAGGTTGATGCGGCCGAGGTTGAAGCGTTGATTGCGGCGCGTCTGCAAGCTCGCGCCGAGAAGAACTGGGCGGAATCCGACCGCATCCGTGATCAGATCACCGCCATGGGTGTGGTGCTGGAAGACGGCAAGGGCGGTACGACTTGGCGTTTGGCTGATTAAACGCAGTAATGAATAAAAAACCGCTTTCGAGCGGTTTTTTATTGCCTGTGGAGTATGCGCGCCGCTGTTATTGCAGGCACTCAGGTATTGCCTGAGCGGGCGGTACGCAACCCCAGCGTTGTTAACGCTCGGTTAATCCACTTTCACGCAGCCGCTTGTACAGCGTGTTACGGCTGATCCCCAGGCTGCGCGCCAGGCTGGAAATGTTGCCGCCGCACGCTTGATATTGGCTGGCCAGGTCATCGTCGCCGGTGGCTGCATTGGGCTGTTGTGACGTGTCAGTGGCTGCTTTGGGAGCCGCTTGCAAGTCGGCAAAGAAATCATCTGGCAAATGTTCTGGGCGGATCTGCTGATCCTCTGCCATGGCTAAGGCGATCTGCAGGACGCTGCTCAATTGGCGCAGGTTACCGGGCCAGGGGTGGCGCTCGAATAGGATCAGCACTTCCTGGCTTAGCCCAGCCCATTGCTGCGGCTCGCGGTGATAGTCCCAGATGCGCTTAACCATGGCGGCCTTGTCGGTGCGTTCGCGCAGCGGCGGCAGTTCCAGATTGAGGCCGCTGATGCGGTAGTAGAGGTCCTGGCGAAATAGCCCGCCTTCCACATCCTGGCGCAGTGGGCGGTTGGTGGCGGAGATCAGGCGGATATCCACCGGGTACAGTTCACTGCTGCCCAGCGGCTGTACGCAGCGTTCCTGCAATACCCGCAGCAGGCGGGCCTGCACCCGCAGCGGCATATCGCCGACTTCGTCGAGAAACAGCGTGCCTTTATCGGCCTTGCGGATCAGGCCGATGCTGCCTTTCTGATTGGCCCCGGTAAACGCGCCTTTTTCGTAGCCGAACAGCTCAGATTCGACCAGTTCAGTCGGAATGGCCGCGCAGTTAACCGCGATAAACGCCTGGCTGGCACGCGAGCTGGCGTGGTGCAGGGCTTTGACGAAGACTTCTTTGCCGACGCCGGTTTCACCATGCACCAGAATCGGGATGTTTTTTTCCAGTAGGCGCTCGGCCTGGCGTACGGCTTTATCAACACGCGGATCACCCAAATTGAGCGAGGCCAGGGTGAACGGGTTGCTGTTGGCGCTGGCGGACGGCGGCTGGGTTTGGCGAAAGTCGCGAGCTTGAATGGGTGAAGGTTGCTGCGGGCGTTTGATCTGGGCGTGGAAGCGAAAGCGCCCGCCGGCACGCAGGTTGAACGGCAGCGACTCGGGTTGGTTAAGCAGTTGCTGCAGCGGCACGTCGAACAGGCTTTCGATATTCACCTGGGCGAGGCCCACACCTAACAAGCTGTCGGCCCGGCGATTGGCGGAAACCACCTGGCCTTGGTCATCGAAAATCAGCAGCCCGGCCCAGGGGCTGCCCAGGTTATCCAGGCTGGTGTTAAAGCTCAGTTGGAAGTAACGCTGCTGAAACAGGTTGAGAATCAAGCGGTTTTCCACCGACTGACTCATCATCTTGACCATGCCTAGGGTGTGCGAGGGCGGCAGGTAGCTGTCACTGGAAACATCCAACACCGCGATCATCTGCCTTTGCTCATCAAAAATCGGCGAGGCCGAGCCGGTCATAAAGCGGTTGGCTTTGAGAAAGTGCTCATCGTGCTGAATATGAACCGCCTGGGCGCAGCTAAGGGCGGTGCCAATGGCATTAGTACCGGTATAGCGCTCCAGCCAGGTGGCCCCGGCGACAAAGCCGGCGGCGCGGCTGGGCTCGATAAAGCGCTGGTCGCCCCAGGATTGCAGCACCTGGCCTTGGTGGTCGGCCAGCATGATCAGGCAATTGGAGTTGGCCAGGATGGTGCCGTAGTAGGGCAGCACTTCCTTGTGGGTGGTGTGCACCAAGGCGTGCTGGCTTTCCAGTAATGCGCTGACTTCGCCGCGTTCGGGCTGGCTGAAGATCGGGGTGCTCTGGTGGGTCAGGCCGTAGTCACGGCAGCGGGTCCAGGAGTCCTGGATGATGGTCTCGTGGGGCAGGGCAGTGACAGCGTCAGCCATGACAGGTATCTCGCGCGGTTTTTTGTTGTTATGGGCCACGGTCTGCGCCGGGTCCCTGCAGTGTCGCCGAAGGCTGTTCAATGTCAACGCTATGACTGTTCAGTTGTTCACTGTGCACTGTTCAAAAGTGTTCAGTGTTGTCACCTGTGATTGCCAGCGTTCAAGCGTAGATGTTTTAAATCAATAACTTAAATTCGTTTAAAGGGCTTGGCACGGAACTCGCCTTGTAGCTGGGCAGATAACAAGAAAAAGGACGGCCCATGTCACTTACCCTGGAGCATGTCACGCGTATCGTTGATCACCAGTTGTATATCGACGATGCCTGCCTGAGCTTCGAACCCGGCTCCTTCAATGTGCTGCTGGGGCGCACGCTATCCGGAAAGACCAGTTTGATGCGCCTGATGGCGGGTCTGGATAAGCCCACTAGCGGACGCATCCTGATGAATGGCGCCGATATGACCCAAGTGCCGGTGCGTCAGCGCAACGTGTCGATGGTCTATCAGCAGTTCATCAATTACCCGACCCTGACGGTGTTCGAGAACATCGCTTCGCCGCTGCGCCAGGCCGGTGTGAGCAAGGCGCTGATTGAAGAAAAAGTGCATGCCACGGCGCAGATGCTGCGTATTGATGGTTTGCTCAAGCGCTACCCACTGGAGTTGTCCGGTGGCCAGCAGCAGCGCACGGCTATGGCGCGGGCGCTGGTCAAGGACGCCTCCTTGATTCTGTTCGATGAGCCGCTGGTCAACCTTGACTACAAATTGCGCGAAGAGCTGCGCCAAGAGATGCGCGAGCTGTTCCAGGCCCGCCACACCATCGCTATCTATGCCACCACCGAGCCCAACGAAGCGCTGGCCTTGGGCGGTACCACTACCATCCTGCATGAAGGTCGAGTGGTGCAGAGCGGCAAGACCGCTGAGGTCTATCACCGACCACAGCAGGTGTTAGCGGCAGAGTTGTTTTCGGAGCCGGCGATCAACCTGATGCCGGGGCGCGTCAGCGGTACTGAAGTGAGCTTTGCCGATACTGTGCATTTCCCGCTTAACCCGGACCTGCAAGGTATTGCCGAAGGTGAATACCGTTTCGGCGTACGCCCCAGCCATATCGGTCTAGTGCCGTCCAACGACGATGATCTGGAGTTGGCGGTGACGGTTGAGCTGGCCGAGATCAGTGGTTCGGAAACCTTCCTGCATGTGCGCAACGAGCAATTCGTGCTGGTGCTGCATCTGCCTGGAGTGCATGAATACGACGTGGATAGCTCGATTCTTATTTATATCCCGACCCATAAATTGTTTGTCTTTTCCGCGGATGGGCAGCTGATTCAGGCGCCCAGCCGCCGTCTGGGGAGGGTTGCCTGATGGCCGAGATCCGTTTGCATAACCTGGCCCACAGTTACAGTCGCGCCCCTGCTGGTGCGGCTGATTACGCCATTCGCGAGATGAATCATGTGTGGGCGCAGGGCGGTGCCTATGCGTTGCTGGGGCCATCCGGCTGCGGCAAGTCGACCCTGCTGAACATCATTTCCGGGCTGCTCAGCCCTTCGCACGGCGAAGTGCAGTTTGATGGCAAGGTGGTCAACGCGCTGCCGCCCGAGCAGCGCAATATCGCCCAGGTTTTCCAGTTTCCGGTGGTCTACGACACCATGACGGTGTTCGACAACCTGGCCTTCCCCTTGCGTAATCAGGGCATGAATGAGGCGAAGATCCTCACCAAGGTCAATGAAATTGCCGAGGTGCTAGAGCTGCACCCATTGCTGCACAAGCGCGCCCGTAATCTGACTGCTGACGAGAAGCAGAAGGTCTCCATGGGGCGCGGCCTGGTGCGTGATGATGTGTCGGCGATCCTCTTCGATGAGCCGCTGACGGTGATCGACCCGCACCTGAAATGGAAGCTGCGGCGCAAGCTCAAGCAGATTCACGAACAGTTCAATATCACCATGGTTTACGTCACCCACGACCAGCTCGAAGCCTCGACCTTCGCCGACAAGATTGCGGTGATGTACGGCGGACAGATCGTCCAGTTCGGCACCCCGCGCGAGTTGTTCGAGCGGCCCAGCCATACCTTTGTCGGCTACTTCATCGGCAGCCCGGGGATGAACCTGATCGAGGTCGGCCGTTGCGAGGGCGGGGTGCGTTTTGCCGATACCGTTCTGCCGCTGTCACCAGCGCTGAATCAGCGCCTCGACGAGTTGAACTGGAGCAGCCTGAAAGTCGGTATCCGTCCCGAGTTCGTGCATATCTGGGATGGCCCCAACGAAGACGCGTTGTGTGGCGAGGTGGTGCATGTCGAAGACCTCGGCACCTATAAAATTCTTACCCTCAAGCTCGATGGCCAGCCACTCAAGGTGCGCCTGCAGGAAGATCAGCCCGTGCCGCAGCAGCAGGTATACCTGAGCTTCCCTGCGCAGTGGCTGATGCTCTATGCCGATGACTTTCTGGTTGAGGCGCAAGTGCAGGAGGTGCAGCCATGAAGGTGCAGAACAACAAGGCTTGGTGGCTGGTGCTGCCGGTGTTTCTGTTGGTGGCGTTCAGCGCCATCGTGCCGATGATGACGGTGGTCAACTACTCGGTGCAGGACATCTTCGACCACTCCACGCGCTATTTCGTCGGGGTCGATTGGTACAAGCAGGTACTGCAAGACACCCGCCTGCATGATTCGCTGCTGCGCCAGTTCATCTTCTCCGCCTGCGTGCTGCTGATCGAGATTCCCTTGGGTATCGCCATCGCTTTGTGCATGCCGACCAAGGGTCGCATGGCTTCGCTGGTGCTGATCGTGCTAGCGATTCCGCTGCTGATTCCGTGGAACGTGGTCGGCACCATCTGGCAGATCTTCGGTCGCGCTGACATCGGTTTGCTCGGCTGGAGCCTGAACAGTCTGGGTATCAGCTATAACTATGCCTCCAATACCAGCGACGCCTGGGTCACTGTGCTGATCATGGACGTCTGGCACTGGACCTCATTGGTGGCATTGCTGTGCTATTCGGGGCTGCGCGCCATTCCCGATGTGTATTACCAGGCCGCGCGTATAGACCGTGCCTCCGACTGGGCGGTGTTCCGCCATATTCAGCTGCCCAAGTTGAAGAGCGTGCTGCTGATCGCGGTGATGCTGCGTTTTATGGATAGCTTCATGATCTACACCGAGCCCTTTGTGCTCACCGGCGGCGGGCCGGGCAACGCCACTACTTTCCTCAGTCAGACCCTGACGCAAATGGCCATCGGCCAGTTCGACCTGGGCCCAGCGGCGGCGTTTTCGCTGGTGTACTTCCTGATCATCCTGTTGGTGTCCTGGCTGTTCTACACCGCCATGACCCACAACGATAAGACTCGCTGAGGCCGACCATGACCCTACGTAAAAAAGTAGTGCTGGGGCTGTATATCCTGTTCCTGCTGGTGCCGATCTACTGGCTGCTGAACATGTCGTTCAAGAGCAATACCGAGATCCTCGGTGGTCTGACGCTTTGGCCGCATGCGTTCACCCTGGAAAACTACAAGGTGATCTTCACCGACCCGAGCTGGTACGAGGGCTATCTCAATTCGCTGTACTACGTGTGCCTGAATACGGTGATTTCATTGACGGTGGCACTGCCAGCGGCCTACGCGTTTTCACGCTACCGTTTTCTCGGTGACAAGCACCTGTTCTTCTGGCTGCTGACCAACCGCATGGCGCCACCGGCGGTGTTTTTGCTGCCGTTTTTCCAGCTGTATTCGTCCATCGGCCTGTTCGATACGCATATCGCCGTGGCGCTGGCGCACTGCCTGTTCAACGTGCCCCTGGCGGTGTGGATTCTCGAAGGCTTTATGTCCGGGGTGCCGAAGGAAATCGATGAAACCGCCTATATCGATGGCTACAGCTTCCCGAAATTCTTCGTGAAGATTTTTATCCCGCTGATTGGCTCGGGCATCGGCGTCACCGCGTTCTTCTGCTTCATGTTCTCCTGGGTCGAGCTGCTGCTGGCGCGCACCTTGACCTCGGTAGATGCCAAGCCGATTGCCGCAGTGATGACACGTACCGTCTCGGCCTCGGGGATCGATTGGGGCGTGCTGGCGGCGGCTGGGGTGTTGACCATTCTGCCGGGCATGCTGGTGATCTGGTTTGTCCGTAACCATGTGGCCAAGGGCTTTGCCCTGGGCCGGGTATAGGAGTCGCGATTATGGATTGGATGGCCTGGACGCTGCCGACGGCGTTGTTTTTCGGCTTTATCGGCATGCTGCTGGTTGGCATGACGATCTGGGAACTGCGTTCGCCCTGCATCGAACGCAAAGGCTTGTTGCCGATTAGCACCACCCGTGGTGATCGGCTGTTTATCGGTCTGCTTGGAAGTGCCTACCTGCACCTGCTGGTGGTGGGCGCGACCGATTGGAGTGTCTGGATAGCCTCGGTGCTGTCCCTGTTCTGGTTGTTTGCAGTGATGCGTTGGGGCTGAACCGGGCTGCCCTGGGCGCGCCAGTTAATTGGGTGCGGCCATGACCCGCTTGCCTCATTCCAAACCCTGAGATGGAGGTCTCTATGTTCGACAATAACAACAAAACTCGACATAGCATGGCGCTGGCTGCCCTGCTGACGTTGTCCGGCTTGAGCGGTGCAGCCTGGGCTGATGCCTACGAAGAAGCGGCAAAGAAGTGGATTGGCGAGGAGTTCAGCCCCTCGACCCTGACGCCTGAGCAGCAACTCGAAGAGTTGAAGTGGTTTATCAAGGCCGCCGAGCCATTTCGTGGCATGAGCATCAGTGTGGCCTCTGAAACCATCGCCACTCACGAGTATGAGTCCAAGGTGCTGGCCAAGGCCTTTAGCGAAATTACCGGGATCAAACTCAAGCACGACCTGATGCAGGAAGGCGATGTCGTCGAGAAGCTGCAGACTCAGATGCAGTCGGACAAGAACATCTACGACGGCTATATCAACGACTCGGACCTGATCGGCACGCACTTCCGTTATGGCAAGGCCGTGGCCATCAGCGACATGATGGAAGGCGAAGGCAAGGCGGTGACCTCGCCAACCCTCGATTTGCAGGACTTTATCGGCATTTCCTTCACCACCGGGCCCGACGGCAAGCTCTACCAGCTGCCGGATCAGCAGTTCGCCAACCTCTACTGGTTCCGCGCCGACTGGTTCGAGCGCCCGGAACTGAAGGCCAAGTTCAAAGAAATTTACGGCTATGAGTTGGGCGTGCCGGTTAACTGGTCGGCCTATGAAGACATTGCCGAGTTCTTCTCCGAGAAGGTCAAGGAAATCGATGGCCAGCGTATCTATGGCCATATGGATTACGGCAAGAAAGACCCATCCCTGGGCTGGCGCTTCACCGATGCCTGGTTCTCCATGGCCGGTGGTGGCGACAAGGGCCTGCCCAATGGTTTACCGGTGGATGAGTGGGGTATCCGGGTCGACGGCTGTCGCCCTGTAGGTTCCAGTGTCTCCCGTGGCGGCGATACCAACGGCCCAGCGGCCGTATATGCCACCACTAAATATGTCGATTGGATGCGCAAATACGCGCCACCAGAAGCGCAGGGTATGACCTTCTCTGAGTCTGGTCCGGTGCCAGCACAGGGCAGCATCGCCCAGCAGATATTCTGGTACACCGCCTTTACCGCGGACATGACCAAGCCAGGTTTGCCGGTGGTTAATGAAGACGGCACGCCGAAGTGGCGCATGGCCCCTTCACCGAAAGGTCCGTACTGGGAAGAGGGCATGAAGCTGGGCTATCAGGACACCGGTTCCTGGACCTTCCTCAAGTCGACCCCGGAGAAACAGCGCCTGGCCGCCTGGCTGTATGCTCAGTTTGTTACCTCAAAAACCGTTTCGCTGAAGAAGACTTTGGTTGGCCTGACGCCAATTCGTGAGTCTGATATCAACTCGCAAGCCATGACCGACGTTGCGCCGAAACTGGGCGGCCTGGTGGAGTTCTATCGCAGCCCTGCTCGCGTACAGTGGACGCCAACCGGTACCAATGTGCCGGACTACCCGCGTCTGGCGCAGCTGTGGTGGCAGTTTATTGCCGAGGCAGCCAGTGGCGATAAAACCCCCCAAGAGGCGCTGGATGGCCTGGCGGCTGCACAGGACACCATGATGGCCCGTCTGGAGCGTGCAGGTGTGCTCGGTGAGTGTGGTCCGAAACTCAATGAGCCACGTGATCCGCAGTACTGGCTGGATCAGCCGGGTGCACCGAAGCCCAAGCTGGCTAACGAAAAGCCTCAGGGTGAAACCATCAACTACAACGAGCTGTTGAAATCCTGGGAGCAAGCTCGCGACTAAGCGTAGCGGGTTGAATTAGGCATAAAAAAACGGCACCTACAGGTGCCGTTTTTTATTTCTGCCAGCGCTGCACTCAGTCGTGCAGATGCTCGGCGGCATGCAGGGTGTTTTCCAGCAGGCAGGCGCGGGTCATCGGGCCAACGCCGCCTGGCACTGGGGTAATCCAGCCAGCGCGGGGCAGGGCGGTTTCATACACCACGTCGCCAATCAGTTTGCCGTCTTCCTGGCGGTTAATACCGACGTCGATCACGATCGCCCCTGGCTTGATCCATTCACCATGCACCAAGCCAGGCTTGCCGGCCGCGACGACAACGATATCGGCCAGGCCAACGTGCATGGGCAGGTCTTTAGTAAAGCGGTGGGTCACGGTGACCGTGCAGCCGCCCAGCAGTAATTCCATCGCCATCGGCCGGCCGACGATATTTGACGCGCCAACTACCACTGCGTGCATGCCATACAGGTCAGCGCCGGTGCTTTGCAGCAGGGTCATGATGCCTTTGGGGGTGCAGGGGCGCAGCAAGGGCATGCGCTGTGCCAGGCGGCCAATGTTGTAGGGGTGGAAGCCGTCAACGTCTTTGTCCGGGCGGATGCGCTCCAGCAATAAAGAGGCGTCCAGATGTTCCGGCAAAGGAAGCTGCACCAAGATACCGTCGATAGTCGGTTCATCATTGAGGCGGTCGATCAATGCCATCAGCTCTGCCTGGCCTGTGGTGGCTGGCAGGTCATAGGCCTGTGAAACGAAGCCAACTTCTTCGCAATCTTTACGCTTGTGCGAGACATAGACCTGGGACGCAGGGTCGCTGCCGACGAGAATCACGGCTAGCCCAGGGGCGCGCAGGCCTTGCTGGCGTCGTTCGGCGACACGTTTGGCGATCTGCTGACGCAGGCCGGCGGCAATTGCTTTGCCATCGATCAGTTGTGCGGTCATTGCGCTTGGTTAACCATAAAGAAAGGATGGGAAAAGGACGCGCATTCTCGCATGACCGTGCAGTGGGGCAAAGGCGCACGCCGCGGTTTTCGCGTAACCCCTTTAAATATCTGATTTTTTTTAGCTTTTAGTGTTGACGAGCTTAAGTCGCCTCTATAACATTCGCCCCGCTTGTCGAGCACAGCCAGACGCTGGGTAAGACGGCAAAGGTCGAAGCTGCAAAGTTTTTTCCGAAGCCGAAAGCTTTAAGTCTGCGTTTGCAGATGGATAAGTGCCCGTAGCTCAGCTGGATAGAGCATCCGCCTTCTAAGCGGATGGTCGCAGGTTCGAGTCCTGCCGGGTGCGCCATTTGGCGGTCTTGGCTCGAGCAAAATGCAATATGGTGGGCGTAGCTCAGTTGGTAGAGCGCAGGATTGTGACTCCTGTTGTCGTGGGTTCGATCCCCATCGTCCACCCCATATTCAGAAAGAACGCCAGGTTAGCGCCTGGCGTTTTTTATAAAGCTTTGCCCGCGGACGTGGTGGAATTGGTAGACACACTGGATTTAGGTTCCAGCGCCGCAAGGTGTGAGAGTTCGAGTCTCTCCGTCCGCACCATCTTTTAGAGCTCCCTCCCGTTTGCCGCCTGCTTCTTAGGGTGACTTCTGCATATTGACCCTCTAGAATGCATGCCCTTGATTTGGGGCCGGTAAACGGCCGGCTTATGTCTGTGCAACGAGGAATATCAATGCAAGTTTCTGTTGAAAGTACTTCTGCTCTCGAGCGCCGCATGACTGTAGGCGTTTCCGTTGAGCGCATCGAGACTGAAGTCAACAAGCGTCTGCAGCAGACTGCCCGTCGCGCCAAAGTCCCTGGCTTCCGTCCTGGCAAAGTGCCGATGAGCGTGATTCGCCAGCGTTATGAAGACGCTGCGCGCCAAGAAGCGCTGGGTGACTTGATCCAATCGACTTTCTATGAGGCCGTTGTTGAGCAAAAGCTCAATCCAGCTGGCGCTCCGGCCGTTGAGCCGAAGTCGTTCGAGAAAGGCAAGGATCTGGAGTACGTGGCGACCTTCGAGGTGTTCCCGGAGTTCACCGTTGCTGGTTTCGAGTCTATCGCCATCGAACGCCTACAGGCTGACGTGACTGACGCTGACGTCGACAACATGCTGGAAATCCTGCGCAAGCAAAACACTCGCTTTGAAACTGTCGAGCGTGCTGCCGAGAATGGCGATCAGCTCAATATCGACTTCGTTGGCAAAATCGACGGCGAAGCCTTTGCCGGTGGTTCGGCGAAAGGTACGCAGTTGGTTCTTGGTTCTGGCCGCATGATCCCTGGCTTTGAAGATGCGCTGGTGGGCGCCAAAGCGGGCGAAGAGCGCGTAATCAACCCGACTTTCCCGGCTGATTACCAGAATCTGGATCTGGCGGGCAAAACCGCTGAGTTCACTGTGACCGTCAACAGCATTGCAGCGCCTCAGTTGCCTGAGCTGAATGATGAGTTCTTCGCCTTGTTCGGCGTGAAAGAAGGCGGTCTGGAAGGCTTCCGCGCTGAAGTTCGCAAGAACATGGAGCGCGAGCTGCGCCAGGCCATCAAGTCCAAGGTCAAAAATCAAGTCATGGACGGCCTGCTGGCTGCCAATGCAATCGAAGTGCCGAAGGCGTTGATTAGCAATGAAGTTGATCGTCTGCGCGTTCAGGCCGTACAGCAGTTTGGCGGCAACCTGAAGCCGGACCAGCTGCCAGCTGAGCTGTTCGAAGAACAAGCCAAACGCCGCGTTGCATTGGGCCTGGTTGTGGCTGAAGTGGTTAAGCAGTGTGAGCTGAAACCCGATGACGCTCGCGTTCGCGAAATGATTCAGGAAATGGCTTCGGCTTATCAAGAGCCTGAGCAGGTTGTGGCTTGGTACTACAAAAACGACCAGCAGATGAACGAAGTACGTTCGGTTGTACTGGAAGAGCAAGTTGTAGATACTGTTTTGCAGAAGGCCAACGTGACCGATAAAGCGGTCTCGTACGAAGAAGCTGTCAAGCCGGTAGAAGCACCACAAGCCGCCTGATTTCTTTACCTCGTTCGAATGCGTCATAAGCCAGCCATCGTGCTGGCTTATGCGTATTTGTGACATGACTATTTAGGGAGCGAGTGCACACATGTCCCGCAATCCTTTTATGCAGCAAATGCCTGATGTCCAAGCCGCTGGCGGCCTGGTTCCCATGGTTGTCGAGCAGTCGGCTCGCGGTGAGCGCGCCTACGACATTTATTCGCGCCTGCTCAAGGAGCGAGTGATCTTTCTAGTCGGCCCTGTAGAGGACTACATGGCTAACCTGATCTGTGCGCAACTGCTGTTCCTTGAAGCGGAAAATCCGGACAAGGACATCCATCTTTACATCAACTCCCCAGGCGGTTCGGTGACGGCGGGTATGTCGATCTACGACACCATGCAGTTCATCAAGCCCAATGTGTCGACCACATGTATTGGTCAGGCATGCAGCATGGGCGCATTCCTGCTGACGGCTGGCGCCGAGGGTAAGCGCTACTGCCTGCCGAACTCGCGCGTGATGATTCACCAGCCACTGGGCGGCTTCCAGGGTCAGGCGTCGGATATCGAAATTCACGCCAAGGAAATCCTCTTTATCCGTGAGCGCCTCAACACGCTGATGGCCAAACACAGCGGGCACACCTTGGAAGAGATTGAGCGCGATACCAATCGTGACAATTTCATGAGCGCTGAAGCTGCGCGTGAATACGGGTTGATCGACGCCGTGATCGAAAAGCGCCCCGCTTAATTAAGCAGCTCAAAAATAGGGCAGGTCGGCGTCTCCGGCCACCAGCGGGCTTGAAAAAGCCCGCATAAGCCTTCATCTTGTGTTGCAAGCCTATCGAATTTGGATCGAACGAATGACTGACACCCGCAACGGCGAGGACAACGGCAAGTTGCTTTATTGCTCCTTCTGCGGCAAAAGCCAGCATGAAGTGCGCAAATTAATTGCCGGCCCCTCGGTCTTCATCTGCGACGAGTGCGTCGACCTGTGCAATGACATCATCCGCGAGGAGGTGCAGGAAGCCCAGGCCGAGAGCAGCGCGCATAAATTGCCTGCACCCAAGGAAATCAGCGGCATTCTTGACCAGTATGTGATTGGTCAGGAGCGCGCGAAGAAAATCTTGGCTGTAGCGGTTTATAACCACTATAAGCGCCTCAACCAGCGCGACAAGAAAGACGACATTGAGCTAGGTAAGAGCAATATCCTGCTTATCGGTCCGACGGGCTCGGGTAAAACCCTGCTCGCTGAAACCCTGGCGCGCTTGCTCAATGTACCGTTTACCATCGCTGACGCCACCACCCTGACCGAAGCCGGTTATGTGGGTGAGGATGTCGAGAACATCATTCAGAAGCTGTTGCAGAAGTGCGACTACGATGTAGAAAAAGCCCAGATGGGTATCGTCTACATCGACGAAATCGACAAGATTTCGCGTAAGTCTGACAACCCATCGATCACCCGTGATGTATCGGGTGAGGGTGTGCAGCAAGCTCTGCTGAAACTGATTGAAGGGACTGTGGCATCTGTTCCGCCTCAAGGTGGCCGCAAGCATCCACAGCAAGAGTTCCTGCAGGTTGATACGCGCAACATCCTGTTTATATGTGGTGGTGCGTTCTCGGGCCTGGAAAAAGTTATTCAGGGTCGTTCGACCAAAGGCGGTATTGGTTTCAGTGCTGAGGTTCGCAGCAAGGAAGAAGGCAAGAAAGTGGGCGAGTCATTGCGCGCTGTTGAGCCCGATGACTTGGTCAAGTTTGGCCTGATTCCTGAGTTCGTTGGCCGCTTGCCGGTTATCGCAACCTTGGATGAGCTTGATGAAGCCGCTTTGGTGCAAATTCTGACCGAGCCGAAAAACGCTTTGACCAAGCAATATGGCAAGCTGTTTGAGATGGAAGGCGTTGAGCTGGAGTTCCGTCCCGATGCACTGAAGTCGGTTGCCCACAAGGCGCTTGAGCGTAAAACCGGTGCCCGTGGTCTGCGTTCGATTCTCGAAGGTATCCTGCTCGATACCATGTACGAGATTCCATCGCAGTCTGACGTCAGCAAGGTGGTGATCGATGAGAGTGTCATCGAAGGCACCTCCAAGCCGTTGCTCATCTATGAGAACAGCGAACTGCCAGCAAAGGCTGCGCCTGACGCGTAACAGCTTTGTAACATGTTGAAAGCAAGGGGCCTGCGGGCCCCTTTGCTTTTGCTGCTGCAATGCTTGTTTTTTGTTTGGGCTGCCCCCATCTTAGCTCCAAGGGTCATCCCATCTGTTTACGGCCGTATGGCCGCCGTAGAGCTGAAATCATGAAGACAACCATCGAATTGCCTCTCCTGCCGTTGCGCGATGTTGTGGTCTATCCGCACATGGTCATTCCGTTATTCGTCGGGCGTGAGAAATCCATTGAGGCCCTTGAGGCTGCAATGACGGGCGAGAAGCAAATTCTGCTCCTCGCACAAAAGAATCCTGCGGACGACGACCCTGATGAGGCCGGTCTTTATCGGGTCGGCACCGTAGCCACAGTCCTGCAGTTGCTGAAACTACCGGACGGCACGGTCAAGGTGCTGGTCGAGGGCGAGCAGCGCGGTGAAATTGAGCGCTTTATCGAGGTTGACGGCCATTGCCGTGTTGAAGTGCAACTAATTGACGAGGTGGATGCTGCCGAGCGTGAGTCTGAAGTTTTCACTCGCAGCCTGCTTAGCCGGTTCGAACAATACGTTCAGCTGGGCAAAAAGGTGCCAGCTGAGGTGCTAGCTTCGCTTAACGGTATTGATGACCCCGCTCGCTTGGTCGACACCATGGCTGCGCATATGGTCTTGAAGATCGAGCAGAAGCAGGAAATTCTGGAAATTACCGATCTAACTGCGCGCGTTGAGCATGTGCTTGCGTTGCTTGATGCCGAGATCGACCTGTTGCAGGTCGAGAAGCGCATCCGCGGCCGGGTCAAGAAGCAGATGGAGCGCAGTCAGCGTGAGTACTACCTGAATGAGCAGATGAAGGCCATTCAGAAGGAGCTTGGCGACAGCGAGGACGGCCATAATGAGCTCGATGAGCTGAGAAAGCGCATCGATAACGCTGGCCTGACGGCTGAAGCACTCACCAAAGCCAATGCCGAGTTGAATAAGCTCAAGCAGATGTCGCCTATGTCGGCTGAGGCCACAGTGGTGCGCTCCTACATTGATTGGCTGGTCAATGTGCCATGGAAAGCGCAGAGCAAGGTGCGCCTCGACCTGGCGCGTGCCGAGAGCATCCTTGACGCCGACCACTACGGTTTAGATGAGGTCAAGGAACGTATCCTTGAATACCTCGCCGTACAAAAGCGTGTGAAAAAAATCAAAGGCCCAGTGCTCTGTCTGGTTGGTCCGCCTGGCGTGGGCAAAACCTCGCTGGCCGAGTCGATTGCCACGGCCACTAACCGCAAGTTCGTGCGCATGGCTCTTGGTGGCGTGCGTGATGAAGCTGAAATTCGTGGTCATCGACGCACTTATATTGGCTCCATGCCGGGTCGCCTGATCCAGAAGATGACCAAGGTGGGGGTGCGCAATCCGCTGTTCCTGCTCGATGAAATCGACAAGATGGGCCAGGACATGCGCGGCGATCCGGCCTCTGCACTGCTTGAAGTGCTCGACCCTGAGCAGAACCACAATTTCAACGATCACTATCTGGAGGTCGATTACGACCTGTCCGATGTGATGTTCCTGTGTACCGCTAACTCGATGAACATCCCGGGTCCGTTGCTTGATCGTATGGAGGTGATTCGTCTACCGGGTTATACCGAAGCCGAGAAGATCAACATCGCGGTCAAGTACCTGGCGCCTAAGCAGGTGCAGGCCAATGGCCTGAAGAAGACTGAGCTGGTGTTTGAAGAAGCGGCGATCCGCGACATCATTCGCTATTACACCCGCGAAGCCGGTGTGCGTGGGTTGGAACGGCAGCTTGCCAAGGTGTGCCGCAAGGTGGTGAAGGAGCATTCCACCGAGAAGCGCTTCCAGGTTACCGCTACGGCTGATTCGTTAGAGCATTACCTTGGTGTGCGTAAGCATCGCTACGGTCTGGCTGAGCAACAGGATCAAATTGGTCAGGTGACGGGCCTTGCCTGGACTCAGGTCGGCGGTGAGTTATTGACCATTGAAGCGGTCGTGGTGCCTGGCAAAGGTCAGTTGATCAAAACCGGTTCGCTGGGTGATGTAATGCTTGAGTCGATCACCGCCGCACAAACCGTTGTGCGCAGCCGGGCCAAGAGCCTGGGCGTGCCTGAGGACTTCTACGAGAAGCAGGACATCCATATCCATATGCCTGAGGGGGCAACGCCCAAAGACGGCCCTAGCGCCGGCGTTGGCATGTGTACGGCGCTGGTCTCGGCGCTGACGCAGATCCCCGTACGGGCGGATGTGGCAATGACCGGTGAAATTACCTTGCGTGGCCAGGTATTGGCGATTGGTGGTTTGAAAGAAAAACTCCTGGCCGCTCATCGTGGTGGAATCAAAACCGTGATCATTCCGGAAGAGAATGTGCGCGATTTGAAAGAGATTCCGGAGAACATTAAGCAAGATCTGCAGATTAAACCGGTTAAATGGATTGACGAGGTCCTGCAAATTGCGCTGCAATACGCCCCGGAGCCCTTGCCTGATGCGGCTCCCATGGTTGCAAAGGATGAAAAACGCGAGACTGATTCCAAGGAGCGAATTAGCACGCATTAGCCGGAGGGGTTTCTTGACACATTTTTAGAGCCCTTGTTATAAAGCGGCTCTTATCGTGTCAGCAGGCGCTTCTGCACCAGCTTCGCTTACATTTAAAAGCAAGAAATAAACTCAACAGAAATTAAGGGGACTTAAGAGTGAACAAGTCGGAACTGATCGATGCCATTGCTGCATCTGCTGATATCCCAAAAGCTGTTGCTGGCCGCGCGCTGGACGCAGTAATTGAATCCGTTACTGGCGCTCTGAAGGCTGGTGATTCTGTAGTACTGGTTGGTTTCGGTACTTTTGCTGTTAAAGAGCGTGCTGCTCGCACTGGCCGCAACCCACAAACTGGTAACCCGATCAGCATCGCTGCTGCCAAGATTCCAGGCTTCAAAGCCGGTAAAGCACTGAAAGACGCTGTCAACTAAGTCTCTTTCGGGTTTTGCCCAGCAGACCAGTTGAATGGCTGGTCTGGCGCGGGGCGGGATGTTCATTCAGTCTTATCGGTCTGAGCACAACGAATCTGTTACTTGAGTTCGATCCGCTTCGCCAGTTACGAGAAGGCGCATCCACTGATGCGCCTTTCTTCTATCCGGATTTTACCCACACTGCACGGCTGCTTTTCTTACAGTCGTTCTGGGGGACGCATGCTGCAAAATATCAGGGACAATTCACAGGGTTGGATTGCCAAGACCATCATCGGCATCATTGTCGCGCTGCTTGCGCTGACGGGTGTTGACGCTATTTTTACCAGCACCAGTAATAGCCAGAATGCTGCTGAGGTGAATGGTGAGAAAATCACTTCAGCTGAGTTAAGCCAGGCTGTGGAGATGCAGCGGCGGCAATTGCTGCAGCAGTTGGGGCGCGATTTCGATGCCTCCCTGCTGGATGAAAAGCTGCTGCGTGAGGCTGCCCTGAATGGCCTGATCGAGCGAACTTTGCTGCTCGACAGCGCCAAAGACGCCAAATTTGCCTTTTCGCAACAAGCGCTGGATCAGTTAATCCTGAAAACCCCTGAGTTTCTGGTCGACGGCCAATTCAATGCTGAGCGTTTTGATCAGGTTATCCGTCAGCTCGGTTACAGCCGTTTGCAGTTCCGCCAGATGCTGGAGCAGGAAATGCTCATTGGCCAGTTGCGTGCCGGCGTGGCCAATAGTGGTTTTGTGACGGATGCTCAAGTGCAAGCGTTTGCCGCACTGGAAAAGCAGACCCGTGACTTCGCTACCCTGACCCTTCACGCTGACCTGGATGCGGTCATTCTTAGCGATGATGACATCAAGGCCTACTACAACGCTCAAGCCAGCCAGTTCATGACCCCTGAGCAGGTGGTGCTGGAGTATGTGGAGCTGAAGAAGGATGCCTTCTTTGACCAGGTCGAGGTCAGCGATGAAGCGCTGCAAAGCGCTTATCAGAGTGAAATTGCCAACCTCGCCGAACAGCGCCGCGCCGCGCACATTCTGGTTGAGGTAAACGACACGCTGAATGACGAGCAAGCCCAGGCCAAGCTCTCTGAGGTGCAGAAGCGCCTCGAGCAAGGTGAGGATTTCGCCGTATTGGCTAAAGAGTTCTCCGATGATTCGGGTTCGGCAAGCGAAGGCGGTGACCTGGGCTTTGCTGGCCCAGGCGTGTATGACCCAGCCTTTGAAGAGGCACTGTATGCGCTGAGCGAGAATGGCGTGTCGGCTCCCGTGCGCAGTGAATTCGGCTGGCACTTGATTAAGCTCTTGGGCGTTCAGTCACCTGAACTACCGAGCTTTGCCAGCCTGGAAGAAAAACTGCAGCGTGACCTTAAGGCGCGTCAGGTTGAACAGCGTTTTGTTGAGGTTTCCAAAGACCTTGAAGATGCCGCGTTTGAAGCCTCTGATCTGGCTCAGCCGGCTCAGGAGCTGGGCCTTGAGGTCAAGACCTCTGAAGCATTCGGTCGCCAGGGTGGCGTTGAGGGGCTAACGGCTAACCCTAAAGTGATTCAGGCTGCCTTTAGCGCTGAGGTGCTGGAAGACGGCAGCAACAGCAGCGTGATCGAACTCGACCCGAACACAGTGGTGGTGGTGCGCGTTAAACAGCACAACACGCCTGAACAGTTGCCGCTTGAGCAGGTGGCCGAGAGCATTCGTGCTCAGTTGACCAAGGTTCGTGCAAGCGAAGCGGTCAAGGCTAAAGCCGAAGAGCAGCTGGCCGCTTTGCGTACAGGTCAGACGCCGGTTGCCCAGGCAGATGCCAAGCAAGGCTGGAATGTTGTTGAGGCGGCCACACGCAGCCAGGAAGGCGTTGAGCCGGTCGTGCTGCAGGCGTTGTTCCGCATGCCCAAACCTGAAGCGGCGGATAAGCCGACTTTTGCCGGTGTCAGCTTGAGCAATGGTGATTTTGTGATCATCCGCCTCAATGGCGTGAGCCAGCCGGAGCAAGCACTGTCTGATGAGGATAAGGCCATGTACAGCCGCTTCCTCGCCTCGCGCGTCGGTCAGCAGGACTTCGCCGCGTTCCGTAAGCAGTTGGAAGATAAAGCGGATATCGAGCGCTTCTGATCGATACAGCTGAGTGCAAATGGCTGGGAGCCATTTGCACGTCCAGCGACGGCCCTCAGGGTAACTGCCATGGATGGCAACGCATAAAAAAGGCCGCTTAATTAAGCGGCCTTTTTTATTGCTGCGGTTTTAACCGCTTACTCTTCCATGGCGCCCATGGCGGTGGTGTTGAAGCCGCCATCGACGTACATGATCTCGCCACTGACGCCAGAGGCCAGGTCCGAGCAGAGGAAGGCGCCAGCGTTGCCGACTTCATCGATGGTCACGTTGCGGCGCAGCGGGGTCTGCTTCTCGTTGGCAGCGAGCATCTTGCGGAAGCTCTTGATGCCGGAAGCCGCCAGGGTGCGGATCGGGCCAGCGGAGATAGCGTTAACGCGCGTGCCTTCTGGACCGAGGCTGCCAGCCAGGTAACGTACACCGGCTTCCAGGCTGGCCTTGGCCATGCCCATGACGTTGTAGTTAGGCATGGTGCGCTCAGCACCCAGGTAGGAGAGGGTGAGCAGGCTGCCGTTGCGGCCTTTCATCATCTCGCGGCCGGCTTTGGCCAAAGCGACGAAGCTGTAGGCGCTGATGTCGTGAGCGATACGGAAGCCTTCGCGGGTGGTTACGTCGGTGAAGTCGCCGTCCAGTTGGTCGCCCGGGGCGAAACCAACAGAGTGAACGATGCAATCCAGGCCATCCCACTTTTTGCTCAGGGCTTCGAATACCGAGGCGATTTCTTCATCGTTGGCCACATCGCACGGGAAGCACAGGTCAGCGTTTGAGCCCCAATCAGCAGCAAAGCCTTCAACGCGGCCTTTGAGCTTTTCGTTCTGGTAGGTGAAGGCCAGTTCGGCGCCTTCACGGTGCATGGCTGCCGCGATGCCAGAGGCGATGGACAGTTTGCTGGCGACGCCAACGATCAGTACGCGCTTGCCGCTTAGAAAACCCATGGGTGTTGTTCCTCTTCCTGTCTACAAGGATTGGCAGGTAGTTGAACACTACCTGCTTGCCATCACTGCGTTAAAAACAGACGAAAAGTGCACACGTACAGCGCGCAAACTTAACTTCTCACCTGTTTTTGCCTTGCGCTGACTGCCTCGCCAACGCGTTTAATAGTCGGTTAATCAGCTGGGGCCATAAAGGCCGCTTCCAGCAACTGCTGTGTATAGATGTTCTGTGGCGCGGCAAAGACACGTGCCGCTGGGCCTTGTTCCACCACTTTTCCCTGTTTGACCACCATCACTTGGTGACTCAGAGCCCTGACCACCGCGAGATCGTGACTAATAAACAGATAAGTCAGGTTGTATTTGGCCTGCAGTGAACGCAGTAGTTCGACTACTTGGCGCTGTACGGTGCGGTCGAGGGCCGAGGTCGGTTCATCGAGCAGAATCAGCGCAGGTTTCAGCACCAAGGCGCGGGCAATGGCAATGCGCTGGCGTTGCCCGCCGGAAAACTCATGCGGGTAGCGATGGCGGGTTTCCGGGTCGAGGCCGACCTCAAGCAACGCATCAATGATTGCCTGTTCCTGCTCGGCTGCGTTGCCCATGCCATGGATCTGTAACCCCTCGCCGACAATCTGGCTGACCGACATGCGCGGACTGAGGCTGCCGAAAGGGTCTTGGAACACCACCTGCATCTGTCGGCGTAATGGCCGTACTTCTTCTTGTGACAGGTTATCGATCGCCTGGCCCTGGAAGTGGATAGCCCCCTCACTACCAAGCAGGCGCAGAATCGCCAGGCCCAGGGTGGACTTGCCCGAGCCGCTTTCACCGACGATGCCCAGGGTGTGCCCCTGCGGCACACTGAAATTGATGCCATCCACCGCTTTGACGTGGTCAACGGTACGGCGTAGCAGGCCCTTTTTGATTGGAAACCAGACGCGCAGGTTGTCGACTTCCAGCATGGGCTTGCCGGGCGGTTGATCGACCGGCCCACCGCTGGGTTCGGCGCCCAGCAGTTCACGGGTGTAGGGGTGCTGCGGGGCGTTAAACAAGGTTTCGCAGGCGGCCTGCTCGACAATATGCCCGTGCTGCATCACGCAGACGCGGTGTGCAATGCGCCGCACCAGGTTGAGGTCGTGGCTGATCAATAGAATTGCCATACCCAGGCGGGCCTGCAGGTCCTTGAGCAATTCAAGGATCTTCAGCTGCACGGTGACGTCCAGAGCGGTGGTCGGTTCGTCGGCGATCAGCAGTTCCGGCTCGTTGGCCAGGGCCATGGCGATCACTACGCGCTGGCGTTGGCCGCCTGACAGCTCGTGCGGATAAGCTTTCAGGCGTTTATGCGGTTCCGGGATGCCGACCAGGTCGAGCAGCTCCAGGGTGCGCGCAGTGGCGGCTTTGCCGGTTAGGCCCTTATGCAGGGCAAGTACTTCGTTGATCTGCTTTTCGATACTGTGCAGCGGGTTGAGCGAGGTCATGGGCTCCTGGAAGACCATGGCGATGCGGTTGCCACGAATGCCGCGCAGTTTGTTCTCGTTCAGTTTGAGCAGGTCTTGCCCGGCGTAGTGAATGCTGCCGCTGGGGTGCTGAGCCAGCGGGTAGGGCAGTAGGCGCAGAATCGAATGCGCGGTGACCGATTTACCCGAGCCGCTTTCGCCAACCAAGGCTAGGGTTTCACCACGTTTTATGTCGAAGCTAAGGCCTTCCAGCACGCGTTGTTTACGGCTGCCAGTGACGAATTCGACGGCCAGGTCACGGACTTCGATGAGGCTAGTTGAGTCGGTCATGTTATTTCCTCGGATCGAAGGCATCGCGTGCGGCTTCACCGATAAACACCAGCAAACTGAGCATCAGGGCGAGTACTGCAAAGGCGCTGATACCTAGCCACGGCGCTTGCAGGTTGGACTTGCCTTGCGCGACCAGTTCGCCCAGCGACGGCGCGCCAGGCGGCAGGCCGAAGCCGAGGAAATCCAGCGCAGTCAGGGTGCCGATCGCACCGGTGAGGATGAACGGCATAAAGGTCATGGTGGAAATCATCGCGTTGGGCAGGATATGGCGGAACATGATCGAGCCGTTCTGCATACCCAGGGCACGGGCCGCGCGCACATATTCCAGGTTGCGCCCACGCAGGAACTCGGCGCGCACCACATCGACCAGGCTCATCCAGGAGAACAGCAGCATGATGCCCAGCAGCCACCAGAAGTTCGGCTGCACGAAACTGGCCAGGATGATCAGCAAGTAGAGCACCGGCAGACCCGACCAGATTTCCAGAAAGCGCTGCCCGACCAAGTCGACCCAGCCGCCGTAGAAGCCTTGCAATGCGCCGGCAAATACGCCGATCACCGAGCTGGCCAGGGTCAGGATCAGGGCGAACAGCACCGAAATACGGAAGCCGTAGATCACCCGCGCCAATACATCGCGGCCCTGGTCATCGGTGCCGAGCAGGTTCTCCGTTGAGGGCGGCGCGGGGGCGGGCACCTGCAGGTCGTAGTTGATGCTGGAGTAGCTGTAACGAATCGGCGGCCAGATCATCCAGCCATCCTTTGCCTTGATCAGCTCTTGGATGTATGGGCTCTTGTAGTTGGCCTGCAGCGGAAACTCGCCGCCGAAGGTGGTTTCCGGGTAGCGCTTGAATACCGGGAAATACAATTCGCTGTCGTAGCTCACCACCAAGGGTTTGTCGTTGGCGATCAGCTCGGCGCCCAGGGTGACGAAGAACAGCACGAGGAATATCCACAGTGACCACCAGCCGCGTTTGTGCGCCTTGAACAGCTGGAAGCGGCGTTGATTGATTGGCGACAGTTTCATCTCAACCCTCCCTGCTTTCAAAGTCGATGCGTGGGTCGACGAGGGTGTAGGTAATGTCGCCGATCAATTTCACCACCAAACCGAGCAATGTGAAGATAAACAGGGTGCCGAATACCACCGGGTAATCGCGATTGATCGCGGCCTCGAAGCTCATCAAGCCGAGGCCGTCGAGGGAGAAAATCACCTCGATCAGCAAGGAGCCGGTAAAGAAAATGCCGATAAAGGCCGCTGGGAAGCCCGCGATGATGATCAGCATGGCGTTGCGGAATACATGGCCGTAGAGCACGCGGTTATTGCTCAGGCCCTTGGCGCGAGCAGTGACCACATATTGTTTGTTGATCTCATCGAGGAAGCTGTTTTTGGTCAGCAGCGTCAGGGTGGCGAAGTTACCGATTACCAGCGCGGTGACAGGCAGCGCCAGGTGCCAGAAGTAGTCGAGCAGTTTGCCGGTAAAGCTCAGCTCGTCGAAGTTGTTCGAGGTCAGCCCGCGTAGCGGGAACCAGTCCCAGTAGCTACCGCCGGCAAACAATACGATTAGCAGGATGGCGAAGAGGAAGGCGGGGATGGCGTAGCCGACGATGATTGCCGAGCTTGTCCAGACGTCGAAGGCGCTTCCGTGGCGGGTGGCTTTGGCGATACCCAGGGGGATCGACACCAGGTACATGATCAGCGTGCTCCACAGCCCCAGCGAGATCGATACCGGCATTTTCTCGATGATCAGGTCGATGACCTCGGCATCGCGAAAGAAGCTAGAGCCGAAGTCCAGTTGCGCGTAACTCTTGAGCATCAGCCAGAAGCGCTCAGGGGCGGATTTGTCGAAGCCATACATACGCTCAATTTCCGCCACCAAGTCGGGGTCAAGGCCCTGGGCACCGCGGTAGTTGGAGCCGGCTACCGCGACTTCAGCACCGCCGCCGGCAATTCGGCTGGTGGCGCCGTCAAAGCCTTCCAGCTTGGCGATCATCTGCTCGACGGGGCCACCGGGCGCGGCCTGAATGATGATGAAGTTGATCAGCAAAATGCCGAACAGCGTGGGAATGATCAGCAGCAGCCGACGAAAGATATACGCCAGCATCTTATTGCTCCACGTCTGCAGTGGCCTTGGCCTCCGCCGCTTCGGGTGATTGCGCGCGGGCCCACCAGGTATGTAAGCCAATGTCGTATTGCGGAGTGACTTTGGGGTGCTCGAAACGGTTCCAGTAAGCCACGCGCCAGGTCTTGATGTGCCAATTGGGCACCACGTAATGGCCCCACAACAGCACGCGGTCGAGGGCGCGCGTGTAGCTGATCAGGCTCTGCCGTGAGTCAGCATTGATCAGGCCTTCAACCAGGCTGTCCACGGCCGGGTCTTTGAGGCCGATAAAATTACGGCTGCCGGGGTTGTCGGCGCTGCTGGAGTGCCAGTATTCACGTTGCTCATTGCCGGGCGAGTTGGACTGGCCAAAGCCGCCCACGATCAAGTCGTAATCACGCGAGCGCAGGCGATTGATGTACTGGGATACATCAACGCGACGGATCACTAGCTCGATGCCGAGGTCGGCCAGGTTGCGTTTGAATGGCAGCAATACGCGTTCGAACTCGGTTTGCGCCAGCAGGAATTCGATGCTCACCGGTTTGCCCGTGCTGTCGAGCATCTGGTCGCCATCGACACGCCAGCCGGCTTCTTGCAAGAGCTGGTAGGCACGGCGCTGCTGCTCGCGAATGATGCCGCTGCCATCGGTAACCGAAGGCTGGTATTCGTCGGTAAACACCTGTGGCGGTACCTGTTCGCGCAAAGGTTCAAGCAGCTTCAGCTCGTCGGCCGAAGGCAGGCCGATTGACGCCAGTTCGGAGTTGTCGAAGTAGCTGCGGGTGCGGGTATAGGCGCCGTTAAACAGCTGGCGGTTGGTCCACTCATAATCAAACAGCAGGCCGAGTGCTTCGCGTACCCGACGGTCGCTGAAAAGCGGGCGGCGCGTGTTGAAGATAAACCCCTGCATGCCGGTGGGGTTGTGGTTGGCGATCTCTTCCTTGATCAGCTGGCCGTTGGCCACGGCTTCGGTGTTATAGGCGGTGGCCCAGTTTTTTGCGCTCATTTCCAGCCAGTAGTCGAATTGACCGGCTTTGAGCGCTTCCAGGGCGACGGTGTTATCGCGGTAGTAGTCGATTTGCAGGGTGTCGAAGTTGTAGAAACCGCGGTTGACCGGCAAGTCTTTCCCCCACCAGTCCTCGACCCGCTCATAGCGGATTGAGCGTCCGGCTTGTACATCCGCCACTTTGTAGGGGCCGCTGCCAAGTGGAATGTCCAGATTGCCTTTGCTGAAATCGCGCTCTGCCCACCAGTGTTTCGGTAATACCGGTAGCTGGCCGACGATCAGCGGCAGCTCACGATTGCCGGCATGCTTGAACACGAAGCGAACCCGCAGAGGGCTTTCGACCACGACCTTGTCGACATCCGCGTAATAGCCGCGGTACATCGGTGCGCCCTGGCTCATCAGGGTGTCGAAGGTGAATTTAACGTCTTCGGCGGTGACCGGCTGGCCGTCATGGAAGCGTGCTTCGGGGCGTAGGTAAAAGCGCACCCAGGCGTTGTCTGGGGCTTTCTCGATTTTTTCTGCGATCAGGCCATATTCGGTAAAAGGCTCATCCAGACTATGGCGGGTCAGGGTGTCGTAAATCAGGCCGATGTCATCGGCGGCCACGCCCTTGTTGATAAACGGATTGAGGCTGTCGAAGCCGCCAAACCCGGCCTGGCGCAAGGTGCCGCCTTTGGGCGCATCGGGGTTGACGTAGTCGAAGTGCTTGAAGTTGGCCGGGTATTTGGGCGGCTCGTCATACAGGGTTTGCGCGTGTTTGGGGCTGGCCAACGCCAGACCAGCAACGCCAAGCAGGGCAATGCCGCTGAAACGGATCAATAGGGTGCGCAATGCATGGGTCATTTAGCGTTCTCCATGGATTTCAGCCACCAAGTGCGCAGGCCCAAGGTGTAGGGCGGCGTGGTGACGAAGGCAAATCGGTTGCGGTAAGCCAGGCGGTGGTAGTCGATATACCAATTCGGAATGGTGTAGTGCTGCCATAACAGCACGCGGTCGAGGGCGCGAGTGGCCGCCACTTGCTCGGTTCGCGTTTGCGCCGTCAGCAACTTTTCAATCATGGCGTCGACCACTGGGTGATTAACCCCCGCGTAGTTGCGACCGCCTTTCGTGTTGGCCTGGGATGAATGGAAGTATTGGGATTGCTCAAGACCGGGGCTGAGGGTTTGCGGCAGGGTGAGCAGAATCATGTCGAAGTCGTATTGATCAAGGCGTTGCTTGTACTGGGCGCGGTCGACAGTACGCAGGTTGGCTTGGATGCCAATACTGGCGAGGTTCTCGGTAAAAGACTGGAGAATCCGCTCAAGGTTCGGGTTAACCAGCAGTATCTCAAGGCTCAGTGGCTGGCCTTGGCTATTGAGTAGGCGCTGGCCTGAAAGCTTCCAGCCGGCATCGGCCAGTAGACCGAGGGCGCGGCGCAAGGTTTCCCGTGGGATGCCCCGGCCATCGGTCTGCGGCATGCTAAATGGCTCGGTAAACAGGCGGGCCGGCAGCTGCTTGCGATAAGGCGACAGCAGCAGCCATTCGGCGCCTTCCGGTTTGCCGGTGGCTGAGAACTCACTGTTCGGGTAATAGCTTTTGGCGCGGGTGTAGGAGCTGTTGAATAGCGCGCGGTTGGCCCATTCAAAGTCAAACATCAGGCCCAGGGCTTCACGGACTTTGCGGTCGCTGAACATCGCGCGGCGGGTGTTCATAAACAGCGCCTGGGTCTGCGTCGGAATCTGGTGGGCAATTTCGGCACGAATGACTTCACCACGGCTTAGCGCCGGGAAGCGGTAGCCATTGGCCCAGTTCTTCGCTTGCTGCTCGATATAAATATCGAATTCGCCGGCCTTGAACGCTTCGAATGCGACATGGCTGTCGCGGTAGAACTCCACGTCGACCCGGTCGAAGTTGTACTTGCCGCGGTTAACTGGCAGATTCGCGCCCCACCAATCCTTGACCCGTTCAAAACGCAGGCTGCGCCCAGGGCTGACCTGGGTGATGCGATAAGGCCCGCTGCCCAGGGGCGGCTCATAGGTGGTGGCCTTGAAGTCGCGGCCTTTCCAGTAATGTTGCGGCAACACCGGCAACTCGCCCAGGCGCAGAATCAACAACGAACTGCCGGCGCGCTTAAGGACAAAACGGATGCTGTGGCGGTTGAGAATGTCGACCCGTTTCACTGTCTGCAGGTTGCTGCGGTACTGCGGGTGGCCTTCCTTGAGCAGCAAACGGTAGGAGAACGCTACGTCATAGGCGGTAATCGGCTTACCGTCATGAAAACGCGCTTCGGGGCGCAGGTTGAACACCACCCAGCTGCGGTCATCGCTGTATTCGACTGATTCGGCAATCAGGCCATAGCTGGATGCGGGTTCGTCACCCGAAGGGTCATAGGCACCGGTGCCGACCATCAGCGGCGCATTGAGCTCATTGACGCCGTATTGCAGAAAGTTGGCCGTGCTGATCGGGCTGCTGCCCTTGAGCGTGTAAGGGTTGAGCGTGTCGAAGGTGCCGTTGGCCATCATCCGCAGCGTGCCGCCCTTGGGCGCTTCCGGGTTGACCCAGGCAAAGTGGGTAAAGCTGGCGGGATACTTCAGCTCGCCAAACTGAGCGTAGCCATGGCTTGTATACAGGGTGGCCCAGGCAGGCGAATGAATGGCCAGGCAGAGGAACAGCGAGAGGAGGGGACGTATCAAGTGAAATATCCGATCCGTGGCGTCTTGGGGGCTGCTGGTCAGGCACATTAACAGCTTGTATCCGCTGGAAAAAGGGTAGGCTCGCAGGTAAGCAATAGTGGCAATTTAACTACACTGAAACGACTCATTACGAGGACACTGATTTGGCTACAAAATGCCATGGTTTGCAGTCATGGATTGATCGCTTTAATCAAGCCGAATTACCCGCCCTGGCCTCGGTGGTGCATGACCTGCATCGCCTGACGCTGGGCGATAAATCATCGGTTCAGCAATTAGCCGATGTGCTGTTGCGTGATGCCGCGCTGACCGCCAAGGTCCTGCGTATCGGCAACAGCGTCTATTACAACCCGTCCCAGGAAACCATTCGCACCATCTCTCGGGCCATTGTGCTGATCGGCTTCGATAACGTGCGGCAGATCGGCCTGTCCGTCAGCCTGATTGATGGGCTGTTGGCCCGCAGTTCGCGGGATCAGCTGGCCGAATTGCTGGCGCGTTCGTTCCATGCCGCCGTGCAGGCGCGCAATATTGCCGGCTACGTGCTAGCTAAAAACGATGAAGAGGTGTTTATCGCCGCGTTGCTGCATAACGTCGGTGAATTAGCATTCTGGGGCTGCGCGGCTGATGTTGCCGATGAGTTGGCCAGTGCCCTGGCGCAACCAGGGGCGGAAGAAGATGAGGTGGTGATGCAGGTGCTGGGCACCAGCTTTCGTCAGTTGAGCCAGGCCTTGGTGAAAAGCTGGAACCTGGGCGACACCGTCAGCCTGGCGCATCAGTCGACCAGCCAGCACGACCCTGCAGTCAAAGCGGTGACCTTGGGGGTGAAGATCAGCCAGGCGGCGCTGGACGGCTGGGATACGCCGGCGATGGACGCCTTGGTCGTGCAATTGGCTGGCTTTATTGGCGTGACCTCGGAGGAAGCCATGCAGCAAGTGCTGGCCAGTGCCGAGGAAACGGTGAAGATGGCTGCCACCTTCGGCGCTAGCCAACTGTGCAAGCTGATTCCTAATACCGACCCGGAACAAATTCTGCTGCAGCGCGAACAGCGCAAAGCACGGTTGCTACAGCCCAATTTGCTGGTTTTGCAGCAAGCGCTGCAGGACCTTGGGTTGATGGTGACGCGGCGTTCTGATCTGGGGCTGGTGCTCGATACCCTGTTTAAGGGGCTGCATCAGGGCGCGGGGCTGGAGCGCATCATGCTGGTGGTGCTGGCCGACGGGCAGAGCTGTTTTCGCGCCAAACGGGTGATCGGTGAGGGTACCGAGAGTTGGGCGCATGATTTCATCTTGCCCGTTTCCCAGCAGGAGCAGCCGCATATATTCAGTTATGCCCTGCGCAATAAAGAGGCGCTATGGATGGGGGTGCCGGCCAGCTACAACCTCAATGAGTTAGTCACCCAGCCGATTCGTCAGCGCCTGGGGCAGGGCATGTTCTTTGTTGCGCCGCTGTTGGCCGGTGCGCGGGAGATTGGCCTGCTGTACGCCGACGGCCGGGTGTCCGGGCGGGCGTTGAAGCATGAGCAATTTGTCGCCTTCCAACGCTTTACCCAGTTAACCGGGCGTTGCCTGGAGGCGATGAGCAAGAAGGCTTGATCAGTCGGCGCTATACAGCGTCAGGGTCTGGCCGGGCTTGATGGCTTTACCCGCCTTGGGGTTCCAGTTCTGCAGTGTCTTCATCGGCACCTTGAGGCGCTTGGCGATCAGGTAAAGCGAATCGCCCTGGCGGACCTTGTAATAGGTTGCGCTTTGCCTAGGGCTATTGGTTTTGCCCGCTTGTAGGGTCAGTACCTGGCCAACCTGCAGGCTATTGCCTGATAGCTTATTCCAGCGCCGCACATCTTTAACTGCGACCTGATGATGCTTGGCGATCTGCCAGAGGCTATCGCCACGTTTCACCCGGTAGGTGCGGTGTTGTGTGCGCTGTACTGTGGTCAGTGGGTGCAGCGTTTCGCGGGCGACTACCCTAGGCTGGCCAGGAATGCTGAGCATCTGGCCGATGCGTAAGTGACTGCCGGAGAGCTTATTGATGTCCTTCAGGGTGCTCACGGTGACTTGGTGGCGATTAGCAATGCTGTGCAGGCTGTCGCCCGAGCGCACGCGGTACTGCTGCCATTGCACCATCTCCTGGGGCTTCATTTGCGACAGGTTGGCAGTCAGTTGTTCGGCCTTATCGGTCGGCACCAGTAGATGCTGTGGGCCATCCAGGGTAATACCTTTTTTAAAGGCGGGGTTGAGCAGGTACAGCTCGTCTTCATCCAGGCCGGCTATGGCGGCTACACGGGCCAAGTCCATGTGCTGCTTGAACTCAACCTGTTCGAAGTAAGGTTCGTTTGCCACTGGGGCGAGGCTCACGCCATAGGCCTGCGGCGTCATCACGACCTGCGACAGGGCTAACAGCTTGGGCACGTAATTCTGCGTTTCAGTTGGCAGCGAAAGGTTCCAGTAATCGGTCGGCAGGCCGAGTTTCTGGTTGCGCTCAATCGCCCGGCTGACCCTGCCTTCACCAGCGTTATAGGCCGCCAGTGCGAGTAGCCAGTCACCGTTGAACATTTCTTTAAGGCGCGACAGGTAACTGATGGCGGCATCAGTCGAGGCCATCACATCGCGGCGGCCGTCGTACCAGTTGGTTTGGCGAAGGTTGAAGTAGCGCCCGGTGGACGGAATGAACTGCCAGAGCCCGGCGGCATGAGCATGGGAGTAGGCCTGGGGGTTGTAGGCACTTTCGATCATCGGCAGCAGTGCCAACTCCATCGGCATATTGCGCTCTTCCAGGCGCTCAACGATGAAGTGGATGTAGGGGTTGCTGCGTTCGCCGGCTTTTTCGATAAACGATGGATTGCTGACGAACCACAGCCGCTGTTGTTCGATGCGCGGGTTGAGGGTGATGGTCTCTTGCAACTGATAGCCGTTGCGTACCCGCTCCCAAATGTCTGTAGGCGCTTCGGGAACATCCTTGGCGCTGTCTTTCAGCCACTCCGGTTCCTGCTCAAGGCCGACTGTGCGGTCGGGGGCGAGGTGCTGCTGGTTGGTGCTCTGACAGCCCGCCACAGTTATGCATATGATCACCAGAAGCGCCTCGGCGCCGCGTGCTAATGCCTTTAAATTCAAGGTCTTGCGTGGTGATAAAGGCATTGGCGGCGATGTACTTCCCGGCGAAAAGGTCGGGCGATTCTAGAAACGAGCATCCCATTGGTCAAGTTTTAACCAGATTTTTTGTGGGGTTGTCGAGGTTTAGAAGTGATCTTTCCAGGCGCGCAGCGCGGCAAAAACCTCGACTGGCGAGCGGCTTGCGGGCCCTTCGCGCCCAGCGATGCAGGCGATGACTGAAGGTTCTGCGCTGCGTAGAAACGGATTGGTCGCACGCTCCAAACCTATGGATGACGGCAGACTGATCTGCCCGATTTCGCGCCACTGACTGACTTGTTCCACGCGCTGGCTGATTTCGGGGTTTTCAGGCTCAACAGCGGCGGCGAAGCGTAAGTTGCTCAGGGTGTACTCGTGGGTACAGAACACTTGCGTCTGCTCGGGCAGGGCGGCTAGGCGGCTGAGTGAGGCGTGCATTTGCTCGGGCGTGCCTTCGAATAACCGGCCACAACCACCGGCAAAGAGGGTGTCACCGCAAAACAGCCAATGCTGTTCAGGCTGGATATAAGCGATGTGCCCGAGGGTATGCCCTGGCACTTCGACGACGTCAAAACTGTACCCGAGGATCTCTACCAGGTCGCCGTCGCGCAGTGGTAGATCACGTGCGGGTATCTTCTCGTTGGCCGGGCCGAGCACCCGTGCGCCCGTCACGGCCTTGAGCCGTTCCACCCCACCTACATGGTCAAAGTGATGGTGAGTGATCAGGATATCGCTTAACTGCCAGCCAGGATTAGCCGCCAGCCAGGCCTCTACAGGTGCTGCGTCACCCGGGTCGACAACCGCGCAGCGGCGCTGTTCGGCGTCTTGTAGCAGCCAGATATAGTTGTCGGTGAATGCAGGCAGGGCGTCGATTTTTATCATCAGTAGGTCGCTAAGCAGGGCATAAAGGTTCATCTTAGGGCGCAACAGCGGTGCTGGCTACGTAGGTATTTGTTATGACCGATCATCCGTTTGTTCAGGCCGATAGCGAGTGGCTCGATCTCATAGGCGCGGCGCGCGGTTGGCTGGCCGGTCCGCTCGGGCAGTTATTGCTCGAGCAGGAACGGCCGTTATTAGAAGAAGAGCTGGCGCGTTTTTTTGGCGGTTATATGGTGCATTACGGCCCGGCTGCCGATACCCCGCCGGATGCCCAGCAGATTCAGCGCAGTGTGCGCGTGGGCGCGCCGTTCAAAGGCGTCGAGATTGTCTGCGAGGAACACGCCTGGCCGTTGACCGAACATGCCGCCGATGTGGTGGTATTGCAGCACGGTCTGGATTTCAGCCTGTCGCCTCACGGCCTGCTGCGTGAAGCCGCGCGCAGCGTGCGGCCCGGCGGTCATTTGCTGATTGTCGGTATTAACCCGATGAGCAGCTGGGGGATGCGCCATGTATTCACCCGCGATGCGCTGCGTCAGGCACGCTGCATTGCGCCCGGCCGGGTCAGTGACTGGTTGCACCTGCTGGGTTTCGCGCTGGAGAAACGCCGCTTCGGGTGCTATCGTCCGCCGCTTTCTTCGCTGGCCTGGCAGGCACGACTGGCACCGCTGGAGCGCGTGGGCGCCGCCTGGCAGTTGCCGGGTGGTGGTGTTTACGTGCTGGTCGCGCGCAAACTAGTGATTGGCCTGCGCCCACTGCGCCAGCCCAATCGTCAGCAGGTAGGGACGTTGCTGCCGATGCCTGTAGCCAAAGTCAGCCGTCGAGAAACACCGCAGAAATAGAGCCGGCCGATAAATTGAGCGAGAGATTGCAGATACATGAGTGAACAGGTCGAGATCTACACCGACGGCGCCTGCAAGGGTAATCCTGGCGTGGGTGGCTGGGGCGCATTGATGATTTTCAAAGGTGTGGAAAAAGAGTTGTGGGGCGGCGAGGCGGATACCACTAATAACCGCATGGAATTAACCGCCGCCATCCGCGCCCTGGCCGAGTTGAAGCGCTCGTGCGACGTACGCCTGGTGACCGATTCGCAGTATGTGATGCAGGGCATTCAAGACTGGATGCCGAACTGGAAGAAGCGTGGCTGGAAAACCGCCGCCAAGCAGCCGGTGAAAAATGCTGACCTTTGGCAGCAACTCGATGAGCAGGTCAACCGCCATACCGTGACCTGGCAGTGGGTGCGCGGCCATACAGGGCATCCCGGTAACGAGCGCGCCGACCAGTTGGCCAATCGTGGTGTTGATGACGTACGAGGTTTGAAGCATGCGTAGCGTGATTTTGGATACTGAAACCACCGGTATGCCGGTGGCTGACGGCCACCGGATCATCGAAATTGGTTGTGTTGAACTGATTGGCCGCCGGCTGACGGGGCGGCACTTCCACGTTTACCTGCAACCGGATCGTGAGAGCGATGAGGGTGCAATCGCGGTTCACGGTATTACCGATGAGTTCCTCAAGGACAAGCCGCGCTTTAAGGATGTCGCCGATGAGTTCTTTGAATTCATCAAGGGCGCGCAGCTGATCATTCATAACGCCGCGTTCGATATCGGCTTTATTGCCAACGAATTCAACCTGCTGGGGCAGACAGATCGCGCCGAGATCGGCGATTACTGCTCGGTCCTCGACACCCTGCTGATGGCCCGTGAGCGGCATCCGGGGCAACGTAACAACCTCGATGCGCTGTGTAAGCGTTACGGTGTCGATAACTCCGGCCGCGATCTGCACGGCGCCTTGCTTGACGCCGAGATTCTGGCCGACGTCTACCTGACCATGACTGGCGGGCAGACCAATCTGTCCCTGGCCGGTGATGGTTCTGAAGGTGACGGCAATGGCCGTCAGCAACCCACCGCGATTCGTCGTTTGCCTGCCGAGCGTGCCCGCACGCGGGTGATTCAGGCCACTGAAGCTGAGCTTGCTGAGCACAGGGCGCGCCTGGCGATTATCGAGAAGTCTGCCGGCGCCTTGCCGCTGTGGCTGCAAATGGAGCAGCCGCAAGCCGAGGCCTGAGCGGCGAGGGTGGTTGTCGCTTGAGTGAGTTGCAACGGCAGCCACTTCTCGCGAGTTATTCACTCGCGACCTTTTCGTACAGTGTCACGTAGAGGGGGGTTACGCCAGTCAGTGCGAGCCTCTAACCTGAAGCGATCGGCAGGCCCCGCACCTGCCATTCTTCAGGGACGCCACAATGTATAAAGACCTAAAGTTCCCCGTCCTGATTGTGCACCGTGACATCAAGGCCGATACCGTGGCCGGTGACCGGGTACGCGCCATCGCCCAAGAGCTGGAGCAGGACGGCTTCAGTATTCTTTCTACCGCCAGTTCCGCCGAAGGGCGGATTGTTGCTTCCACCCACCACGGCCTGGCCTGCATTCTGGTGGCTGCCGAGGGGGCGGGGGAGAACAACAACCTTTTGCAGGACATGCTTGAGCTGATCCGCATTGCCCGCCGCCGTGCGCCGCAACTGCCGATCTTTGCCATTGGCGAGCAAGTCACCATCGAAAACGCCCCGGCCGAGGCGATGATTGACCTCAATCAGTTGCGCGGCATTCTTTATTTGTTTGAAGACACCGTGCCATTCCTTGCGCGGCAGGTGGCACGCGCGGCGCGTAATTATCTGGATGGTCTGCTGCCGCCGTTCTTCAAGGCGCTGGTACAGCACACCGCGCAATCCAACTACTCCTGGCACACGCCCGGCCATGGTGGCGGAGTGGCGTATCGCAAGAGCCCGGTCGGGCAGGCCTTCCACCAGTTTTTTGGCGAGAATACCTTGCGTTCCGATTTATCTGTCTCGGTGCCGGAGTTGGGTTCGCTGCTTGACCACACCGGCCCGCTGGCCGAGGCGGAAGCCCGCGCGGCGCGTAACTTCGGCGCTGACCACACGTATTTCGTGATTAACGGCACCTCGACTGCGAACAAGATCGTCTGGCACAGCATGGTCGGCCGCGATGATTTGGTACTGGTGGATCGCAATTGCCATAAGTCGATCTTGCATTCGATCATCATGACCGGCGCGATCCCGCTGTACCTGTGCCCGGAGCGCAATGAGCTGGGCATTATCGGGCCGATCCCGCTGTCCGAATTCAGCCGCGAGTCGATTCAGGCGAAGATCGATGCCAGCCCGCTGGCGCGCGGTCGTGTGCCGAGCAGCAGTGGGGCGATGGTCAAGCTGGTGGTGGTGACCAACTCCACTTATGACGGCCTCTGTTACAACGCCGAACTGATCAAACAAACCCTGGGTAACAGCGTCGAGGTGCTGCACTTCGATGAGGCTTGGTACGCCTATGCGGCGTTTCACGAGTTCTATGCCGGGCGCTACGGCATGGGTACGGCGCGCACCGAAGCCGCGCCACTGGTGTTTACCACCCACTCGACGCACAAGCTGCTGGCGGCATTCAGCCAGGCCTCGATGATTCATGTGCAGGATGGCGGTGCGCGCCAACTGGATCGGGATCGCTTCAACGAAGCCTTTATGATGCACATCTCCACCTCGCCGCAGTACGGCATCATCGCCTCACTCGATGTAGCCTCGGCGATGATGGAAGGGCCGGCTGGGCGCTCGCTGATTCAGGAAACCTTCGATGAAGCCCTGAGTTTCCGCCGCGCGCTGGCCAATTTGCGGCAGAACCTCAGCGCTGATGACTGGTGGTTCAGCATCTGGCAGCCGGCCAAGGCCGAAGGCACAGATGATGTGGTGACTGCGGACTGGCTGTTGCAGCCGCAAGCCGATTGGCATGGCTTTGGTGATGTCGCCGAAGATTACGTGCTGCTCGATCCAATCAAAGTCACCTTAGTCACACCCGGGCTGACGGCCGATGGCACGTTGGATGGGCGAGGTATTCCTGCTGCGGTGGTCAGTAAATTCCTCTGGGAGCGTGGCCTGGTGGTGGAGAAAACCGGCCTGTATTCCTTCCTGGTGCTGTTCTCCATGGGCATTACCAAGGGTAAATGGAGCACGCTGCTGACCGAGCTGCTGGAGTTCAAACGCAGCTACGACGCCAACCTGCCGTTAAGCGATGTGCTGCCGTCGATTGCCCAGGCCGGTAAAACCTTCTATCAGGGCATGGGCTTGCGCGATCTGTGCGATGCCTTGCATGCCTGCTATCGAGAAAACGCCACGGCCAAGGCGCTCAAGCGTATGTACACGGTGCTGCCGGAAGTGGCGATCAAACCTGCCGATGCCTACAACCAGCTGGTGCGCGGCGAGGTTGAGGCTGTGCCGATCGAGCAACTGCAAGGGCGGATTGCTGCGGTGATGCTGGTGCCTTATCCGCCGGGTATTCCGCTGATCATGCCGGGCGAGCGCTTTACCGAGCAAACGCGCTCGATCATTGATTACCTGGCCTTTGCCCGCACCTTCGATCGCAGTTTCCCCGGCTTTGATGCCGATGTGCATGGCCTACAGCGTGAGGAGGGGATCTATACGGTCGATTGCATCAAGGCCTGAGGCGCGTCGGGTCGGGGCTTACCGCCCGGCCCGTCACAAGCAACCCCGCTCCGTTCAGGTTGCCTCGGTAGATCAAGCGCTTATCGCCGATAGGTGAATATTGAGCTTAAGGTTGATGGCGTGTTCTGCGTCACACTGGCCGGCATCGACATTTGTCGGTTGGTTGTTATAGTTGCTCGATTTTTAGCATAAGAAAAATCCATATCGTGCGCTTGCGCCCCAGCTGAGGATGACTGCCGTGTCCGACTACAAAGCCTTTAATGTCGTGTTGGCAGATAAGGTCGCCCACGTGGTGATCAATCGCCCAGAGAAAGTGAATGCGATGAACGCGGACTTCTGGCGCGAAATCATCGATATTTTCCGCTGGGTCGACGACACCGATGAGGTGCGCGCCGTGGTGATCTCGGGCGCGGGCAAGCATTTCTCCTCAGGCATCGACCTGATGATGCTGGCCTCTGTCGGCAGCCAGTTGGGCCCTGATGTCGGGCGCAACGCAGAAAAACTGCGGCGCAAAATTCTCGAACTGCAAGCCTCATTTAATGCCGTGGACAATTGCCGTAAGCCCGTACTGGCGGCCATTCAGGGCTATTGCCTGGGTGGCGCGATTGACCTGGTCTCGGCCTGCGACATGCGTTATTCGACGGTCGATGCGCAGTTCTCGATCAAGGAAATCGATATCGGCATGGCCGCGGACGTCGGCACCCTGCAGCGTCTGCCACGCATTATTGGCGACGGCATGATGCGCGAGCTGGCCTTTACCGGGCGCACCATCGACGGTGAAGAGGCCCGCAGCATTGGCTTGGTCAACCGTACTTATGCCGATGCCGATGCGTTGCTGGATAGCGTGATGGGCATTGCCCGCGAGATCGCCAGTAAGTCCCCAGTGGCGATTCGTGGCACTAAAGAGATGATTCGCTACATGCGCGATCACCGCGTTGATGACGGCCTGGAGTACATCGCCACCTGGAACGCCGCCATGCTGCAGTCGGTGGACCTGCGCGTGGCGATGACGGCGCACATGAGTAAGCAGAAGCCTGAGTTTGCTGACTGATGCAGTCCTTGCACTTGTACTTATCACTGACGCGGGAGGCGCAATAGCACATGGTTTCTGGAGCCACGTCGCTTAATCTGGTGCGCGATGAATTGTTCGCCACCATGGAAGAGGCCGAGTCGAGCCTTGAGCACTTTATTGCCGACCGCCACAACGGCAGCCTGCTGCAACAAGCCGTGGAAAACCTGCATCAGGTGCGCGGCACGCTGAACCTGATCGAGCTGACCGGCGCCGAATTGCTGGCGCAGGAAGTGCTGGATCAAGCGACCGATATCCCCGCAGGTGCCGGTGAAGAGCGCGATGTGCAGCTTTCAGCCTTGAGTAACGCCTTGCACGTACTGCGTCGTTACCTAGAGAACGTCGAAGCCAATCGCCAGGAAATGCCTGAACTATTGTTGCCAGCGATCAATGACCTGCGTCAGGCCGGCGGTCAGCCTGCCTTACCGGAAAGCTTCTTTTTTAGCGTGCGTCTTGACCACGCTCGCCCGCATACCGCGCCGCCTGCCATTGATGGCGCGGCGCGCGAAAGTGAAGGCCGACGCTTGCGGCACATGTACCAAGTGGGCTTGCTGGGCTTTATTCGTGAGCAGAACCCACAGGCCAGTCTCAAATTGATGGGGCGTGCACTGAGCCGTGTCGACGGCCTATTTGCCAATGAACCACGCGGGCGGCTGTGCTGGGTCGGTGCTGCGGCTGTCGAGGCGCAGGTTGACGGCCAGTTGCTGGCGCGTAAATCGCGCAAGCAGTTGTTCTCGCGCATTGATCGTGAACTTAAACAGACACTCGCTAATCCTCAGTACGAAGCGCCCCGTGGCCTGCTTAAAGAGCTGCTCTATCTGGTGGCTCTGGCCGGAACGCGCGGGCCACAAGTGACGGCCCTGAGTGAAGTGTTCGGTTTGGCGCCACTGCCGTTTACCGATCACTTGCTTGAAGAGGAATACCAGCGCCTGGCCGGTCCTGGTCAGGCGGTAATGCGTTCGCTGAGCTCGGCGATCCGTGAAGAACTCAATAGCCTGAAAGACATGCTCGATCTGATCGAGCGCGGCACATTGCAGAGCGACAGCCTCAATACCCTGCATGCCTTACTTGGCAAGTTGAGCAAGACCCTCGGCATGGTCGGGCTCAGCTCTGCCGGCAACTCGTTGAGTGCCCAGTTGCCCATTGTTGCCAGTTGGGGGGAGGCGAGTGCGCCGCAACTGCAGGCGCTGAACAAGCTGGCGGATGCAGTGCTCTACGTCGAAGGCATGGTCGCCAGCCTGGAGAGTGGTGAGCGCCGTGAAGTACGGTCTGCCCCGGCGCAATCTGGCAATGAGGCCGAATCGTTTGCCATGCATCAGCTCAATGAAGCACGCATTGTTGTGGTCGATGAAGCGCAGGCGGGTTTGGCGTTGGCCAAGCGCGCGATTACGGCGTACCTCGAGTCGGGCGGTGAGCGTATGCACCTGTCCAACGTACCGCTCAGCCTGCAGGCCGTGCGCGGTGGTTTGTGGTTTCTCGAGCAAAAGCGCGCCGCCGCGTTGGTCGGTGCCTGCGCCGATTACATCCAAAAGCAGATGTTTGATGCGCCGCAGATGCCTTCCGAACAGATGCTGGAAACGCTCGCTGATGCACTCAGTAGCCTTGAGTATTACCTGGAAGCCGGCGCAGTGATGCGTCCGGAAACTCAGCCAAGTGTGCTCGACCTCGCCGCTGAAAGCGTGCGGGCGTTGGGTATGCCGTTGGAGGCCTGAGTATGCAGCGCTGGCAAGCCACCTTTATCGACAGTCAGCAGCCTGGCGGCTGGGTTGTCGTGCATTTTAAGCAGCACTTTCTGGCCGATAGCAACGGCGTACTGTTCCCCCGTGAATGGTTAAAGAAGCAAGATTTACCGGTGCTCGCCGAGCATGGCTTGGGCCATTTTGATGGCGATGCGGTTTACCTGCTGGAGCTGGACCAGCCCTTCGAGATGCCAGGGTTTGTTTGGCAGAGCCTGCGCCAATTCATGCTGCAAGGCGATGCGGACACCTTCAAGTTGCTCAGCTACGCCACGCAGATCGGCACATGGGCCAGCCAGCATCGCTTCTGTGGCAGCTGTGGCGGGGCAATGCAGCATGTCCCTGGGCAGCGGGCCATGCATTGCCCGCGTTGTGAGTTGCAGCATTATCCGCGGCTTTCACCCAGCATGATTGTGCTGGTTACGCGCGGCGATGAGATCCTCCTGGCGCGTTCTCCACGCTTCGTTTCCGGTATTTACAGCACCCTGGCCGGCTTTGTCGAAGCCGGTGAGTCGGTGGAGCAGTGCGTAGCCCGTGAAGTGCGCGAAGAAGTGGGGGTCGAAATCAATAATGTGCAGTACCTGGGCAGCCAGGGCTGGCCTTTCCCGCACTCCCTGATGCTGGGCTTTCATGCCGAATACGCCTCGGGCGAGATCGTCATGCAGGTCGATGAGATTGAGGATGCGCAATGGTTCAGCGTGCACGATCTGCCGCCGTTACCGGCGGCACGCTCGATTGCGCGTTACCTGATTGATGCCTATGTCGCGCGCCGTTTAGGCCAGCCCGAACCAGTGCTGCCAGGCTAGACGCACGGTCAAGCCCAGCACCACGAGGATGAACACTGGGCGGATAAACTTTGAGCCGCCCTTGATCGCGGTGCGTGCGCCGAGAAACGCACCGACCATCAGCGCCAGACCCATGCACAGGCCGAGCAGCCAGGCCACTTGCCCGCTGAAGATAAACACGCTGAGTGCACAAATATTGCTGACAAAATTCATGCTGCGGGCTACGCCGCTGGCCTTAACCAGGTCAAGCGGGTAGAGCAGCAGGCTGCTGACCGTCCAGAACGCTCCCGTTCCCGGCCCGGCCACGCCGTCATAAAAACCCAGGCTCAGGCTCTGTGGCCACTGCCGGCCCTGGGCGATCGGTGCGTCGGCGAGCAGCGGCGCTGCTGGGGTTTTACCAAACAGCAGATACAAGCCGCAGGCAAATACCACCACAGGCAGCATCTGGTTCAACCACGCCGACGGTAACCATTGCGCCATCGCCGCGCCAAGCAGTGCACCCGCCGCTGTGCCGATCAACGCATTGCGCCATTGGCTGGGGTCAAACAATTTGCGCCGGTAGAAGGTGTAACTGGCAGCCGCCGCGCCAAAGGTCGAACTAAGCTTGTTGGTCCCCAGCGCCAGATGCGGCGGGAGGCCGGCAGTCAAAAGCGCGGGAATGGTCAGCAGGCCACCGCCGCCAGCAATGGCATCGATAAAGCCGGCAATAAACGCGACCAGAGCAAGGATGGCCAGCGTCGACAGGTCAACGCTGAGTTCAAATGGGAAGACCATGGAGATTTACCGGGAGTTTTTTAAAGGTCATGTAGCGATGGGCAGACGATAGCCACGAAAAACAACAGGCTATAAAACACGCCCTGTGTCTAATTGTGTTGCTCGCTTGCTGTTCGCCAGCCTGGCAGCTGCGCATAATGCCCGCAACTTCAACCATAAGGAATGCACAGCGATGCAATACGATGGACTCGCATGGGCAACGGCGCTGCTGGCGTTGCTGGCTGCTTTTGTAGCGGTTCGCATTCTGCTTAATCGGCAGTGGTTTCTCGGCTGGTTACGTGGCACTTGCGGCCTGGCATTTCTCGCGTTGGCAGTACTGATCGGCATATTGGCTGTCGATTTGCGCAGCTATGCACCGATTGCCGAAGACAAGCCGCTGGCGACCCTGAGCTTCAAAGCGGATGGCCCGTTGTATCGGGTCACGCTGCTGGAGGGTGGGCGTGAACGTACGCTGACGATGGAAGGTGATCTGTGGCAGTTGGATGCCCGCTTTCTACAGTGGAAGGGCCTGGCGGCATTGATCGGCTTGCAGCCGGGTTATCGTCTGGAAAAGCTCTCGGGGCGTTTTCTTTCGATCGAACAACAAAGCCAGGCCCTGCATACCCGCGTCGAACTGGCACACAGCCCATACGGCATCGACCTGTGGCGCTGGTTGCGGTTGGGTCAGCATGATTTGTTGGTCTTTGATCCTCAGGCGCGCCGAGTGACGTACCTGCCGCTTGCCGATGAAGCGGTTTACAGCATCAATCTGACGCCTGCCGGCTTGCTGGCCGAGCCGATGAACCCCGCAGCTAAACAGGCGCTCAAGGACTGGCAGTAAGGTTCAGCCAGTCAATAGGTTTAAGCACGCCAGCCATCACCTAGCGCCTCGCTAGGTCGATCAAGTGTGGTCGATCGAAAAGCAGCATACAGCCAGGTAACTCTCAGTCCCGTCTCTTTGCGTGCATGCATGTCAGGCTATTTGTCCCAGCTGCAGCGCAGTATTTGGCACAAAAGCCGCTAGCGTTTAAGCAAATTAGCTGAGCTTTCCCGCTCATGGCTGAATTGCATAAAGCGCCTCTGACTTTAGGGTCAAATATTTGTTGACCATAAAGTCAGAAAACTCTAGATTTGCCTCATGCCAAGCCGTGTGGAAACGCTGTGCTGCCCTGTGCAGTCGTTTCAGCAGTGCCTGATAAGAGAACAATAAAAGTGCCTGGAGGTCGTCCTTGATCCAGTTTTTACTCAACCGGGAGCTGCGTACTGAGCATGCCCTCGACCCAAACGTCACCGTGCTCAATTACCTGCGTGAGCATGTCGGCAAATCCGGAACCAAAGAAGGCTGCGCTTCTGGCGACTGTGGTGCCTGCACCGTTGTAGTCGGTGAGCTGGAGGGCGAGCGCGTGCGTTATCGCACCCTCAACTCCTGCCTGACCTTCGTTTCCTCGTTGCACGGCAAGCAACTGATCACGGTTGAAGACCTCAAGTACCAAGGCCAACTGCACAGCGTGCAGCAGGCCATGGTCGACTGCCACGGCTCGCAGTGCGGCTTCTGCACCCCAGGTTTTGTCATGTCGCTGTTCGCCCTGCAGAAAAATAGCAGCGGCTTCGACAAGGCCGACACCCTGGAAGCTCTGGCTGGCAACCTCTGCCGCTGCACCGGCTACCGCCCGATTATTGACGCCGCCGAACAAGCCTGCTGCCAGAAGCAGCCGGACCAGTTCGACGCTTTTGAGCCTCAGACCGTCGCCCAGCTGAAATCTATCGCGCCGCGTGAAACGGCCGAGCTCAACAGCGGCGATAAACGCTGCCTGTTGCCGCTGACCGTGGCCGACCTGGCTGACATCTACGCGGCCAACCCGGAAGCGCGTCTGCTCGCCGGTGGTACCGACCTGGCCCTGGAAGTCACCCAGTTCCACCGCGAACTGCCGGTGATGATTTACGTCGGCCATATCGAAGCGATGAAGCGCGTCGAAGTGACCGCTGACAGCATCGAAATAGGCGCCGCCACCGCGTTGTCCGATTGTTACGCCGCGCTGGCCCAGGACTACCCGGACTTTGGCGAATTGCTGCACCGCTTCGCTTCTTTGCAAATTCGCAACCAGGGCACCCTGGGCGGCAATATCGGTAACGCCTCGCCGATTGGCGACGCGCCGCCGCTGCTGATCGCGCTTGGTGCACAAATCGTCCTGCGTAGAGGCAGCGAAAGCCGCACCTTGCCGATCGAAGATTATTTCCTCGATTACAAAGTGACGGCGCGCCAGGAAGCCGAGTTTATCGAGAAGATCATCGTGCCGCGCTATCAGGGCAAACAGGCATTCCGTGCCTTCAAGGTGTCCAAGCGCCTGGACGATGACATCTCTGCCGTCTGTGCGGCCTTTAATCTGGTGGTCGAAGAGGGCGTGGTGCAAAGCGTGCGTATCGCCTTTGGCGGTATGGCGGCTATCCCGAAGCGTGCCGCTGCCTGTGAAGCGGCTTTGCTTGGCTCTGCCTGGGCCCAAGAAACTATCGAGCGGGCGTGTAATGCGCTGGCCGAGGATTTCACCCCGCTCAGCGACTTCCGCGCCAGCAAGGAATACCGCCTGCTTATTGCGCAGAACCTGCTGCGTAAATGCTTCCTTGAGCTACAAACTCCCGAAGTCGAAACACGGGTGACCGATTATGTCTAACCATCACGTAGCCAAAAGCCAGGCCGAATTGGCTGAACTGTTCCGCGCTGACATCACCACCGGCGTTGGCCGCAGCGTTAAACACGAAAGTGCTGATAAGCATGTATCCGGCGAAGCCATCTACGTCGATGACCGCCTGGAGTTCCCTAACCAGCTGCACGTCTATGCCCGTATGAGCGATCGCGCCCACGCGCGCATCATCAGCATCGACACCGCGCCCTGCTACGCGATTCCCGGTGTCGCCATTGCGATTACCAGCAAGGACGTACCCGGCCAGCTGGATATCGGCCCGGTGGTTGCGGGTGACCCGCTGCTAGCAGACGGAAAAGTTGAATACGTCGGCCAGGTGGTGATCGCCGTCGGCGCCGACAGTCTGGAAACCGCACGCAAGGCGGCTATGGCCGCAATTATCGAATACGAAGACCTTGAGCCGGTACTGGACGTGGTCGATGCGCTGCGCAAGAAACACTTCGTCCTCGATAGCCATCAGCACAAGATCGGCAACTCCGCCGCCGAATTGGCCACTGCACCGCGCCGCCTACAAGGCAGCCTGCATATCGGCGGCCAGGAACACTTCTACCTGGAAACCCAGATTTCCTCAGTAATGCCATCCGAAGACGGCGGCATGATCGTCTACACCTCGACGCAGAACGCCACCGAAGTGCAGAAGTTGGTAGCCGAAGTGCTCGGCGTACCGATGCACAAGATCGTCATTGACATGCGTCGCATGGGCGGCGGTTTCGGCGGCAAGGAAACCCAGGCCGCCGGCCCGGCGTGCCTGTGCGCAGTCATTGCGCACCTCACCGGTCGCCCGACCAAAATGCGCCTGCCGCGCGTCGAAGACATGCAGATCACCGGCAAGCGTCACCCGTTCTACGTCGAATACGACGTCGGCTTTGACGACAACGGCCTGCTGCACGGCATCGAAATCGAACTGGCCGGCAACTGCGGCTACTCGCCGGACCTGTCCGGCTCGATCGTCGACCGCGCGATGTTCCACTCGGACAACGCCTACTTCCTCGGCAACGCCACCATCAATGGTCACCGCTGCAAGACCAACACCGCCTCGAACACCGCCTACCGCGGCTTCGGCGGCCCGCAAGGCATGGTCGCCATCGAGGAGATCATGGATGCGGTCGCCCGCAGCCTGGGCAAAGACCCGCTGGAAGTGCGCAAGCTCAACTACTACGGCAAGACCGAGCGCAACGTCACCCACTATCACCAGACCGTCGAACACAACGTTATCCATGAGATGACCGCCGAACTGGAAGACAGCAGTGACTACGCCAAGCGCCGCGAAGAAATCCGCGCGTTCAACGCCAAAAGTCCGGTACTCAAGAAAGGCCTGGCGCTGACCCCGGTTAAGTTCGGCATCAGTTTTACCGCCACCTTCCTCAACCAGGCTGGCGCGCTAATCCACATCTACACAGACGGTTCAATTCACCTGAACCACGGTGGCACCGAGATGGGCCAGGGCCTCAACACCAAGGTCGCGCAGATCGTCGCTGAAGTGTTGCAGGTGGATATTTCGCGTATCCAGATCACCGCGACCAACACCGACAAGGTGCCAAATACCTCGCCGACTGCCGCCTCCAGCGGTGCTGACCTCAACGGCAAGGCTGCACAGAACGCCGCTGAAACCCTCAAGCAGCGTTTGGTTGATTTTCTGGTGCGCGAATACAAGGTCACTCCGGAAGACGTCGAGTTCCGCAACAGCCAGGTGCGCGTACGTGACCTGTTCCTGAGCTTCGAGGAAGTGATCCAGAAGGCTTATTTCGGCCAGGTATCGCTCTCCAGTACCGGTTTCTACCGCACGCCGAAGATCTTCTATGACCGTGACAAGGCCGCTGGCCGTCCTTTCTACTACTTCGCCTACGGCGCAGCCTGTTCGGAAGTGATCGTCGACACCCTGACCGGTGAGTACAAGATGCTGCGCACCGACATCCTGCATGACGTCGGCGCCTCGCTAAACCCGGCCATCGACATCGGTCAGGTCGAAGGCGCATTCGTGCAGGGCATGGGTTGGCTGACCATGGAAGAGCTGGTGTGGAACGGCAAAGGCAAGCTGATGACCAACGGCCCGGCCAGCTACAAGATCCCGGCCATCGCCGATATGCCGCTGGACCTGCGCGTCAACCTGGTGGAAAACCGCAAGAACCCGGAAGACACCGTATTCCACTCCAAGGCCGTCGGCGAGCCGCCGTTTATGCTCGGCATCGCCGTGTGGTGTGCAATCAAGGACGCCGTGGCAAGTCTGGCGGACTACCGCGTGCAGCCGAACATTGACGCCCCAGCCACGCCGGAACGCGTGCTCTGGGGGGTGGAGCAAATGAAGAAACTGCAGCAGAACGCCAAGGCAATAACCGCCGCAGCGGTTGAGCCGGCCTGAACCTTACGCCAGCATAAGACTGCTGTGGGAGGGGCTTTAGCCGCGACAATCGCCGCTGAAGCGCCTCCTACAGACAGAAGAATCACTACCGACGCCACAGGTGTCCAACAATGACAAAACACACCGAAGCGAAACCGCAAACACCGCCGCCGACGCAGGTACCGATACTGGACCCGTCGCCAAGCAACTGGCGCCTACCGCGCCCAGGACAATTGCCACCTACCTGGAGGCTGAGCAAATGAGCTGGATCAGCGCCCTCGCCGAACTGCAGCAGCAAGGTCAGCCTTGCGTGCTGGTGACCATCATCGAAGAACGCGGCTCAACCCCGCGCAATGCCGGCTCGAAAATGGTGGTCACCGCTGACCGCATCTTCGAGACCGTCGGTGGCGGTCATCTGGAATTCAAGGCGATGGAGCTGGCCCGCGAGATGCTGCAAAGCCGCAGCCAGGACACTCGCCTGGAGCGTTTCAGCCTGGGGGCCAGCCTCGGCCAATGCTGCGGCGGAGCCACTGTGCTGCTGTTCGAGCCGATGGGCCAGCCGCAGGCGCAGATCGCCGTATTCGGTGCCGGCCATGTCGGTCGCGCCCTGGTACCGCTGCTCGCCAGCCTGCCATGCAAGGTGCGCTGGATCGACTCGCGGGAAAACGAGTTTCCCGAGCAGATCCCGACCGGAGTCGACAAGGTGGTCAATGAGGAAGTGATCGACGAAATCGAACGCATGCCTGCCGGTAGCTACTTTATCGTCATGACCCACAACCACCAGCTCGACCTCGAGCTAACTGCAGAAATCCTCAAACGTAACGATTTTGCCTACTACGGCCTGATCGGCTCGCAGACCAAACGCGCCAAATTTGAACACCGCCTGCGTGATCGCGGCTTCAGTTCAGATGTGATGCAACGCATGCGCTGCCCCATGGGCCTGTCCGAAGTCAAAGGCAAGCTGCCGGTTGAGATCGCCGTGTCCATCGCCGGCGAAGTGATTGCCACCTACAACGCGACCTTTGGCCAGGACGTAAAAAAAGGTGAAACCAGCGTCGCCAAATTACTGCCGACCTCGCGCCGAAATCAGGCCTGAATATCCGCCCAGGCGCCCGCGCGTCTGAGTGATCAAATCCATAGATTGAGATAAGCGTTACATGACTAGCCCAGTGAAAGCCTACCGCGCCGCCATCCTGCACAGCATTGACGACCCGGCCGTGGTGGGCGTTGAGCAATCCTATGAGTACTTTGAAGACGGCCTGCTGGTCATCAACAACGGCCTGGTGGCCAAAGTCGGCCATGCCGCTGATCTGTTACCCACGCTCAAGGGCGTTGAGATCACCGAATACCGCGATGCGCTAATTACTCCTGGCTTTATCGACACCCACATCCACTACCCGCAAACCGGGATGATCGCCTCCTACGGCGAGCAACTGTTGGATTGGCTGAACACCTACACCTTCCCCACTGAACAGCAGTTCGCCGATAAGGCCCATGCGGCGGAGGTGGCGGGCATCTTCCTCAAGGAACTGCTGCGCAACGGCACCACCACCGCCCTGGTATTCGGGAGCGTGCACAAGCAATCGGTAGACGCCTTCTTCGAAGCTGCCGAAGCGCTGAACCTGCGCATGATCGCCGGCAAGGTGCTGATGGATCGCAACGCCCCGGACTACCTGACCGACACCCCGGAATCCGGCTACGCCGACAGCAAGGAGCTGATCGAGCGCTGGCACGGCAAGGGCCGCCTACATTACGCGGTAACCCCACGCTTCGCCCCAACCAGCACTCCAGAGCAACTGACCCTGGCCGGCAAACTGCTGGGCGAATACCCACACCTGTATATGCACACCCACCTGTCCGAGAACCGCAAGGAAATCGAATGGGTAAAAGCGCTGTTCCCCGAGCGCAAGAGCTACCTGGATGTGTACGACCATTACAAGCTGATCGGCGCCCGCTCGGTATTCGCCCACGGCGTGCACCTGTGCGACGGCGAGTGTAAGCGCCTGGCCGAAACCGGCTCGGCCGTGGCCTTTTGCCCAACCTCGAATCTGTTTCTCGGCAGCGGCTTGTTCGATCTGAATAAACTCGAAGAACACGGCGTACGCGTCGGCCTGGGCACCGACGTCGGCGCGGGCACCAGCTTCAGCCAACTACAATCGCTGAACGAGGCGTACAAGGTCATGCAACTGCAAGGCAAAAAGCTTGACCCGTTCAAGTCGCTGTACCTGGCGACTCTGGGCGGCGCTAACGCGCTGTACCTAGACGATAAACTGGGCAACTTCCTGCCTGGAAAAGACGCCGACTTCGTGGTGCTCGATTACAACGCCACGCCGCTGATCAGCTACCGTATGCAGCAAGCCAAGACGCTCGAAGAGCGGTTATTCGCCCTGACCATGCTCGGTGATGACCGCGCTATCAAGCAAACTTTCGCCGCCGGTCAGTCGGTGCATTGCCGCGATTGAGCCGTAGGCGGGGCCGCGGTTTCTATAAACACGAGCAATAAAAAACCGGAGCCAAGGCTCCGGTTTTTTATTGCTGAGTTGCTGCTTAAACCGGGAACAGCTCGCCCAGTTTCATGGCCAGCATCATGTCGCCTTCGGCGCGCAGTTTGCCGGACATAAAGGCTTGCATGCCGTCGGTTTCGCCGCTAGTGATGCCTTTCAGGGTTTCGGTGTCCATGATCAGGGTCACGCTGGCGTTAGGGTTGTCGCCTTGCTCAACGGCACAGGTGCCGTCTTTGACGATCAGGGCGTAGTTTTCGCCATCTTCGATGTTGAATTGGAACACCAGGTCCAGGCCTGCAGCGGCACCGGCGTTGAATTTGGACTGCATGGTATTGACGATGTCTGCAACGCTCATGGTTTATTCCTTTTTCTCAGGTTTTTCTAGCGCCCTTAATGGGTGCAGTGGGCCGCAGCTCAACGATAAGTGATGAGCTCCGGCGCCTTCAACAGCTGTAAATGCACATGACTGTTGAAGGAAGCCAGGGTCACTTGGCTGCCGCGAAATTTCAGGCAGCTGAGTGAGGTATTAACAATTTGCCAGTTCAGCTCAAATGCTTGAGCAGGCGGTATACCGGTGATCAAGTGCAGCAGGGCGGTGATGGTGCCGCCAGAGGTGAACACGGCGATATTCTGTTTGCTGTCTGCTTGTTCCAACAGGCGGCTAAGACCACCTTGCACCTGCTCGACGAACGCTTGCCAGCTTTGCAGCTCTGGCTTGTCGTGCTCGCCCGAAATCCAGCGTCCAATCAGCTCAGCGAACAGGCGCTGAAACTCAGCGCGGTTATTCGCGCCATTGCGCAGGATATGCAGGGCTTCTGGTTCTTCGCCGAGTATGTCCGGGAGCAGGGTGCGGATTACCGCGTCGGCATCGAACTCATTAAATGCCGGATCGGTTTCCAGCGGCGGTACATCAATCCCAACCGCCCGCAACTGCTGCAGCGCGCTGTCGGCCGTATGCTGCTGGCGACGCAGGCTGCCACTGACGCTGCGATCAAGGTGCGTGCCGAGTTGCGCGAGGTGAGCACCCAGCACTTCGGCCTGACGAATACCAATGGGCGATAGCACATCGTAATCGTCTGCACCGAAGGAGGCTTGGCCATGTCGTATCAGGTAGATGCTGCCCACGTCCGTTGGTTTCCGGTACGGTGAAAGTTTCGCGAGGGTATGGGGAAGCTCAAGGACTGTCAACGTAAAAACATACGCTTGTTTGAATTGCATCGGCGCGCTGAATGTCCCAGGCCTTGCTTGCTGGTCGCCAACCGATGGCCTCGGTATGCTTGCGGACAATCAGCGTTAACGATTTACGGGCGCTGCCATCGGGGTAAGGGGGAATTCGTGGAGTTTTTTGCAGAGTACATTGGCTTTCTGGCTAAGACAGTGACCTTGGTTGTGGCCATTCTCGTCGTGCTGGTGACGATTGCTGCACTACGCAGCAAGGGCCGTCAGCGCACGGGCGAACTGCAGGTGAACAAGCTCAATGACTTCTTCAAGCAGTTGCAGCAGCGCATGGAGCACGCGGTGCTCGATAAAGATCAGCTAAAGGCCGTCAGCAAAGCTGAAGCCAAAGCTGCAAAGCAGGAAAAAAAGGCCGCTGTGCACAAACCGCGCGTCTATGTGCTGGATTTTGATGGCGATATCAAAGCCTCGGCCACCGACAGCCTGCGTCACGAGATTACCGCCTTGCTGAGTATGGCCACGCCGCAGGATGAAGTGGTACTGCGCCTGGAAAGCGGCGGTGGCATGGTGCACAGCTATGGTTTGGCCTCTTCGCAGCTGGCGCGCATTCGCCAGGCGGGCGTGCCGCTGACCATCTGCATTGACAAGGTCGCGGCCAGTGGCGGCTACATGATGGCCTGTATCGGTGAGAAGATTATTTCTGCACCATTTGCCATCCTCGGCTCGATTGGTGTGGTGGCGCAGTTGCCTAACGTGCACCGCCTGCTGAAAAAACATGACATCGATTTTGAGGTACTGACCGCCGGCGAATATAAGCGCACCCTGACGGTATTTGGTGAGAACACAGAGAAGGGGCGGGAGAAATTTCAGGAAGACCTGGAGGCCACCCATGAGTTGTTCAAAGGCTTCGTTGCGCGCTACCGGCCGCAGCTGGATATCGATCAAATTGCCACCGGTGAAGTCTGGCTTGGCTTAACAGCGCTGGAAAAGCAGCTGGTCGATGAACTGAAGACCAGTGACGAATACCTGGCAGAGCGGGCGAAGAGCGCCGAACTGTTCCATTTGCACTATGCCGAGAAGAAATCCCTGCAGGAGCGCGTTGGGCTGGCGGGAAGCATTGCGCTAGACCGTTTCGTCCTGAGCTGGCTGAGCCGGTTGAATCAACAGCGTTTCTGGTAATCGATCCGTCATACAGAGGAAGAGTATGAGCAAGTTCAGTGCATTGCAGGCCCGTGAAAGTGCAGCGGGTGGTTTCGAACAGGTGATTGTGCAGGGTGAGATCGACGACTTGCCGGCTGGTGAGCTGCTGATTCGGGTCAAGTATTCGTCGCTCAATTACAAGGATGCCTTGTCTGCCACTGGCAACCGCGGCGTCACCAAAAGCTTCCCGCATACCCCGGGCATTGATGCTGCTGGTGTGGTGGAGGTTTCTAACGTGGCTGAGTTCAGTGCTGGCGATGAGGTGATCGTCACCGGTTATGACTTGGGCATGAACACCTCGGGTGGTTTTGCCCAATACATCCGTATTCCCGCTAGCTGGGCGCTGAAACGGCCAAAGGGCTTGTCGCTGCGTGAGGCCATGGTGCTCGGCACGGCTGGGCTGACCGCAGCGCTGTGTGTAGACAAGCTAGAACAAAGCGGGCTGACGCCTGATGCGGGCACCGTACTGGTGACCGGTGCCACCGGTGGCGTTGGCAGTGTCGCGGTAGCGTTGCTGACCACTCTGGGTTATCGGGTGGCGGCATCGACCGGTAAAACGGAGCAGGGCGATTACCTCAAGGCGCTGGGCGCGCAGCAGATTGTCCTGCGTTCCGAACTGCTGGAGGGCGCCGATAAGCCAATGCTCAAGGAACAGTGGGCCGGTGCGGTGGATTGCGTAGGCGGAGATCTTCTGTTTAACGTGGTCAAATCGCTGCGCTATGGTGCCAGCGCTGCCTGTTGCGGGCTGACGGCTGGCGTGGGCTTCAAGGGCAGTGTGCTGCCGTTTATCTTGCGTGGGGTGAATCTGCTGGGGGTCGACTCGGTCGAGCTGCCACTGGTGGTCAAGGCGTCGATGTGGGACAAGCTGTCGCTGCAGTGGAAGGTCAATCTGGATGCGCTGGTCAGCGAAGTGACGCTTGAGCAGTTACCGGCAGCTATTGCGCAGGTGCTGGCGGGTAAACAAGTGGGGCGTGTGCTGGTCAATTTGGGCTAACTAACGCAGATATGAAAAGGCCCGGATTACCGGGCCTTTTGCGTTACAGCGCTGACTTAGGCGCGGCGGCGGAACAGCGGCAGCGGCTGATCCGCGGAGGCCTGGTAGACCTCGCTGAACTCCTCGAAGGCTTTCAGCGCGTCCAGCGGGTCTTTGTCTTCACGCAGGGCGAAGGCATCGAAGCCCACGCGCAGGTAGGAGAACAGCTGATCGCGCAGCACGTCGCCGATGGCACGCACTTCACCGGTGTAACCGTAGCGATTGCGCAACAGGTAGGCGGTGGAGCAATGACGGCCATCGGTAAAGGCCGGGAAATTCAGCGCGATAACTTGGAAGTTATCCAGCTGGTCGGCGATTTCTTCGATTTCCTCACCCGCATCCAGCCATACGCCCAGGCCGCCGTCGCGGGCCTTGAGCGCCGTACTGTGCTCAACCCAAAGAGCCAGTGGCACGATCAGATCGTCGCAGTTGGAAATACCGTCCAACGTGGCGTCTTTGGGCAGCAGGTGCCAGCTTTCATCGACCAGCTGGCCGTTCTTAATGATTCGCTGCATATACGCGCTCCTTGAACGGTGCAACACCAATACGGCGGAAGGTGTCGAGGAAGCTCTCTTCGGCAGTACGACGCTCGACATAGACCTTGACGATTTTGTCGATCACGTCCGCCATGTCCGCTTCGGCGAAGGATGGACCGAGGATCTGCGCCAGGCTGGCATCACGGCCAGCGCTGCCGCCGAGCGACACCTGATAGAACTCCTGGCCTTTCTTGTCCACCCCGAGAATGCCGATATGGCCGACGTGGTGGTGACCACAGGCGTTCATGCAGCCGGAGATGTTCAGGTCGATTTCGCCGATGTCGAACAGGTAATCCAGGTCATCAAAGCGGCGCTGAATGGCTTCGGCAATCGGGATCGACTTGGCGTTGGCCAGCGAGCAGAAGTCGCCACCTGGGCAGCAGATGATGTCGGTCAGCAGGCCCACGTTTGGCGTTGCGAAACCATGTTCGCGCAGCTCGCCCCAGAGGGTAAACAGCTGGGCTTGTTCGACGTCGGCCAGAATGATGTTCTGGTTATGGCTGTTGCGCACTTCACTGAAGCTGTAGCGATCGGCCAAGTCGGCAATCGCATCAAACTGCTTGTCGGTGACATCGCCCGGTGCGACGCCAGTCGGCTTGAGCGACAGGGTGACGGCGACATAGCCGGGTTTCTTGTGGGCAAAGGTGTTGCGCTGACGCCAGCGGGCAAAGCCTGGGTGTTCGGCATCCAGGGCTACCAGCGCGGCATCCTGATCGTCGAGAGCTTTATAGCTGGGGTCGATAAAGTGCGCGGCAACGCGCGCCACTTCAGCTTCGGTCAGGGTGGTCGGGCCATCTTTCAGGTGGGCCCATTCAGCATTCACACGCTCGGCGAACACTTCAGGGGTCAACGCCTTCACCAGAATCTTGATCCGCGCCTTGTACTTGTTATCACGACGGCCATAGCGGTTGTACACACGCAGGATGGCGTCGAGGTAACTGATCAGGTGCTGCCACGGCAGGAATTCGTTGATAAAGCTGCCGACAATCGGCGTACGGCCCAGGCCGCCACCGACGGAAACCCGGAAGCCCAGCTCGCCGGCAGCGTTCTGTACCGCTTCCAGGCCGATGTCGTGCACTTCTACTGCGGCGCGATCGCTGACTGCACCGTTCACAGCAATCTTGAACTTGCGCGGCAGGTGGGTGAACTCAGGGTGGAAGGTCGACCACTGACGGATGATCTCGCACCATGGACGCGGGTCGATGAGTTCATCCTTGGCCACACCGGCAAACTGGTCGGTGGTGGTGTTGCGGATGCAGTTGCCGCTGGTCTGAATCGCGTGCATCTGCACGGTGGCCAGTTCAGCAAGAATATCGGGCACATCTTCCAGGTCCGGCCAGTTGAACTGCACGTTCTGGCGGGTACTGATGTGCGCATAGCCCTTGTCGTAGTCGCGGGCAATCTTGGCCAGCATGCGCACTTGTGCAGACGACATCAGGCCGTATGGCACGGCAACCCGCAACATGGGCGCAAAGCGTTGAATGTACAGGCCATTCTGCAGGCGCAGCGGGCGGAATTCTTCGCCGCTCAGTTCGCCAGCCAGGTAACGGCGGGTTTGATCGCGGTACTGCTTAACGCGGTCTTCGACGATTTTTTGGTCGTACTGGTCGTATACGTACATGGAGTGTCCTGTTATCAGGCTTTTTACAGCTAATCAGCGCGCACGGCCGCGCAGTCCTGGCGGAGGCCGAGGAAGATACCAGCTCGGAGTTATGCGCAAAAGTGATGTTTGAGTATATGGAAAGAACTTAATGAGATAAGCACGTCGCTGAACATCGCTGCCCGGCTTGAGCAAGCGACTGCGCTGGTCTTAACTGCAGTAGGCGATTGACCTAAAAACATAACAAGAGGGGTAGTCCATGACCGAACATAGCGAGCCGGACAGTGCTGACAGCGCAGTCGATGCCAAGGCTATTTTTGCCTTGATTGTAATCTTCGTCGTCAGCGCAGTATTTTGGGTCAGCCAGCAGTAGCGGTTGCTGCTCCGAATTTTTGCGATAAATAACAAAACGGGCCCTCGGTAACGAGGGCCCGTTTTTGTATGGGCTAGACCCGCGGGTTGTATTAGCAGCTGAGGCTGTCGGCCTGGCGATAGAGCATAAGAAGCTTGCGGGTAATAGTCTGCTGAATATCCTCACGCTCAAAGGTCGACAGCCGAGTCAGGCGACTGACTTGTAAGCGGTGCAGGTGGATGTAGGGCATTTGCTGATTAAACTCACGCAAATCGCCTTTGATCATGATCGGCAGGAAGATATCACCGGCTTTTTTCTGGTTGCTGATGATTTGCGCCAAGGCCGGTTTGAATTGCATCGTCTTTGGTGCCGGGCCGCCTTCCTTGATCATGGTCGTCAGCAGCAGCCCTGGCTTTTTCAATACCACGCCGGGCAGCACGCACAGCCCCGTCTTGCGTATCGCCTGGGCTTCAATGCCGTGCAGGGTGTCGTGGAACGCGTACGGGTTGGGCAGTACCACCATCTTGCGGCCTAGGTCGCTGGGGAAGTGCAGGTCGTAGTTGGTATACAGCTGGCGCGTCGACTCCGAGTAAACGCACAGGCGGTTCTCGAACAGCTTGATAAAACGTTCGGCCAGCTCTCGCCGGGCGATGTTGTCCAAGTCCCAGATCAAATCTGGGTTCTGTGGTTTGCTCAGGTCAACTTCCTGGTGCTCCATGCTGCTCATGTCTTCCTTATACCCGGAACTGACTCAGCAGCCGGTTTAGCTGCTCGGCCAACTGGCCCAGGTGTTGCCCTGCATCGCTGGATTGCTGCGCGGCCAATGCATTGTTATGCGCCAGGCTGGCGGCTTGGGTGACGTTCTGGTTGATGTCTTCGACCACATGCGATTGTTGCAGCGTGGCGCTGGCGATGGAAGCGTTCAAGCCGCTGAGGTTACGCAGCCCGCTGGCGATCTGTGTGAGGCTGGCACCTGCCAGGCTGGCCTGCTCGATGGTCAATTGGGAGGCTTTGCTGCTGTCATGGATGACCTTGACCGCCGCTTCCGAGTTGCCTTGCAGGCGTTCGATCATCACCTGGATTTCCGCCGTGGATTTTTGCGTGCGTTGTGCCAGTAGGCGCACCTCGTCGGCCACTACGGCAAAGCCGCGACCTTGCTCGCCGGCACGGGCCGCTTCAATTGCGGCGTTGAGTGCCAGCAGGTTGGTCTGTTCGGCAATCGAGCGAATCACCTCCAATACGCTGCCAATCTGCGTGCTTTCTTGGGCTAACGCCTGAATCACGGCTACGGCTTGGTCAATCGTGCCGGACAGCTCGTTAATTTGCCGCAGGCTGGCTTCAATATTTTGCTGGCCCTGAGTGGCCTGGTCTTCGGCGGCGTGCACTTCGCTGGAGGCGTGCTCGGCATTTTTCGCCACATCCTGCACACCATAGGTCACCTCGTTAATCGCTGTGGCAACCAGTTCCATCTGTTGCGATTGCTGTTCGCTGTGCTGTTGTGACTGGCCAGATATCTGTCCCAGTTCTTTGGCCGCGACATCAAGCTGGCTGGCGGATTCAAGAGACTGTTTGATCACCAGGCGCAGTTTGTCGGTAAAAGCATTGAAGTGACGGGACAGGGCGGTCAGTTCATCGTTACCGTGGGTGTCGAGGTTGCGCGTCAGATCGCCATCGCCACTGGCGATATTGGCCATCGCGCTGACGGCTTGCTGCAGCGGTTGGGTGATACTGCGCACAATCAGCACCACCAGTAAGATCAGCAACACAGCAATCGCCAGCCCAATCGCGATGGTATTGAGCGCCTGGGTTTTAAACTCAGTCTGCACATCATCTACATAGACGCCGGACCCGATGATCCAGCCCCAGGGCTGAAACAGCTGTACGTAGGAGATCTTGGGTACTGGCTCGCTCGCCCCGGGCTTGGGCCAGCGGTAATCAACCTGTCCCGCGCCCTGGCTCTTGCTGATAGCCACCATCTCATTGAATAGCGCTTTGCCATCTGGGTCTTTGAATCCAGAGAGGTTCTGGCCTTCCAGTTTGGGGTTGGTCGGGTGCATGACCATTACCGGTGTCTGGTCATTGATCCAGAAGTATTCCTGGCCGGCATAGCGCAGGCCGCGGATCGTTTCCATTGCCTGTTTCTGCGCGTCATCGCGGGGCAGGCTGCCTGCCGCTTCCAAACTTTGATAATGCTGTAAAATGCCTGCCGCGCTCTGCACCACGTGCTGGGTCTTTTCTGCTTTGGCGGCGTAAAGATCGGTGCGAATCTGCTTGAGCAATAAGGCGCCTTGAATAACCAGCATGGCGATAGCCACCACCAGAATTAGCCATAAACGGCGGTTTATCGGCAGGCTGCGCAGGCTATTCATAGCGTTTTTCTTCCTTTTTGAGATTCGGCATTTGCTCGCTTCTTATAGGTTAAGAGCATTGTTTTTCTACCTTAGACCTTAGGCTAATAGTCGGGTAGTTAAGGTGCAGTATTTGCTAATGCCTAAAGCTTTACGTGGCCGTAAAGCATCCGAGTGCGGTGCGTGTGTGGGTTCTCTGTTAGGATTTTCGCCGCTACTGGTTAAGTATGTGATTTGCCTGTTTTTTCTGTTCGCCCGGAACCCTATTTAAGGCGGGCAGTCCGACAGCCCTTGCGTATACATCGTCATAATTTGTTGTTCGTGCTGAATAAGGCACGCTTTTAGGAGTGGGGATGGATCTTTGGGTTGCTGTTCAGGCACTGATTCTGGGCATCGTGGAAGGCATTACCGAGTTTTTGCCAATTTCCAGTACTGGGCACCAGATCATCGTGGCCGACCTGATCGGCTTTGGCGGTGAGCGGGCGATGGCCTTCAATATCATTATTCAGCTTGGGGCGATTCTCGCGGTGGTGTGGGAGTACCGCCGCAAAATTATTGGCATTGTTGTTGGGTTGCCGAAAGAGCCTCAAGCACAACGCTTTACTGCCAACCTGCTGATCGCCTTTCTGCCGGCCGTGGCGCTGGGTGTGCTGTTTGCTGATCTTATCCATCATTACTTATTCAACCCCATCACTGTGGCCCTAGCACTGGCGGTGGGCGGGGTGATCATGCTGTGGGCTGAGCGGCGTACCCATTTGGTGCACGCCGAAAGCGTAGATGAGATGACCTGGAAAGATGCGTTGAAAATTGGCTTTGCCCAATGCCTGGCGATGATTCCAGGGACTTCACGCTCTGGCGCGACCATTATTGGCGGCCTGTTGTTCGGTCTTTCGCGCAAAGCGGCCACCGAATTCTCGTTCTTTCTGGCTATGCCGACGATGGTGGGCGCCGCTGTTTACTCCGGCTACAAGTACCGCGACATGTTTCAGGCCAGCGACTTTCCGGTATTTGCCATTGGCTTTGTCACCTCGTTTATCTTCGCCATGATTGCGGTGCGGGCGCTGCTCAAGTTTATCGGTAACCACAGCTACGCAGCCTTCGCCTGGTATCGCATTGGCTTTGGTTTGTTGATTTTGGCGACCTGGCAGTTGCAGTGGATTGACTGGAGTACTGCGCAAGGCTGATTGCTGCAGGCGTATTCGGCGGGTGAATAAGGGCGCATCTTCGGATGCGCCTTTGTCATAGTGGCCGCAGATAACGGAGACGCATATGGATCAGCTTGAGCACCACATACTTCAGGTCAACGGGATCGACCTGAGCCTTTACAGTGCCGGCCCTAAAATAGGTCGATGGGTCTGGCTGCTGCACGGTTTTCCTGAGTGCTGGCATTCTTGGCGACAGCAGATTGCGCCTTTGGCAGCGGCGGGTTATCGCGTCCTCATCCCGGAAATGCGCGGCTATGGCCAGAGCAGTGCGCCGCGCGATCCTGCCGCCTATGACGTGATGACCATTTGCGCTGACATCCAGGCCACCATGGACCAGCTCGGTCAGCAGCAGGTGTGTGTGGTGGGGCACGACTGGGGCGCGCCTATTGCCTGGCACTTGGCTTTGCTTGAGCCCGATCGGGTTAAGGCGGTGGTTGGGATGGCAGTGCCGTTTGGCGGTCGGCCGAAGCAGCCGGCCATCGACATTATGCGCCAGCTGTATGCCGAGCGCTTTCATTACATCCTGCACTTCCAAGAGCCTGGCATCGCCGAGGCGGAAATGGATGCCGACATACCGCGCACCCTGCGCATGATGATGTACAACACCTCTGCCGCCGCGCCTAAGGATCACTTCCTGCAGGAAAAGCCCGCAGGGGCAGGGCTGTTTGATGGCATGCATGATCCCGCCACCTTGCCTGCTTGGTGCGACAACGCGGCATTCGAGCACTACCTGAGTGCTTTTGAGGGGCGCGGCTTTTACGGCGCGCTCAATTGGTACCGCAACTTCGAGCGTAACTGGCAGCGTACCGAGGCCCTGGCTGATCGGCAGATCGAACAACCGGCGCTGTTTTTGCTCGGGGATAAGGATCCAGTCGGCACACTCGAAGCCTACACGCTGAAGCAGATGCCCAAGCGCATCACTCAGCTTGAACAGCATGTGCTGAAAGATTGCGGCCACTGGATCCAGAACGAGCAGGCTGAGCAGGTGAATAAGCTGCTCGTGGACTTTCTTCGTCGCCACTACGCTTAAGTCAGGCGTACGCAAAAAAGCCCCGCTCACAGGTTCTGCGAACGGGGCTTTTTCTTCGCCGTTTAGCCGGCGTCTGGCAAGGTGTTCGCCAACTCTTAGACGATCACGCCCTGGCTGCGCAGGTAGTCGTCGTAAGTGCCGCTGAAGTCCGTGATGCCATTGGCCGACAGCTCGATGATGCGCGTGGCCAGGGAACCGACGAACTCACGGTCGTGGCTGACGAAGATCAGCGTGCCGGGGTAATTTTCCAGCGCCAGGTTGAGTGCTTCGATGGATTCCATGTCCAGGTGGTTGGTTGGTTCGTCCATCACCAGCACGTTAGGCTTTTGCAGGATCAGCTTACCGAACAACATGCGACCTTGCTCACCGCCTGAGATGACTTTTACCGACTTGAGGATGTCATCGTTGCTGAACAGCATGCGCCCAAGGGTGCCGCGGATCATCTGCTCGCCGGTGGTCCACTGGCCCATCCAATCGAACAGGGTGTCGTCGCGTTCGAAGTCGTGGGCGTGATCCTGGGCGTAGTAGCCCAGCTCCGCGCTATCGGTCCATTTCACGCTACCGGCATCCGGGGTCAGTTCGCCGACTAGGGTGCGCAGCAGGGTGGTTTTACCGATACCGTTCGGGCCGATAATCGCCACGCGCTCGCCGGCTTCAACCTGGAAGCTGAAGTTCTTGAACAGCGCTTTGCCGTCAAAGCCCTTGGCCATTTTGTCGATGATCACTGCCTGGCGATGCAGCTTCTTGTTCTGCTCGAAACGAATGAACGGGCTGACGCGGCTGGACGGCTTGACCTCGGCCAGCTGGATCTTGTCGATCTGCTTGGCGCGCGACGATGCCTGCTTGGATTTCGAGGCGTTGGCCGAGAAGCGGCTAACAAAGCTTTGCAGCTCGTTGATTTGCGCCTTCTTCTTGGCGTTGTCCGACAGCAACTGCTCGCGAGACAGGGTTGCAGCGGTCATGTACTCATCGTAGTTGCCCGGGAACAGGCGCAGCTCGCCGTAATCCAGGTCAGCCATGTGGGTGCACACGCTGTTGAGGAAGTGACGGTCGTGAGAAATGATGATCATGGTGCTGTTGCGCTGGGTGAGGATGTTTTCCAGCCAGCGGATGGTGTTGATGTCCAGGTGGTTGGTTGGCTCATCGAGCAGCAACACTTCCGGATCGGAGAACAGTGCCTGCGCCAGCAATACGCGCAGTTTCCAGCCCGGCGCGACTTCGCTCATCGGGCCGAAATGCTGCTCCAGCGGAATACCCAGGCCGAGCAGCAACTCGCCAGCGCGGGACTCGGCGGTGTAGCCGTCCATTTCGGCGAACTCACCTTCGAGCTCGCCGACCTTCATGCCGTCTTCTTCGCTCATTTCCGCCAGCGAATAGATGCGATCGCGCTCGGCTTTGACCGCCCACAGCTCTTCGTGACCCATGATCACGGTATCGATCACCGTAAATTCTTCGTAGGCAAACTGGTCCTGGCGCAGCTTACCCAGGCGAACATTCGGCTCCAGCATCACCTGGCCACTGGATGGCTCCAGATCATCACCGAGAATTTTCATAAAGGTCGACTTGCCACAGCCGTTGGCCCCGATCAGGCCATAGCGATTGCCACCGCCAAATTTGACGGACACGTTCTCGAAAAGTGGCTTGGCGCCGAATTGCATGGTGATGTTAGCGGTGGAGATCAAAAGTCTTACCTATTAATGACTTGCGGCTTGCTGAATGGTGTTGATAGCGATTGGATACCAATATTCAGCTGTTCCAGTTTGCTCCAGATGGAGCTTGAGTTGATCCAGCGGGCGCACATCGACACCAACATCAGGGCGTTACGGCCCAATGGCTGAGTGATCAATGCGGGGTTCATACCGGATATTCCGCGTATTGTCGCATAGGTATGACGGCAGTTATATGGCAGCGCTTTGCGCGGGCTCGCCGAAATACCACGCGCTTACAGCGCGAGCCTAGGTCTTAGCCCCTGCCGCTCAGACGGACAAACCAACTTTCCGACAAGCTGACTTTGTTTAGGTGAGGCCCTTTGTCCTGCAGCCGAACCGTGTAGAATCCGCGCCCCCAAAAATGCAGGAGACAACACGTTGGCAATTCATTACTCCACGCTTCAGGACAATGTTGCATGCGGGCGAACAGGATTGAGCCTAAAAAGTACTCAGGATGTTACTCAGGTTTCATGCAAGCTTTGCCTGCGCACCGTTGAAAAGGGCGCTGCAGAGCCAGTACGTAAAACACCCACCCTTGCCGAACTGCGTGCGGCGGCCAAAGCCGCGAAAGCTGCCCAGTTAGCGGCTGAAACAGCGAAGCCGAAATCCACCTTGAGCCCTCGCGCTGCCTGGTTGCAACGGCTGCAACAACTGCCAGGTACAAACCGCATGCCGCGCGGCGTCGCTAAACAGGCATTTATCTAAGCGCGGCGACTCTCCATAGACGCGCTAGAACTGCCGCAGCGGGCGATTCAGGGGTAGGCGCTGACTACATCTAAAGAACAATTGTGCTGCGCTGTCAGGCAGTCGATCCTCGTTCTTTCATGTTTGCTGCGGCTTTGTCCGTTATGCCTAATCTGCCTGCTTGCACCTCTGACCAGCGCATACAACCGGTGAGCCGCCATCTGGAAAACGGCTTGCCGGTCATGCTGCTCAGTCAGCCTTGGTTAAGCCATGCAGCGTTGTGTTTGCGGGTCAATGCCGGCAGTCATGACGAGCCGCTGGCTTATCCCGGATTGGCCCACTTTCTCGAGCATTTGCTGTTTCTTGGCGGTGAAGGATTCACTGCTGAGCAGCGCTTGATGCCGTTTGTGCAAGCCTGTGGCGGGCACGTGAATGCGAGCACGCAGGCGCGTTACACCGAATATTTCTGTGAAGTACCGGCGGCGTCTCTGGACGGCGCGCTGGCACGGCTGCTGGATATGGTTGCCCAGCCGATTTTGGCGGAGGTTGACCAGGTCCGCGAGCGTGAAGTGGTGCATGCGGAATTTATGGCCCGTGGTCAGGATGCCGATACCTTGCTCAGTGCCGCGTTGGGGCAGGTGTTGGCGGATGGGCATCGAAGTGCGGTGTTTCAAGCGGGTAATCGCGACAGCCTGCCGGTGGCCGAGGTGGCCTTCCAGCAGGCGTTGCGGGCTTTTCATCGGGCGTTCTATCACGCCGGTAATTGCCAACTGAGTATCGTTGCGCCGCAGCCGATTGAGCAGCTTTACGCCTTGGCGCAACGTCATGGGCGGGTTGTGGCCGATGCGATGGCGACGCCACGTGTGTTGCCGCTGCCGATGTTGCCATGGCGTACTGAGCATTTGCGCCTGAACCTGCCTGGTGCAATGGACAGCCTGTATCTTGGCTTTGCCTTGGATTTACCTGAGGCCTCAGCAGTTGAAACCTTGGCTTGGCTGCAAAGCTGGTTATTGGATGAAAGCTCTGGGGGGCTGGTTGCGGGCTTGCGCGAGCGTGGTTTGGCTCAGGGCCTGCAAGTACAGGTGCCTTACTGCCATGGCGGTCAGGCTTTACTGCTGGTGAGTGTGTGTGGCGCGGCATCAGCGCCTGACTGCCTTGCCTTGCTGTTGGACTGGCTGGCTTTTGTTAATACACATGCTGACCCTGCGCGTTGCCTCGAAAGTTATCTGCAGATTCAGCCTCATCGCCTGCATGGCATGACGCCACTGGCCTTGGCGCGTTACTGGCAAGAGTCGTCGCACGCTGACACTGAAACGCTGAGCATACTCTTGCAGCAATTGCAGGAGCCGCTGCGCCGCTGCACAGTGACGGCGGATAACGACGTATTGCCTGGCTGGCCCGGTGCGGGTTTTCCCTTGCGTATGGCGTGTGCTCCCGCATTGTCATTACCAGCCCTGCGTGGTTACTGGCAGTTGCCTGGGCTCAACCCCTTATTGCTACCGGCGCAGCAGCTGGGTGCGGTGCTTAAGGTTTCAGCTGGTTTCGCCTGGCTCCCCGCGCCCAAGGCTGTTACTGACCAGCCTGTTCCTATGGCCGTCTGGCACGCTCGCTGCTGCTTTACCGAGCCACTTGAGACTGAGCTGTTGCTTGGGCTGGCGCAGGTTAGCTTGCGTGAGGTTCGCCAACACCTGGCTCAGCTTGGCATTAACCTGACTCTGGATGCCGAGGCCGCTAGTTTGAGTGTGTGTTTGCAGGGCAGTGCCAGCCTGTTGCCACGTGCGATAGCACTGCTCATGCCGGCACTGCTGCACGCCGATGCTGCACACTGGCGCTCAGCGGTTGAAAGTGCCGCGCTTGAGCGCCAGGCCATGCCAATCCGTCAGCTCTTGGCGAATTGCAGCGAATTATTCCGTCGGCAGCCTATTGATAACGTCCGGCTTGATCTGGCAACGCTGCAGCAGCGCTATCGTCAGGTACACGTCGAAGCGCTTGGTGTGGGGCTGGATGCGTGCGAGCAACAGCAGGTTGAAGCGCTGTTTAGCGCAGCGCACCCATTGCCGGTGTCAGCCGGTTTGCCCTTAGTTGCCTCTGGGCAGCATTGGCGGACCTTGGCGGCAGAGGGCGAGTCGGCGCTGTTGCTGTTTTGCCCGCAGCCCGATGACTCGGCGTTGACCGAGGCTTGCTGGCGCGTGCTTGGGCATCTGCATCAGGGCGCGTTCTATCAGCGCCTGCGCAGTGAGCTGCAGCTTGGTTATGCGGTGTTTTGCAGCTACCGGCAGATCCAGGGCCGGCGTGGGTTGCTGTTTGGCGTGCAGTCACCGAGCTGCAATGGAGCGGCGATTGTTGAGCATATTCAGGCATTTTTGCAGGCGCGTAACACTTGCCTGCTTGAGCTGAATCACCCTGCATTGGCCTGCGCCACTGATGCCCTGAGTCGTCAGTGGCAAGTGCAATCGCGCAGCTGCGAAGGGCTGGCTGAGCACGCCTGGCAGGCGCATCTGGCGGGCTTGTCCGCAGAGCATGGCGACACTGTGCAATTGGCGCTGCAGCAGCTAGATCCGGACGCCGTACTGCAAGCGCAGCAGGCGCTGAGTCAGGCCGTTGGTGGCTGGTATGTGCTGAGCAACCAAGCACCATCCCGCTAAATCTGCCGCAAACCCACACCCAGTAATGCCCATGCGCCGTTGCGCGCCACTTCCTGAACCTATGGTTTTTTATGCGCTATTTACGGCGGGCGTTGTGCTGCCGGTGAATTAGTTCCTCTACTACCTTGGGTGGTCATCCTTGTGGCTTGGCTCGACTGGCCAGTTAGTCCTACATCGTTTCGCTGCACACCCTAGGCCGCTCCAAAGCAGCAAGCAAACAGCGCTATTGCAGCGTATGGCGGCTGTCTGGGCTTTTCGATAATCGCCTCCGACCTGACTGACCATTGCCGGTCGTCCCTTCCAGCGGAGAGTGTTATGAACAACAAGAAGATCGCCAGCACCCGATTCCTGCCCCTGACCTTGGCTGCCGCCGTTGCCTTGGTCACCGCTCAACAGGCTGCCGCCGAAATTGTTCTGTATGACCAGGACGACACCACCTTTTCCACTGATGGCTACATCAATGCCTTTTATGTGACCAGCGATGTTGACCGCGAGGGCGAGCAATTCGACCGCCGTCAATCGCGGGTGAAAATGGGCTTTTTGCCAAACTGGATCGGTTTTAACTTCGGCAAGCAGATCGATGGCCTGCAGCTCGGCGGACGTTCGTCGTTCTGGGTCACCATTAACGACAGTGAAACCAACGGCACCGATACCGCCATCGATGTGCGTCAGTTCTACGGCACTGTGGCCTCGCCAGAGTGGGGTGAAGTGCTGGTCGGTAAGGACTTCGGGCTGTTCTCGCGCTCGAACATCTTCCTCGATGAGTTGCTGGCCGGCTACGGCAACGTCAGCGATACCCTGGGCCTGGTCGATGGCACGGGCGTCTCGTTCGGCAATATCGGCACCGGCTACCCGTACCCGTTCCCGACCTCACAGATCACTTACCGCAACAACAACCTGGCTGAAGGCCTGCGCGTCGCTGTGGGCATCATGGACCCGGTGGACACCAACGATGACAGCGCCGTGGGCAAGTCCTACCAAGAAGAGCCGCGCTTCGAGTCGGAGGTCAGCTACCAGTTTGATCTGGGCGGGGCGACCATCTACTCCTGGCTCAACGGCGCCTACCAAACCTCGGAAAACACCGATAGCACGGTTGATACCGTGACATCCCAAGGCCTGGGCTACGGCGTACAGGCGAAGATGGCCGGCTTCTCGGTCACTGCGTCGGGCTTCCAGGCTGAAGGGATCAACCCGTTCTACACCAACAACCCCGGTGAAGCCACGCTGCGCGAGATCGACAGCGAAGGCTACCTGCTGCAGGGCTCCTACACCTTCGGCAAAAACCGCGTGGCGCTGTCCTATGGCAAAACCGAGGATGACGGCAACGGTTTGGGCACTGCCGCTGATTACGAGACCCGCGGTGTCGCCTACTTCCGCACTATTAACGACAACCTCAAGCTGGTTGCTGAATACAACCAGTACGAGATTGATGCGGCGCAGGGCAGTGGCCTGGGCGAAGACACCAACACCTTCGCGGTGGGTGCCGTACTCAGCTGGTAAGCAGGCCGTTCAGGCCGGGCAGAAGTTGCCCGGCTTTAGCTGGAGGTTGCCATGCACCTGGATGTACTGCTGATTCTGCTGCCCTGCAGTGGCGTATTACTGGCGCTGCCCATTGTGTTAATGCGCTGTCTGTAACTCCCAAAAGTTACATTCAAGGACGACCCGATGCTTGGTTTATGGAGTGCTTACGCCTCGCAGTACCTGTTGATTCTGGTGCTGGCGACCACCCTGGTGTTTGCCTTGCCGATTTTCTGTATCCCGCTGATTTGGGCCCGCTTGATGGGCTGGAAGATTCCGACCCATACCGATCTGGCCGTTTACTTCGGCCGCTGTCTGGGTGCCTTTATTCTGATTCTCGAAGCCATGATGCTGCGCGCCGCGCTGACCGGCGAGGCCATTGATATGGTCTTCGAGATGCTCGCGGCAGTCGCCGTGATGATGGTCATCGTCCATGTCTATGGCGCCCTGCGGCGTATTCAGCCGCTCAGCGAAACCCTGGAGATCGGCTTCTATAGCGCCATGCTGGTGCTGACGCTGCTGTTCTGGCCCGCTACTTAGGGATTAGTCCTGCGCTACTCAAGTGGCATGGGGCGGCGCTGGCTAGCTTCGTAGAATGTCCCCATGAATTAAAGTGTTTTGCATTAGGGGCCGCTATGCCGCATACGCTTACTGAAGGTGTGGTGACCGCCACCTCTAACGCCACGGATGTCGAGCTGGTGGCCCAGGAATTAGCCCGCCAGCTGATTCATCCGCATCTGGGCTTCGTGTTGTTTTTCTGCTCGGCTGAATATGACCTGCAAGGGCTCGGTGAGTCACTGGATCAGTACTTCGGCGGGATCAAGCTGGTGGGTTGTACCAGCGCCGGTGAGATCACCGCCGAGGGGTATGACCGTGGTTGCGTCAGTGCCATTGGTTTTGATCACCGCAGTTTCTCGATTGCCAGCGCGCTGATCGACGAAATGGAGCGCTTCAGCCTGATTGATGCGCAGCAACTGGTCGAGCGCCTGGTCAGTGATTGCCGCAACAACGAGCTGGCCAGCATCAAGGGCCACAGCTTCGCCCTGACGCTACTCGACGGTTTGTCCAGCCGTGAGGAAGTGGTGCTGGGTGCACTCAGCGCGGCGTTAGGCAGCATTCCGCACTTTGGCGGCTCAGCCGGTGACGACAACCACCTGACCCACACCCACGTTTATTACAACGGTGAGTTCCACACTGGAGCCGCCGTGGTGGTGCTGTTCAATACCTGGCTGGACTTCGAGGTGTTCAGTACCCACCACATTTTGCCGCGCACCGAGAAACTGGTGGTGACCCGCGCCGACAGCACCAGTCGCACTGTCTATGAACTCAATGCCGCCCCGGCAGCGCAGGAGTATGCGCAGTTGATTGGCGTGCCGCTGAGTGAGCTGAATCACCGCCTGTTTGCCGCTCACCCACTGGCCGTGCGCATTGGCGGGCAGTACTACGTGCGCTCGATTCAGCGGGTCAATGATGACCTCAGTTTGACCTTCTACTGCGCGGTGGAGAACGGCATCGTGCTGACTGCCATGCAGCCAGGGCCGCTGCTGCCAGACCTGCAGAGCGTGTTTGACGGGTTGCGCGAGCGCCTCGGGCCGTTACTGCTGACCATTGGCTGTGACTGTTTTTTACGTCGTATGGAAATCGAAGGGCGCGATGGTGTTGACGCTATTTCGGATTTTTTGCGCAGCCAGAAGGTGATTGGGTTCAACACCTACGGAGAGCAGTTCAATGGCATGCATATCAACCAGACCTTCACCGGAGTTGCCATTGGTCGCCCCACTTACGGCTGATGCAGCTGAGCTGCAGGCACGCTGCAGTGAGCTGGAGCGGCAGAACGATAAGCTGCGGCAGATCAACAGCGCGCTGATTGAGCGGGTCGAGTCGGCCCATTCTCGCGGTGACGACGCCTATGCGGCGTTCCAGCATTCGGTGGTACTGGCCGAGCAGGTGCGTGAGCGCACCGATGCGCTGAACCAGGCTATGGCCGAACTGAAATCCAGTAACCAGTTGCTCAGCGATGCACGCCTGCGGGCGGAAACGGCCCACCATCACCTGATTGATGCGATCGAGAGCATTTCCGATGCCTTTGTCTTGTTCGACCGTGAGCAGCGCATTGTGCTGTTCAACAGCCGCTTCAAATCATTCTGGGCCGGCAGCCGGGCACGTATCTCCGCCGGCACGCGTCTGGCGGAGATCAAACGCTTAAGCAAAAGCACGGGTCTGGTGGTCGAGGAGCAGCGCAGCAACCGCGATGACAACATGCTCTACCGGCTGCAGGACGGACGCTGGGTGCAGGTCAGCGAGCGGCCGACCCGCGAAGGCGGGCTGGTGATCCTTTACACCGATATCACTGAGGTCAAACTCAACGAAACCATGCGCCGCGAACAGGCTCTGGCGCAAAAGTCGCGGCTGTTGCAGCGGGCCATGGACAACCTGTCTCAGGGCATGGCGATGGTTAATGCCGAGGGCCAGTTGGAGTTGTGGAACCACCGCTTTCTCGACCTCTGCGGCCTGGCGCCGATCAATGCCCATCGGCCGTTTGCCGAGGTCATGGCCGACAGTGAGCTGGCGCTGCTTACGCCCGCCAGCCGCGACGCCAACGGCAAGCAGATCGAGGAAATGGAGCTGTGCCTGTTTGATGGGCGCATGCTCGAAGTGCGTACCCATCCGCTGCCCACCGGCGGCTTCGTCAATACCTTCACCGACATCACCGAGCGCCACCGCCACGCCAAGGCGCTAAGCGAGAGCGAGCGCTGGATTCGCCTGATCACCGACCACGTGCCGGCGCTGATTGCCTACCTCACGGCGGACCTGACCTATCAGTTCACCAACAAAGTGTACGAGGAATGGTACTGCTGGCCGCGTGGCGCAATGCTCGGGCAGAGCCTGCGTGTGGTGCATCCTGAGGAGCACTGCCGACGCCTGGAACCGTTTATTGAGCGTGCGCTGTCTGGCGAGAGCGTGACCTTCGAGTTTGCCGAAACTAACCACAACGGCCAGGAGCGTTACATGCTGCGCTCCTATGTGCCCAATCGGTTGGCCTGCGGCGAGGTGGTGGGGATCTTTGTGCTGATCCGCGACATCACTGAGCGTCGGCGTACCGCCGAAGCGCTGCATCAGGCCTACCAACACTTGGAGCAACGGGTGCGTGAGCGCACCGCTGAGCTGACTGACCTGAATAACCAGCTGCGCCGCGAGATTGATGAACGTACGCAGATGGAAGCGCGCCTGCGTGAAGCCAAAGGCGAGGCGGAGCAGGCCAACCTGTCGAAAACCAAGTTCCTCGCCGCCGTCAGTCATGATTTGCTGCAACCACTCAACGCGGCGCGGCTGTTCACCAGCGCGCTGATGGAGAAACGTGAGCTGGCCGAGAGTGCCAGCCTGGTGCGCAATGTCAGCAACTCGCTGGAGGATGTTGAAAGCCTGCTGGGTACCCTGGTCGACATTTCCAAACTGGATGCAGGGGTGATCAAAGCCGACATTGCGCCTTTTGCGGTCAGCGAGCTGTTGGAGAATCTGGCTGCCGAATATCACCAGATCGCCGGCAGTGAAGGCCTGCAACTGGACTTTGTGCCCAGCTCGGCTGTGGTGCACAGCGACATTCAGTTGTTGGCGCGCATTCTGCGCAACTTGCTCAGCAATGCCATCCGTTACACCAGCAGTGGGCGCATTTTGCTGGGTTGCCGGCGGCGTCGGCAAAGCGTGTCGATTGAGGTGTGGGACACCGGCATGGGCATCGCCGAAGACAAACTGGAGGAGATCTTCCAGGAGTTCAAACGCGGCGACGTGGCGCATTTGAAGCAGGACCGCGGGCTTGGCCTCGGGCTGGCCATCGTCGATAAGATTGCCCGTATCCTGGGCCACCGTGTCCGTGTGGCGTCATGCCAGGGCAAGGGTTCAGTGTTTGCCATTGAAGTGCCGCTGAGCACACGTATGCCGCGCGCGCGTGAGGTACATGACACGCCAAACCTACTGCTGGAACGTCTCAGTGGGTCGCGGATCTGGGTGCTGGATAACGATGCGGCGATCTGCGCCGGCATGCGCACCTTGCTGGAAGCCTGGGGGTGTCAGGTGGTGACCGCCTTGTCGGAAGGGGATTTGGCGCGTCAGGTGGATAATTATCATGCTGATGCCGACCTGCTGATCGCCGACTATCACCTTGATGATGACCATAACGGGGTGGATGCCGTGGCCCAAATCAATGCCCGGCGCAGCTCACCCTTGCCGGCACTGATGATCACCGCCAACTACAGCAACGAGCTCAAGCAGCAGATGCGTGAGTTGGGTCATACCCTGATGCACAAACCGGTGCGACCGATGAAGCTGAAAACCGCTATCAGCCATCTACTGGACCGCAGCGTAGCGGGTTAGCCACACCTTTAGCGCGCCGGCTTCTTTACCGGGCTGCGCTAAAGGTGAGGGCCGTTACGACAGCTTGCTTAGCAGTGTTTCGGTGCTCGCCACATTGGCATAGGCAAACGCCAGTGCGGCCATGTACGCCGCATGAACCTGGCTGGCGGGCACGCTCACCCCGTTGAATTCCAGTGCCAGGGTGGCGCAAGCATCATGCGCCACCGCGCAGCTGTAACCGAAATCGTGGGCCGCACGGGTTACAGCGTCGATGCACATATGGCTCATGGCGCCGCAAATAAGCACTTGGCTAACCCCGGCCTGATCCAGCACCTGTTTGAGCTCGGTATCGCGAAAGCTGTTGATCTGCTGTTTGATCAACACCGCTTCGCCAGGGCGTTCAGCGACCAGTGGATGCACCTCGGCACCCGACGAACCTGGGGCAAAGAAGGGGGCGTCGGCGTTGGCGAACACGTGACGTATATGCACCACTGGCCAGCCTTTTTCACGAAACGCGCTGAGCAGGCGAGCGGCGTTGGCGGCTGCGGCTTCGGTGCCTTCGAGCTGCCACTTACCACCTTGGAAGTAGTCTTTTTGCAGGTCGACGATGATCAATGCTGTTTTAGACATGCGGTTAACCTTTTATTTGGGGAGGGTAGTGCGCGAGTAGGGTGCTAGCGGGCCCATCCGTGGGCGTGCTGGCGCAATAGCTGCGGGGATTAGCGACGCAGGTAGGCCGCGAAATCAATATCGCCAGCTGAAAGAATCGCCTGCACCCGGTTGTGCACATTGAGCTTGCGCAAAATGGCCGAGACGTGGGCTTTGACCGTGGTTTCGGCGATGTCCAGGCTGTAGGCGATCTGCTTGTTAGACTCGCCCTTGGTCATGCGTTCGAGTACCAGCAGTTGTTTGCGGGTCAGCGCTTGCAGCAATTCAGGCGGGAAGCTGTGGTGGTCGTGATGGCTGCGCTGCGAACCGCTTTTCTGGGCGCGGATGATGTCCGGCGGTAGGTACACGTTGCCGTTAAGAATTTGCTGGATGGCATCAGTCATCTGCACCCGTGGCGATGACTTGGTAATAAAGCCGACCGCACCGTAGGTGATGGCCTGCAGGACGATTTGTTTGTCCTGTTCGGCCGAGACAATCACCACTGGAATAGTCGGTGCCTCGTTACGCAGGTTGATCAGGCCATTGAGGCCGTGCATGCCGGGCATGTTCAGATCGAGCAGGATCAGGTCGAGGTCATCGTGCTCCTGGGTCATTGCCAGGGCGCTGTCGAGGTCGGCGGTTTCCATGATGCTGCTGCCGGGGAAGCCGTCACTGATGACGTTATGGATGGCCTCGCGAAACAGCGGGTGGTCATCGGCAATTAAAATTTTGTACATGGCCTTATCACCTCGTTGTTTTGATTATGGTGGGGTTGAGCCGTAACGCTGGGGTTAACGTAGCAAGGGCAAAGGTTGTGCGGGTATCAGGGGCAGGCCGGCTTGTTGCCAGGCATCAATGCCGTCACGGTACCAGTAGAGGTTGCGGTAACCCAGATGATGGGCGCGTTTAATTGCGTTCCAGCCCAGCCAACAATCAGAGCGGCAATAAAACACCAAGGGCCATGCCGTGTTGCCCTGGCTGGCTTGGCGTAGGTGTTCGCTCAAGTAGCGCTGCCACTGCGGCGTCAGCTGACCGTCGCCGGTGTTGGCCAGCCACAGGCTGTTTGGCAGGTTGGCGTGCAGCTCATCCTCGATAAACTGACCATGCAGCCATTGCCGGCGGTAGACATCAATCAGGCGGGTTTGGGGTTGTTCACGCAGCAGCTGCTGCAGCGCCGCGGTATCCAGCGTGCGGGCATTGTCGTGGCTAATGGGTGTGGGGCTGCGGTAATGGCTTAGGCGGTAACCTTCGGCTGAAAACAGCGGGGCTTCGGCCAGTGCAGCGCTGGTCAGCAACAAACTAGCCATCAGTATCAGGAGCTTTGGCAGCGCCAGGCAGTGTTTCATCGCCTTTCTTCTCGGTTCTTTTTATCGTTCTATTACAGGGCAATGTTGCTGCTTTGGGAATTCTACGTTGGAGATGAAAACCAGTACCAAAGTACTAGAGCGCAGGCCTGCTGGCTGTGCTGGCGCCCCTTAGGCATTGCCCTTGCGCAGCGCCGCATGCTGCGGGTTGAAGGTCAGCACGGCGAGTACGGCGAACAGCAGCGTCAGGCCCAGACACACGGCCAGCGCCAACGGGCTGAAGCGTTGATAGAGGGCAAAACGCACCAGCTCCACCGCATGGGTAAACGGGTTGAGGGCGCACAACCAGTAGAGCCATTCATTGGCCTCACGCATCTTCCACAGCGGGTAGAGCGCTGAGGAGAGGAAGAACAACGGGAAGATGACGAAATTCATCACCCCGGCGAAGTTCTCCAACTGGCGAATGCCGTTGGACAGCAGCAAACCAAGCGCGCTGAGCATGAGTGCCACCAGCAGCAGCGCCGGCAGTGCGCTGAGCAATCCCCAGGCGGGCGGTTGCACGCCGTAGACCCAGGCAATGGCGAGAAAGGCATACACCTGCAGCAGCGAGATCAGGGCAATGGCCAGCAGCTTGGCGGCCAGCAGAAAGGCACGTGGCAGTGGGCTGGTCAGCAGAATACGCATGCTGCCCATTTCACGGTCATAGACCATCGACAGCGAGCCCTGCATGCCGTTGAACAGCAAGATCATGCAGGCCAGCCCCGGCACGATGTAGGTCTCGTAAGTGATGTAAGTGTCGTACGGCGCGATGATGGCGATGCCCAGCGCGGCGCGAAAACCGGCGGCGAACACCAGCAGCCACAGCAGCGGCCGCACCAGGGCGCTGAAGAAGCGGCTGCGCTGCAGGACAAAGCGCAACCACTCGCGCTGAACGATGCCCTGCAGGCAATACCAATAGGCGCTCATGGGCGAGGCTCCAAGTGAAAGAAGGCCGTTGATAGGGCTGTCATGGATGATGCTCGCTCCCTGTGAGGCGGGCGAAGGTGGCGGCCAGGTTGGCGTCAGCGCGGCTGATTTGAGCAACGCCACCCTGGGCGACCAGACGGCTGCGATTGAGGATCAGCAGCTCATCGTGGTGCTCAACTTCATCGAGCAAATGGGTGGTCCACAGCACCGCAAGCGCATGCTCAGCGCACAGCTGGCGCACATGCTGGTTCAGCGCCAGGCGGCTGGCCGGGTCGAGACCAGCGCTGGCCTCATCGAGCAACAGCAGGCGTGGGCGATGCAGCAGGGCGCGGGCAATTTCCACGCGGCGACGGTGGCCACCATTCAGTGCACGCACTTTCTCATGGCGGCGTTCATCGAGTTGCTGGCGCGCCAGTTCCTCGTCGATGCGCGCCAGTGCCTCGCGCTTGCTTAAACCATGCAGGGCCGCGTGATAGGCGAGGTTCTGCTGCACCGACAGGTCCAGATCCAGGGTGCTTTGTTGAAACACCACACCCAGTTGCCGCAGCGCCTGGCGCGGGGCGCTGCGTAGGCTGTGGCCGAAGATGTGGATATCGCCCTGTTGCAGGTCGTAGAGCCGGGTGAGCAGGGCGATCAGGGTGGATTTACCTGCGCCATTCGGGCCCAGCAGCGCGCTAAAACTCCCCGCAGCAACGCTGAAACTAACGTCCTGCAGAGCTTGGCGCTGGCCGTAGGCAAAACTCACGCCCTCTACCTGAAGTGCACTCATGGTGTGACAACCACGCCCCAAGGGTAGCGGCCGACCTTGATCGATTTGCTGACCTTGAGCGAGTCGACATCAATCACCGAAACATCGCCGCTAACGCCGTTGGTGGTCAGCAATTGCTTCTGGTCCGGGGTAAAGGCCAGGTGCCAGACGCGGCGGCCAACCAACAGGTAATCGAGGATCTCATAGCTCTTGGCGTCGAGCACCGCCACGTGGTTGGCCGGACCGAGTGCGACAAAGGCGTACTTGCCGTCGTCACTCAGCTTTACGCCCACCGGTTGCACTTTGTCCGGGTGCACGCCCTTGATCTGGAAGGTCAGGACTTTTTCGATCTGCTTACTGGCCACATCAATCACGCTGACCGTGCCACCAATCTCGGCCGAGGCCCACAGGCGTTTGCCGTCCTTGTCGAATTCGACATGGCGTGGGCGCTGGTCGACCAGGGTGTTGTCTACCAACTGCTGGGTGCTGGTGTCGATCCAGTGCAGCATGTTGGTGGTTTCACTGGTGTTCACCGCCCACTTGCCATCCGGGCTTACGGCCATGCCTTCGGGCTCGACGCCCACATCAATCTGCCCCAGCACTTCGTCGCTCTGGGTATCCACCACCGTCACTAGGGCATCGTCTTCGTTGGAGATGTACAGCCAGCGATCGTTGGGGTGCAGGGCGAACTGCTCGGGGTCGGCGCCGGAGGGCAGTTCCTTGATGATTTTGCGCGTGGCCAGGTCCATCACCTGTACGCGGTCCGAGTCGCTGGCGCAGATGTACAGCAGCTTGTTGTCACTGGAGAGCAGCAAGCCGCGCGGCCGCTGGCCGACCTCCAGGGTGGCGGTGACCTGCAGGCTGTCCAGGTCGATCACGCTGATGCTGTCGTCTTTTTCGTTGGACACATAAGCCGTGGCCGCCAGGGCGCTGTGGCAACTGAGACTAATGGCGATGGCGCAGGCAAGGCGAGTAAGACGCATGGGGTTGATCCTCTTGTTATAGGTTGGCAGCCAGATCGCAGCTCACTTCCGGGCGGTCGTAACCGAGGCTGTCGAGTTCAGTGTTGGGGTGCAGAAAGCCTTCTTGTGGCGAATTGCTGACCAGGGCGCGGGGCTGCACCAGGGGGATGGGTTGGCGCAGCTGGCCGTTCCAGCTGCGAAAGCTCAGTTTGCGGCCCTTGAAACCGTCGAGTGGCAGTTGGTCACTCAGGGCCAGGCTGCGGATGGCCTGGGCGTCGTTCTGGCGCAGTTTGCTGACGGCGCTGGCGATGCTGCGTACGGCGATCCAGGCGGCGAAGTCACGGTCATTCATCCAGCGTTGCGCATGGGCCTCAAAGCGCTTCTGCAGTTGCGCAGCACCGTAGGTTTCCACCGTCTTGTGCCAAGCCGTCGGGGTCAGGCCCTGGGTACCAGCCACAGGGCGCGGGTACCAGGTCTGGTAGGGCAAGTATTCGCCGAAGTCACCGCGTTCATCGGCCACCAAGACCACGTCGTATTCCGCCGTTTGGGTGAACAGCGGCATCTCGGCCTGGGCGCTGCGGCGCTGGTCGTTATCAAAACTCCAGGCTTTTTCCGCGACGATGCGCAAGCCAAAGCGTTTGGCCGCGCGTTTGAGTGCTGCGGCATAGGCTTGATCGTCCGCAGTCGGGCCGCTGATCAGCAGGCCACGCGTCCATTTGCGTACAACCAAAAACTGCGCCAAGGCATCGGCGAGCATGGCGCGGCTGGGCAGGGTGTGCAGCACATTACTCAGGCACTGGCTCTGACGCAGGCTGTCGTCGGCGCTGCCTGCGTTAAGCAACAGGCTGTCAGGCAGCGCTTGGCTGAGCTGGCGCAGGGTGACGGCAGGGGCGTTGACCACAAACAGGCGCACGCCTTGGCCATGCAACTCGCGCGCGGCGGCCAGCAGGCTGTCACTGTCGCTGCGCTCGGCCACGTCTAGCTGGTAGCGGTGCTTGAGAAAACGCCCGGTGCTGTTGTTGTCAATAATCGCCAGTTCGGCGCCACGGCGGCCGGCATCCTCGGGTTCAGGAATCACGTTGGACAGCAGCGGGCCGGTCTCGGGTGTGTAGCCCAGGTAGGCGATGCGGACCTCTAACTCAGCCGTACCTGGGTTAGCCAGACACGGCGTGGCCAGGCTGCACAGGGCAATGGCGCAGAGCATGAGGGATTGGCTGATCCGGCGCATGGGCAACTCCTGAATAGGTGCTGCCAGCATAGGAACAGCCGGGCGTGCGGGAAATATGCCCAAAGTACCACTACGCCTGTACCAAGGTAGTAAGTCAGTTGCTGCGCCTGGGTTTTACGATGGGGTCATTAACTAAAACAACAAAAGGTATCCGTCATGACCACGCTCAAAACCCTGACGCTGGGGCTTATTGTGTTAAGCGGCCTGATCGGCTTCGACAACATTTACGCCGCTGGCGACCTGACTCGACGTTCACAGGCGCTCCCGGATTTAGTGTTGGGTAACGAGGCCAGCGACTACAGCATGTCGCAAATGGAATACCAGCTGGAAACGGGCAAAGCCTACCAACTGAAGATCATCGCCAGCGGGCAGAAGGAATACGCTTTTCAGTCCCCCGAGTTCGCCACCTCAATCTTCCTGCGCAAGGTCGAAGCTGGCGGCGTGGAGATCAAGGCCATCACCCTTACCGAGCTGGAGTTCGAGGATGCCGGTGAGGCGGAGATCTTCTTCGTGCCGATCAAACCAGGGAAGTTCCGCTTCTACGCCAAGGGCCTGGAAGGCAAGGGCATGCTCGGTCATTTCGTGGTCAAGTAACGTGTCCGTTCTATGGCGCATCTACCTGCTGGTGACGCTGTTCTTCGCGCTGGTCACGGTGCTTGGGCTGGCACTGCTGTTGCGCCAGGCCAGCGAGGATGTGCAGCGCGAGGTGCAGGCCGCCGAGGCGGTGGTCGAGTACCTGTACGAAACGGCCCAGCGTGATCCAGCCAGCCTGCACAGCGGGCTGACCGGCAACCTGCGGCATGTGCGGGTGCAATGGTTGCCAGCGCCTGTCGCCGTGCCGGAGTTGTCGCTTGAACAATGGCTGGGGCAGCGTCTGTTCCCGCAGCAACACCGCCCGCGTGTGGTGCAACTGGCCGATGGCCGACAGTTGCAGATTGCCGTCGATCCGGCGGATGAAATCGATGAAGTCTGGGATTCGCTGCTGCAATTGCTGTTGCTCTGCCTACTGGCGCTGTTGATCAGCCTGGTGGCGATTCGCTGGGCCGTGCACCGTGGCCTGCGGGTGCTGGATGAGTTGCTGTGCGGTCTGCAACAGGTGACTCAGGGCCAGCTCGATGCGCGTTTGCCGGCGCACAGCCTGCCAGAGGCACGGCAACTGGCCGGGCATTTCAATGCCATGGCCACCACCCTGCAACAGGTGCAGGCCGACAATACCGAACTGACCCAAGCGCTGATGGCGTTGCAAGAGCGCGAGCGCACCCGTCTTGGGCAGACCCTGCATGACGACCTCGGCCAGTACCTCAGCGGTATCCGTGCCCAGGCCTGTCTGCTGCAAGCGGTGGCCGCTCAGCCCGAGCAGGTGCGCCTGACCGCCCAGCATCTGGACAACCACTGCCAGCGCTTGCAGGACGGTTTTCGCGCCTTGATCCGTGATCTCTACCCGGTGGTACTGGAGCGCCTTGAACTGGACGAGGCGCTGCAACTGCTCGCTGATAACTGGCAGGCCGCACAGCGCGTGCAGTGTCAGGTTTCGCTCAGCCGCCGGCTGCCAAGTTTGCCACTGCCGACCAAGGCGCATCTGTACCGGCTGGTGCAGGAGGCCCTGACCAACGTCGCCAGGCACGCCCAGGCCAGCGAAGTGCGCGTGCGCCTGCATTATCAGGGGCAGCGTTTGCGTCTGTTTATTCGTGACAATGGTTGTGGTGCGCAACTGCCGCAGCGTCCCGGTATTGGCCTGCGCTCGATTCACGAGCGTGCGCGCAGCCTGGGTGCAGTGTTGCGCGTACACAGCCGTCCTCAAGCGGGGTGGGCACTGTGCCTGACCCTGATAGTGCCGGAGCCCGAACTATGAAGATTCTGCTGGTCGATGATCACGCGGTGGTCCGTCAGGGCTATGCCAGCCTGCTGCGGGCCTTGTTGCCAGAGGTGCAGGTGCGCGAGGCCTGCGATGGCGAACAGGCCCTGCAGATGGTGCAGGAGGAAATCCCCAACCTGGTCATCATGGATATCGGCCTGCCAGGGATCAGCGGGCTGGAAACCACTCGGCGGCTGCGTCAGCGCCTGCCGCAACTGCGGGTGCTGTTCTTCAGCATGCACGATGAGCTGCCCCTGGTTCGCCAGGCCCTGGAAGCCGGCGCGCTGGGCTACCTGACCAAAACCTCCTCACCCGAAGTGCTGGTCGAGGCCGTTAAACGCACCCTGGCCGGCCATGCCTATATCGAACAGAGCCTGGCCACGCATCTGGCCTGCAATCCGCTGGGCGATGGCAGCAGCGACCCGCGTCTGCGCGGCATGACCCAGCGTGAATTCGAGATATTCGTGATGCTGGCCAAAGGCATGCCCAGCCGGCAGATCGCCGAACGGCTGTGCATCAGCGGCAAGACCGTGTCCAACTACCTGACCTTGCTCAAGAGCAAGTTGCAGGTCAGCTCCCAGGCCGAGCTGGTGCATCTGGCCATCGATACCGGGGTGATTCGCCTGGGCCTGGAAAGCGCCTGAGAACCTGTTCACGATCTGCTGCGCGTCGGCGCTACTGCGTTAAAAACAAGCTCGGCCTGCTCATTTACAACGCGTAAACTCCGCGTGATTCGCTGCGCTCACCCTGCGGGCCAGCCGTTGTCTGTTACTCCGCTGCGCTGCGTTTCTCGCTTGTTTTGACTAGCCGGAGGCTGTTACTAACGTAGCGCCTTGTATCGCTCTAGCTCGCGAGATCGTGAACAGGTTCTGAGCCGTTTTTCTAGATAAAAGAATAGGTAGCCCGGCTGAACTCCTCGGAGTGCAGCCGGGCTACGGCTTTGTGCTGTGTAGAGGTTCGCGGGCATGGCCCGCTCCTACAGAGGAAGGGGGGGTGTAGGAGGGGCGTTAGCGTGAGGTTATTCCCAGCCATCGGGGCAGGCGGTGCAGCCTTCCATATTGGCGCCCTGGAAGTTGCCGTAGTGGGTGCGCGTGCCGCTTAGGTCGGCGTCGGCGAGGTTGGAGCCTGAGAGTTTGACCTCTTGCAGGTTGGCGTCCTTGAGGTTGGCGCCCTTGAGGTCAGCCTTGCTTAGCCAGGTCATTTCCAGATTGGCCGCTTGCAGGTTGGCATTGTGCAGTTTGGCGGCAGACAGGCGGGCGAATTCCAGGTTGGCAGCGCGCATATCGGCTGCGTTGAATTTTGCCGCCTGGGCATACATGGCCCAGCCGTTGATGGCTACCAGGGTGCTGTTGCTGAAGTCGGCCAGGCGCAGCTGACTTTGTTGCAGGCTGGCACGGGTCAGGTCGGCACCTTGCAGTTGTGCTTTTTCCAGGTTGGCCAGATCCAGGCGGCTATGGCGTAAATCGGCACCACGCAGGTCGGCACCTTCCAGGTTCATACGGCGCATGTCCTGGTTGCTCAGGTTGGCACCTTGCAGGTTGGCTTTGGGGCATTGGCTGTCGGCTTCGATGCGGCAGCCGTTGACGGTGAGCACCTCATCGGCGTTGACCAGTTCGGTACCCAGCACCAGCAGTACGATGGGCAGAAGCAGAGGCAGGTAATTCATGGCGAGTCCTCGGGTAGGGTGCGCCGTGCGCACCACGGGGGCAACGCAGGTGGTTGCTTGGAAGCGCGAAAGTGGATGCGCATGACGCACCCTAGGGTGCGTCATGCGAGTTGCGATCAGCGTTGTGCGGTCTTGTTATCCCAGCTTGGCAGCTTGAATACCCAGAACGAGCCGCCTTGCGCGATCGGTTTGGTCAGCTCGGCCATGTCGCCGCCCCACAGCGGTACTGCTCCGCCGTAACCGGTGGTTACGCCGATGTACTGCTCGCCATCCTGTTCCCAGGTGATGGGCGGGGAGATGATTCCGGTGCCGGTCTGGAACTTCCACAGCTCCTTGCCGTTCTTCGCGTCGAAGGCCTTGAAGTAGCCGTCGCCAGTGCCGGTGAACACCAGATTGCCCTTGGTGGCCAGTACGCCGGCCCACAGTGGCAGTTTTTCCTTGTGCTCCCAGACGACCTTGCCGGTGGTCGGGTTCATTGCCCGCAGGATGCCGACGTGGTCTTCGAACAGGCGTTTGATGCGGAAGCCCATGCCCAGGTAAGCGGAGCCCGCCTTGTAGTTGGCTTCCTCGGCCCAGTAGTCCTCTTTCCAATGGTTGGCCGGCACGTAGAACAGGCCGGTGTCCTGGCTGTAGGCCATCGGGTTCCAGTTTTTGCCACCGAGGAAAGGCGGCGACACTTCTACCGATTTGCCTTTGGCTTCACCCGGCTCCGGTTTTGGTGGGCGTTGACCTTCGTTTTCCACCGGGCGACCGGTTTTCAGGTCGATATGGCTGGCCCAGGTGATCTTGTCGACGAAGGGGAAGGCGTTTTGCAGCTTGCCGTTGGCGCGGTCGACTACATAGAAGAAACCGTTGCGGTCGGCGTGGGCGGTAGCCTTGACGGTTTTACCGGCCTTGTCCTTGTAGTCGAACAGCACCAGTTCGTTGTTGCCGGAGAAGTCCCAGGCATCGTTCGGGGTGTGCTGGTAGAACCACTTCACTTCGCCGGTGGACGGGTCTACGCCAACCTGGCCTGAGGTGTAGAGGCTGTCGTAGTCCTTCGGATCGCCACCGTCGGCGGTACGCGCCCAGCCGTTCCAAGGGGCCGGGTTGCCGGCACCGATGATGATGGTGTTGGTTTCCGCATCGAAGCTGGCGCTCTGCCACGGTGCGCCACCGCCCTGGCTCCAGGCGGCCTTCTTGCCGGTTGGGTGGCTGGGATCATCCGGCCAGGAAGGGGCTTTGACGTCGCCGGTTGGCGTGCTGTCTTTGCCATTCAGGCGACCCATGTGGCCTTCGACAAATGGACGCATCCAGACTTCTTCACCGGTTTCCGGGTCGCGGGCGAACAGCTTGCCGACCACGCCGAACTCATCGCCAGAACTGCCGTGAATCAGCAGGGTCTTGCCCGATACCTTGTCCTTCACCAGGGTCGGCGCGCCGGTCATGGTGTAGCCCACTGCGTGGTCACCAAACTTCTTGTTCCACAGCACTTTTCCGGTGTCTTTATTCAAGGCAACGACACGGGCGTCTAGGGTGCCGAAGTAGACCTTGTCGCCATAAATTGCGACGCCGCGGTTGACCACGTCACAGCATGGACGAATGTTGTCCGGCAAGCGGTGGTTGTAGGTCCAGAGGCGCTTTCCAGTCTTCGCGTCGAGAGCAAAGACTCGTGAATAGGAACCGGTGACGTAGATCACGCCATCGTGCACCACACCTTGGGATTCCTGGCCGCGCTGCTTTTCATCACCGAAGGAGAACGACCAGGCGGGAGTCAGTTTGTACACGTTGTCGGCGTTCACTTGAGCCAGCGGACTCCAGCGCTGGGCGTTGGTGCCCATGCCGTACTGCAGCACATTATTGGTGCTCAAGTGGTCGTTGGCGATGTCGTCCCAAGTGACGTTTTTGGCCAGCGCACTGCCACTCAAGGCCAGGCCGCCGGCCAGTAATAGGCTGTGGATGGCGAGCGCCATGGGACGTGGCGAGCTGGGTAACGATCTTGTTGTCATGGTTGTGGTTTCCCATCGTGGTGGTGAAGGTTGCAGGTACTGCCCTGTTGGCGACCTGGCGAACCGATAGTGGAACCACGCGGATTACGCCGAAACGGAAAAACTCCCGGCTAGGCCGGGAAGAATGCCCAAACCGGACATGACTTAGCCTTGCTGCTAAAGCCACCTGTTACACGGCCACAAGCCCTACTACCAAGGGATTAGTCGCGGGCCACCAAAGCAGCATTCGGTGCGCGCGGCGCTGTTTCTAAGATGCTCACAAGCAAGCTCCATGAGCTGTTGTGCGTGCATTTGATGAGGCCTTGAACATGACAATTAAAAAGAACACCGGTTATGCATTTCTGCTGTTGGCCTTTTCCGCCAACCTCTGGGCCCATGGCGACGTGGTGCCCCAAGCCGTTAAGACCGAGGGGCTGGAGCCACTGGGCGAAGAGTGGCTGGATGAAAACCCCTACCGGGGTAATGCCCGGGCCATCGAAATCGGCTCTTCGGCGTACAACCAGAACTGCGCGGCGTGCCATGGCCTGGAAGCCAAATCCGGTGGCATTGCCCCGGACCTGCGCCTGCTCGAAGCCGGCATCAGCGGCGATGAGTGGTTCAAGGAGCGGGTGATCAATGGCGCCGTGCGTGATGGTCGGGTGTATATGCCGAAAATGGCCGACTACCTCAGCCAGGAAGCGCTGTGGGCCGTGCGCAGTTACCTGGAGAGCGTGGCCATCGAGGAGTAATCGGCATGGCTCGGCGACTGGTGTGGCTGGGGCTGTGGTGTTCTGCACTGCTGGCGGTCTGTACGCCGCTGCAGGCGCAGGTGCGCAGCTATGACTCGATTGTCGAGTCCGGTGTGCTCAAGGTGGCGCTGTATCAGGATTTCGCGCCTTACAGCTTTCAGCAGGACGGGAAATCCCGTGGCGTCGACTATGAGGTCGCCGAGGCTTTGGCCGCAGGTCTGGGGCTCAGGCTTGAAGTGATCTGGGCACCGCCGGGCGAGAAGCTCGATGATGACCTGCGTGATTACATCTGGCGCGGGCATTACCTGCGTCCGCACGAACTGGCCGATGTGATGCTGCGCGTTCCTTATGACCGCGAGTTTTCCTACAAGAGCAACGAGTTCGGCGAGCTGGTCAACGAACTGGTGGTGATGTTCGGCCCGTATCAGCGTGAGCGCTGGCAGGTGGCATTCGACCGCCGCCGGCTGGACGCGGTGCCCAGTGTGGCGGTGTTTCAGCGCCACCCCATTGGTGTCGAGGTGGAAAGCGTGCCGTCCTTTTATCTGTCATCGGTGAAAGACGGCATGCTCAGCCAGCAGACCCATCACTACAGCAATGTTCAGCAAGCGTTCGCGGCGATGAAAGCCGGTGAAGTGGATGCGGTGATGGCGCTGCGCGGCGAGGTCGACTGGCAGCTCAAACTGGCGGCTGACGAGCAACTGGCGCTGGCCGAGAACGCTTACCCGGACATGGGCAAGCAGGTCTGGGACATCGGCATGGCGGTGCATGAAAGCAATCGGCAATTGGCCTATGCCCTGGAAGAAAAGCTCGAAGAGCTGATTCTCGCCGGGGAGCTCAAGCGTATCTATGGCCACTACGGTCTGCGTTATGAGTTGCCGGGGTTGTACCAGGAGGTTGAGTAGGGCTGCAGGTCAACGGCACCGGGAGGTGTGGGATGGAACTGGATTGGCGTTCATTTCTACTGCTGGCGCTGTTTGCCGTGCCCTGGGACAGCTGGGGCAGCCAGCGCGACCCGGTCACATCGGTGATGTGGGACTACTACCACGAGCGTCTGCTGGGCGGCGAAGCCTTTGTTTTCGATGAGCGGGTCAAGCTCAGCGCGCCGCCGTTTGCCGAGGACGCGCGGCAGGTGCCGATTCAGATCGACGCCAGTGCCTTCGACGGTCAGGTGGTGCGCATGCTGGCCTGGGCCGAACTCAATCCGATTCCACAGATCTTCGATTTCCAGCCGGGTGAGCAGGTGCTGCCACGGCTGGCCATCCGCATTCGGGTCGAGCAGGCCACGCCGCTGCGGGTGGCGGTACTGACCCGTGACGGGCTCTGGCATGTCGGTTCGACGCAAATCGATGCTGCCGGTGGCGGCTGCACAGCCCCCAGTGTGGTGCGCGCCCAGGCCGGTTGGGAGGAGCATCTGGGTGAAGTGCTCGGCAAGCGCTTTGTCCTGGCTGATGCCAACCGCCTTCGCGTGCAGGTGGCGCACCCCATGGACAACGGCCTGGTCGGCGGTATTCCGGAATTTTTTCTCAACCAGGCGCAGTTGCGTGATCGCAGCGGCAACACCCTGGCCAGCCTCGAACTGTTTCCCGCCGTCAGCGAAAACCCGACCATTAGCCTGGATGTAAAGGGCAACGTCGAGACCGAGCTATGGTTGCGTGACAACAACGGCAATGAATTCAAAGCCGAACTCTGAAAGCCACAAGGACCTGCCATGATCAAAGTCAGCGTGCTGTACCCCAATACTCCCGGTGTGCGTTTCGACATGACCTATTACTGCGAGCAGCATATGGCGATCGTGCGCGAATGCCTGGGCAGCGCGTGCCAAGGCATTGCCGTGGACGCTGGCCTGGCCAGCGCCACGCCCGGTGAGGCCGCGCCCTATATCGCCATGGGGCATCTGTATTTCGACAGCGTGGCGGTGTTCGAGCAGAGCTTTGCCCCGCACGCGGCACGGATCATGGGCGATCTGCCGAACTTTACCGACAGCCAGCCGCTGGTGCAGATCAGCGAGGTCCGCCTCGCGCCCTAAATGGCGGTTCTGCCCTGGGCAGCCCAGCACGGCGCTGCCCGTCTTATCGCGAGGTGCTTATGCGCTGGATACTCATACTGGCGGCGCTGGCCAGCGCCTGCGTGCACGCCAATCCGCTCGCCTACGACCTACAGCCCCGGCAGATTGCCGATGGCGTGTGGCTGTTTGAAGGCAGCACGGACAACTTCTCCCAGGCCAATGGCGGCAATATCGTCAACACCGGGTTTATCGTCACCGATAAAGGCGTTGTGGTGATCGACAGCGGGCCGTCGCGGCGTTACGGCGAGGTGATGCGCCAAGCGATTGCCCGCGTCACTGACAAGCCGCTGCTCAAGGTCATGCTGACCCATCATCATCCCGACCATGTGCTGGGCAATCAGGCCTTCAGCGATGTGCCGATTGCCGCCTTGCCCGGCACCACCGCGTTGCTGGTAGAGCAGGGCGATACCATGGCGGAGAACATGTACCGCCTGGTGGGCGACTGGATGCGCGGCACCGAAGTGCTGCTGCCCACTGAGAGCCTTGAGCCGGGAATGCTTGAGGTAGGCGGGCGGACGCTGCAACTGCTGGCCCTGAGCGGCCACACCGGGGCTGATCTGGCGATTCTCGATGTGCAGAGCGGCGTGCTGTTTGCCGGTGATCTGGTGTTTTATCAACGTGCCCTGACCACACCCGGCACACCGAGCCTGGCCACCTGGCTGGCGGATCTCGACCAGCTGCAGCACCTGCCCTGGAAGCAGATCGTGCCCGGCCATGGCCCGCTGGCCAGCGATGCTGCGCCCTTTGCCCAGATGCGTGATTACCTCGGCTGGCTGGACGGCGTCATGCGCAGCGGTGCCGAGCAGGGCGCGGAAATGAATGAACTGATCCGCACCGCCATCCCGGAACGCTTTGCCGGCGTAAACCTCAGCCGTTATGAGCTGATCCGCAGCGTCAGTCATCTCTACCCGCGTTATGAGCAGGCCGCGATGCAGCGGGTGGATCGCTAAGAAAAACTGCGATACCCAGATGCGGTGGCTCTGTACCACGAGTGTGGTACGTCTGTATTTATCGACACAGACGTGAGGTGCTCTTGCTTCGTAGGGTGCGCCGTGCGCACAAGTCATTACTCGTCTAATTGGGGGTATGTCCGCGCAGACGTTGAATCCCGGTGCGCGCAGCGCACCCTACGGGTTGTCCCTGGCAACACATGATTGGCTTAGCGCAGCTGCAATTCCTCGCCGCGCTCCTGCTGCCACTCATCCTGGCTCGGCGCGGCCTGGTCGCCGTCCATATGGTGGATGATGTCGAAGTAGTGCTGCTTGAACGGGTCGAGCATCACGTCGTCACGCTTGCGTACCCGTACCGCATAGATGCTCTGCACGTTCTGATGGTCGAAGGCGCGCCACTGCTGCTGCCCCTTGAGCAACTGGTAACTGTGGTCTTCCAGGGTGCTGATCAGCCGTTCGCTGTCCAGGCTTTGCGTGCGCTGCACGGCATCGGCCCATTGCTTGACGATGGAGTAGGCGGAGGCGCTGGTGCTGCCGGGGTACTCCTGATAATCGCTGATATAGCGCTCAACGAATTGCTGGCCCTGGGCGATGTTGTCCTGGCTGGGCAGGTTCCAGGTCCAGGCTTCGGTGCCGATCACGCCCTCCATCACCAGCGGCCCGGCCTGCTGCACCACGCTCTTGGTCAGGTTGGGCACGATGATCTGCGTACGTTGCTTGAGGCCCATGTTGTGCACCATGCGCATGCTGCGCTGCAGGTTCTCGCCGAGCAGCACCAGCACGAGGATATCCGCCTCGCTGCGGGCCGCTTTATTGAGCGCCGCCAGGTACTGCTCACGGCGCACCAGACCACTGGGTAGCGCAGTACGGCCATGGCGTGCGCGGTCGGTGCTGTTGGTGGTCAGGCGCAGGGCGTTTTCCATGCTGCGGCCCCAGGCGTCATCGACAATGATGTAGTGGTAGCGCTGGCGTGGCATATGCCAGGACAGGTATTCGCCGAGCACCCGTGCACTCATCCAGGCGCTGTTGGACTCCCGGAACAGATAGCGATGGCCGGCCAGGCCGGTCACTTCATTGGCATAGCTCAGGGTGGCGAAGTACAGCAGGCCGCGCTCGCGGGCGCGTCGCCCGGCGGCTATCGCCTCTTCACTGGTGGCGCCGCCAAACACCATGCGTGCGTCCTGGTTGGCGAAGTAATCGACATTGCTGACGGCCTTGTCGGCCTGCGAGCTGGTGTTCTTGCTGAGCAGCTCCAGCGGTTTGCCGAGCACGCCACCTGCTTGGTTGATTTCGTCCACGGCCAGCAGTGCACCACGGCGCAGCTCGAGACCTTCATCCTTGTAATTGCCGGTACGTGGGTAGTTGAGGCCGATCTTGATGGGCTCGGCCTGGGCAAGGTTGCCCAGGTCTACCAGCAGCAGGCAGCTCAACAACAGGTGGCTGAGTGGGGTGGTGCGGCCCATATGGCTTGCTCCTTAGCGTGGGGGAGTAGCTTTCTAACGGCTGGGCCGGGGGCTGGGTATGCTCTTTTCAGGGGGCTGGGCTAGCACTTAAGTCGGCCAGGCCATGTGCCGGTACGGTGTGGGTGCACATCCGGGCGGGAAAATTGCCTGCGTGGCAGGTGCGTCAGGCAGCGATAAAACGGGCGGTATTGCTACCAAGGGAGTAGCTAAATCGGTACTGCGTTCAATTGTTGGGGGAGGCTGGGCAGCCAAGAATCTGTGGCAGATCGGGAAAAATTCCCGGTGATAACAATGAACCCGCAGAGGTAGCCGCAATGAAACACTCCGGTTTTCGCCAATCCTTCGTTCTCAGTGCCTTGTGTAGCGCAATGCTCGTGGCCGCCGCTCCAGCCTGGGCGGTGACTGATCAGGAAATCCTTAACGATGTGAACACCACCGATGAGATCGTCACCAATGGTATGGGCCTGCAGGGTCAGCGCTACAGCACGTTGACGACCCTGAACACGGATAACATCAAGGACCTGCGTCCGGTCTGGACCCTGTCCTTCGGTGGCGAAAAACAACGCGGCCAGCAAGCCCAGCCGATGATCAAGGACGGCGTGATGTACGTGACCGCCTCCTACTCGCGGGTATTTGCCGTGGACGCCCGCACCGGCAAAGAACTGTGGCAGTACGATGCGCGCCTGCCGGATGACATTCGCCCATGCTGCGACGTGATCAACCGCGGGGTGGCGCTGTATGGCGACTTGGTGATTTTCGGCACCCTCGACGCCAAGTTGGTGGCCCTGAATAAGGACACCGGTAAGGTGGTCTGGCGCAAGAACGTGGCGGATCACAAGGCCGGTTACTCAATCACTGCTGCGCCGCTGGTGGTCAATGGCAAGCTGATTACCGGGGTTTCCGGTGGTGAGTTTGGTGTGGTCGGCAAGATTGAAGCCTACGACCCGAAGAATGGCGAGTTGCTGTGGAGCCGACCAACCGTTGAAGGCCATATGGGCTATGTCTATAAAGACGGCAAGGCCATTGAGAACGGCATCAGCGGTGGCGAGGCCGGTAAAACCTGGCCGGGTGACCTGTGGAAAACCGGCGGTGCCGCACCGTGGTTGGGCGGCTACTACGACCCGGAAACCAACCTGCTGCTGTTCGGTACCGGTAACCCGGCGCCGTGGAACTCGCACCTGCGCCCTGGCGATAACCTCTATTCCTCCTCGCGTCTGGCCCTGAACCCGGATGACGGCACCATCACCTGGCACTTCCAGACCACCCCGCATGACGGCTGGGACTTTGACGGGGTCAACGAATTGATCTCCTTCAACTATGAGGAAGGCGGCAAGACCATCAAAGCCGCGGCCACCGCTGACCGTAACGGCTTCTTCTACGTACTCGACCGCACCAACGGCAAGTTCATTCGGGGCTTCCCGTTTGTCGACAAGATCACCTGGGCCAAAGGCCTGGACAAGAATGGTCGGCCGATCTACGACGACAGCAGCCGTCCTGGTTCGCCAAGCGCGAAGGAAAAGGGCAAGAGCGTGTTCACCGCGCCGGCCTTCCTCGGTGCGAAGAACTGGATGCCGATGGCCTACAGCCAGGACACCGGGTTGTTCTACGTGCCGTCCAACGAGTGGGGCATGGACATCTGGAACGAGGACATCGCCTACAAGAAAGGCGCGGCCTACCTCGGTGCTGGCTTCACCATCAAACCGCTGAACGAGGACTACATCGGCGTGCTGCGCGCCATCGACCCGAAAACCGGCAAGGAAGTCTGGCGGCAGAAGAACTACGCGCCGCTGTGGGGTGGGGTAATGACCACTAAGGGCAACCTGGTGTTCACCGGTAACCCGGAAGGTTTCCTGCAGGCCTTTAACGCCAAGACCGGCGAGAAAGTCTGGGAATTCCAAACTGGCTCCGGCGTACTCGGCTCGCCGGTTACCTGGGAAATGGACGGCGAGCAGTATGTCTCGGTGCTCTCCGGCTGGGGTGGCGCGGTACCGTTGTGGGGCGGCGAAGTGGCCAAACGGGTGAAGAACTACAACCAGGGCGGCATGCTCTGGACCTTCAAACTGCCCAAGGAGCTGGTCGCCAAGCGTTAATTAGCCTGTAGCGTATGAGATGGCCGGTCTAGACCGGCCATCTGCGTTTTAGGCGTTAGTACTAAGGATTCTCGACTAAAGCGGCATGGCCGAATGCACGGCCATGCCTCAGCGTGGCGCTCTATCGCCTGGCTATGGGGGACGTATGCAGGATCTTACCCGTCGTCAAATGCTCGCCGGCCTGGCCGCAATGCCTTGGTTGTTACCCAGTGGGTTAAATGCCAGCGTGAGTCGCGCGCGGGTCTTGGTAGTCGGTGGTGGTTTTGCCGGTGCCACTGCCGCGCGTTACCTCAAACGCCAGGCACCGGCGCTTGAAGTGGTGCTTATTGAGCCCAAGTCGGCGTTCTATACCTGCCCCTTCAGCAACAATGTGCTGGCGGGTATGGCTGAGCTCGATAGCCTGCGCCAGGATTACCGCGCCTTGCAGCGCCAGCAGGTGCTGCACGTGCGTGAGCGTGCGCGGGAAATTGACCTGCAGGCCCGCCAAGTGGTGCTGCAAGACGGCCAGCGTTTGCGCTACGACCGGGTGTTTCTGGCGCCCGGCATCGACATGGATTGGCAGGCCATTGAAGGCTACGACCGTAACGCCTCGATGCACCTTCCGCATGCCTGGCAGGCCGGTGCGCAGACCAGTCTGTTGCGCAGGCAGTTGCAGGCCATGAACGACGGCGGCCTGGTGATTATCAGCGTGCCGGACAACCCCTATCGTTGCCCGCCGGGCCCCTACGAGCGCGCGAGCCTGATTGCCCATTACCTGAGCCAGGCCAAGCCACGCAGCAAGCTGCTGATTCTCGACAGCAAGGACAGCTTCTCCAAGCAGGCGCTGTTTCAACAGGGCTGGCAGACGCTCTACGGTGAGCGTATCGAATGGGTCGGCCGGGCCGGCGATGGTCGTGTGGTGCGTGCCGATGCCATACGCCGCGAGTTGGTTTGCGAGTTTGGCCAGCGGCATCGCGCCGCCGTGATCAACCTGATCCCACCACAGAAGGCGGCCGAGGTGGCCCAGCGTAGTGGCCTGGTGGACGCCAGCGGCTGGGTGCCGATTCGCCCGGCGACGTTTCAGGCCCGTGAGGCCAGCGACATCTACGTGGCCGGGGACGCCTGTATCGCTGCACCGATGCCCAAGTCAGCCTACAGCGCCAATGCCCAAGCCAAGGTTGCGGTGGCGGCGTTACTCGCTGATTTGGCTGGACAGGCGCCGCCGCCAGCGGTGTGGCGTAACACCTGCTACAGCTTGCTGGCACCGGGTCAGGCGGTGTCGATTGCCGCGGATTACGGCGTGCAGGCGCAACGTCTGGTCGAGTTACCAGGCAGCCTGGCGCTCAGCCCGTTGCAGGCGCCTCTCGGTCTGCGCGCTCAGGAGGCGGCGCTGGCCGAGGCCTGGTATCAAAGCATCTGTGCAGATGCCTGGGGGCAGTTGCTATGAGCCTGCGCGCAGTGCTGTTGATGCTGATGCTGGCGGGGCCGGCTGCGGCGCAACCCTGGGGGCAGGCCCAGGAAGCGGTGGAGCAGTGGTTGCAGGGTGCTCAAGCGCAGACACAGGGACTGACTGTCGAGGTGCCAAGCTGGGTCGAGGACGGTGCGTTCGTTGCCGTCGACCTGACCCTGCACGGTGCTCAGCCGCCGTTATCCCTCAGCCTGTTGCGCAGCGGCGAGGAGGACCCTCGCATTGCTACGGTGCAGCTGCAGGCCTGGGAAGCGCCGCTGCGCCTGTCGACCCGCGTGCGCTTACCGCGCAGCCAGCAGCTGATTGTGTTGGCACGTGACGGCCGCGGACGGATTTGGCAGGCCGCGCAGTCAGTCGAGGTGCTGGCCAGCAGCTGCCTGTCACCCAGCCTGGGCAATAGCGCCGCCACGCTGGGCCAGTTGCAGGGCTGGCTGGAGGCGGGCGAGCACGGCCTGGAGTTGCGCAGCTTATTGCGTCATCCGATGGAAACCGGGCGGCGTCCCGGCGCGGACGGTCAGCTGCTGGCGCGGCACTTGCCGACACGCTTTGAAATCAATGGAACGCACGGCAACTTGCTGCGCGTCGAACCTTTTGAGGGTTTGGCGGCCAACCCTTACTGGCGGTTGTGGCTGCCGACTGGACATACGCCACTGCTGCTACGCTGGGTGGACGCCGATGGCCGCGAGTTCCGTCGGCAGTTGCCCTGACGTGTGCGAGTACGAGGCTCTGGGTCGCGGTTTGCGGCTCTACTACCAAATGACGAGAGGTTTTGTGCCATGGGCGCATACCGGTCGAGCAAGGCGCTTCATAAGATCGAACCATGACCTGCTCCACGTCCCAGGGGGCAGGCTCCGCCAACAAGAGAGGTTAATCCCATGCTTTACGCCAAACCCGGTACGCCAGGCGCTGTCATCACCCTCAAACCGCGCTACGGCAACTACATCAATGGTGAGTTTGTCGCCCCGCTGAGTGGTCAGTACTTCACTAACACCAGCCCGGTGGATGGTTCGGTGATCGGTGAGTTCCCCCGTTCCGACGCCGCCGATATCAACAAGGCGCTGGATGCTGCTCACGCCGCTGCCGATGCCTGGGGCAAGACCTCGGTGCAGGAGCGTTCGCACATTCTGCTGAAGATTGCCGACCGCATCGAAGCCAACCTTGAACTGCTGGCTGTGGCCGAGACCTGGGATAACGGCAAGGCCGTGCGCGAAACCCTCAACGCCGACGTGCCGCTGGCTGCTGACCACTTCCGCTACTACGCCGGGTGCATCCGCGCGCAGGAAGGCAGCACCGCCGAGATCAATGAAGGCACCGTGGCCTACCACTTCCATGAACCGCTGGGCGTGGTCGGGCAGATCATCCCGTGGAACTTCCCGCTGCTGATGGGGGCCTGGAAACTCGCACCGGCTCTGGCCGCTGGCAACGCCATCGTGCTCAAACCGGCCGAGCAGACGCCGCTGTCGATCACCGTGCTGATGGAGCTGATTGGCGACCTGCTGCCGCCGGGTGTGCTCAACGTCGTCCAGGGCTTCGGCCGTGAAGCCGGTGAAGCACTGGCCACCAGTAAACGCATTGCCAAGATTGCCTTCACCGGATCGACTCCAGTGGGCTCGCATATCCTCAAGTGTGCCGCCGAAAACATCATCCCGAGCACCGTCGAACTGGGCGGCAAATCGCCGAACATTTTCTTCGCCGACATCATGAATGCCGAGCCGGCGTTTATCGAGAAGGCCGCTGAAGGCCTGGTGCTGGGCTTCTTCAACCAGGGCGAGGTGTGCACCTGTCCGGCGCGTGCGCTGGTGCAGGAATCGATCTATGAGTCGTTCATGGTCGAGGTCATGAAAAAGATCAAGCAGATCAAGCGTGGTGATCCGCTGGACACCGACACCATGGTCGGCGCCCAGGCCTCGCAGCAGCAGTTCGACAAGATCCTCAGTTACCTGGAGATCGCCCAGCAGGAAGGCGCCCAGGTGCTCACCGGTGGCGGCGTGGAGAAACTCGAAGGCAACCTGGCCAACGGTTACTACATCCAGCCGACCCTGCTCAAGGGCACCAACCAGATGCGCGTGTTCCAGGAAGAAATCTTTGGCCCGGTGATCGGCGTGACCACCTTCAAGGACGAAGCCGAAGCGCTGGCGATTGCCAACGACACCGAGTTCGGCCTGGGCGCAGGCGTGTGGAGCCGCGACATCAACGTCGCCTACCGCATGGGTCGGGCAATCAAGGCCGGTCGCGTATGGACCAACTGCTACCACCTGTACCCGGCGCACGCCGCGTTCGGTGGCTACAAGAAGTCTGGCGTTGGCCGCGAAACCCACAAGATGATGCTCGACCACTATCAGCAGACCAAGAACCTCTTGATCAGCTACGACATCAACCCGCTGGGCCTCTTCTAACTCGTGTAACCCCGGCGTATCCGCTCCAGTGCGCCGGGCTCCTTCCTGCGATTCGCCGGTCGGCGAGATCTGTTTGTGGTCTGGGCAGATAACTGCTGCAGCAGGTCACTATCGCAACGCGGCTTCGGCCGCGTTTTTTTATTGGCTGCTGTCAGCGGCAGCGTGTTGCATCTGTTGCTGCATAGTCAGCGTGAGGCTGCCGGACAAAGCAGGTGGTGTCGCGCGCACCCTGCAAACACTACCAATGCCAGCAGAAATTCATCCCAAAGTACCATTTGGCTGCTGTCGGTCGGGGCGCTTAATGAAGGGGCCGGAATTCGCCGGCGTCGATAAGAAGAGGACCGCGCCATGTGGACTAAACCCGCCTACACCGACCTGCGTATTGGTTTCGAAGTGACCATGTACTTCGCCAATCGTTGAGCCGTTTTTGCCCCGGCATTGCCGGGGCATCCCAATAGGCATGCCCATTGGCATCGCAATCGGAAGCGTCCATGTATATCAAGATTCTTGGCTCCGCCGCTGGCGGTGGTTTCCCCCAGTGGAACTGCAACTGCCGTAACTGCCGTGGCATGCGCACGGGCAGCGTGCGGGCGCAGCCGCGTACACAGTCTTCGATTGCCCTGAGTGACAATGGCCAGGACTGGATCCTGTGCAACGCCTCACCGGACATTCGCGTACAGATCGAAGCCTTTCCTGCGCTCAACCCGGCACGTCGGCTGCGCGACAGCGCCATCGCCGGGATCATCCTGCTTGACAGCCAGATTGACCACACCACCGGCCTGCTGACCCTGCGCGAAGGCTGTCCGCACCAAGTCTGGTGCAGCGAGATGGTGCATCAGGACCTGACCAGCGGCTTTCCCCTGTTCAACATGCTCAGCCACTGGAATGGCGGCTTGCAGCACAACCTGATTGCCCTCGATGGTGAGCCGTTCAGCATTGCGGCCTGTGCCAACTTGTCGATCACGGCCGTGCCGTTGCGCAGCAGCGCACCGCCGTATTCACCGCACCGTGGCAACCCGCATCCGGGCGACAACATTGGTTTGTTTGTCGAGGATCGCCGCACCGGCGGCACGCTGTTCTATGCCCCCGGTCTGGGTCAGGTCGATGAACCATTGCTGGCCTGGATGCGCCGCGCCGACTGCCTGCTGGTGGACGGCACACTGTGGCGCGATGACGAAATGCGCGTGTGCGAAGTGGGCGACAAGCTCGGCAGCGAGATGGGCCACCTGTGCCAGAGCGGTCCGGGCGGCATGATCGAGGTGCTCGATGGCCTGCCATCTGCACGCAAGATCCTTATTCATATCAACAACACCAATCCGATTCTCGACCTGGATTCGCCTGAGCGCGCCGAACTTGACGCGCACGGTATCGAGGTCGCGTTCGATGGCATGAGCATCGTTTTGTAGGGAGCCCAGGCCATGCACACCTCAAAGAATACTGGTGCGCACGGCACACCCTACGGCAACGCGTATTGGAGATACTGATGAGCCAACCCGCCATGAGCCCTGCCGAGTTCGAGCAGGCCTTGCGCGCCAAGGGCGCGTACTACCACATTCACCACCCGTTTCATCAGGCGATGTATGCCGGCCACGCCAGCCGTGAGCAGATTCAAGGGTGGGTGGCCAATCGCTTCTACTATCAACTGAACATCCCGCTCAAGGATGCGGCGATCCTGGCCAACTGCGCCGATCGCGACACGCGCCGTGAATGGCTGCAACGCATTCTTGACCACGACGGTGCGCAGGGCGAGGAGGGTGGGATCGAAGCCTGGCTGCGCCTGGCCGAAGCCGTGGGCCTTGAGCGCGAGCAGGTGCTGTCGCAAGAGCTGGTGCTGCCCGGCGTACGCTTTGCTGTGGATGCCTACGTCAATTTCGCCCGCCGCGCGTCCTGGCAGGAAGCCGCCAGCAGCTCGCTGACCGAACTGTTCGCTCCGCAAATCCACCAGTCACGTCTGGACAGCTGGCCGCAGCATTACCCCTGGATCGATGCCGAGGGCTACAGTTACTTCCGCTCGCGCCTACAGCAGGCACGCCGCGATGTTGAGCACGGCCTGCGCATCACCTTGCAGCATTACGTCACGTGGGAGGCCCAGCAGCGCATGCTGGAAATCCTGCAATTCAAGCTGGATGTGCTGTGGAGCATGCTCGACGCCATGAGCATGGCCTATCAGCTGGAACGTCCGCCGTATCACAGCGTGACCTGTGAGCGCGTCTGGCACCGAGGACTTGCCCTATGAACCCGTTGACTATCGACCAGGTGCCCAAGCTGCGCCGCGGTTTCCGCCTGCAGTGGGAACCCGCTCAGGATTGCCATGTGCTGCTCTACCCGGAAGGCATGATCAAGCTCAATGACAGCGCCGGGGCCATCCTCAAACAGGTCAATGGCGACCACAGTGTGGGGCAGATTATTGCCAGCCTGAGCGCGCAGTTTCCCGATGTGCCGGGCCTCGACGAAGACATCCTCGCCTTTATGGAGGTCGCCAATGCTCAGTTCTGGATTGAGCTTCGCTAAGCCGGGGCACGAGGCTGGACCACCGTTGTGGTTATTGGCCGAGCTGACCTACCGTTGCCCACTGCAGTGCCCGTACTGCTCCAACCCGCTGGACTTCGCCCAGCAGGGGGCCGAGTTGAGCACCGCCGAGTGGATCGATGTATTTCGTCAGGCCCGCGAACTGGGCGCGGCGCAACTGGGGTTTTCTGGCGGTGAGCCACTGGTGCGCCAAGACCTGGCCGAGCTGATTAAGGCGGCGCGTGACCTGGGCTATTACACCAACCTGATCACCTCCGGCATCGGTTTGACCGAAGAACGTATCGCCAGCTTCAGCGAGGCGGGGCTGGACCATATTCAGATCAGCTTTCAGGCCGCCGATGAAGAGGTGAACAACCTGCTGGCGGGTTCGAAAAAGGCCTTCGCCCATAAACTGGCCATGGCACGCGCGGTCAAGGCGCATGGCTACCCGATGGTGCTGAACTTCGTCACCCATCGGCACAATATCGACAACATCGAGCGGATCATCGAGCTGTGTCTGGAGCTGGAAGCGGACTTCGTCGAGTTGGCCACCTGCCAGTTCTACGGCTGGGCTGAGCTGAATCGCGCCGGGTTGCTACCGACCCGTGCGCAGCTTGAACGCGCCGAACGCATCACCCAGCAGTGGCGCGACAAACTGGCGGCCGAGAATCACCCCTGCAAACTGATTTTCGTCACCCCGGACTATTACGAAGAGCGGCCCAAGGGCTGCATGAATGGTTGGGGCAACCTGTTCCTCGACATCACCCCGGATGGCACCGCCTTGCCGTGCCACAGCGCGCGGCAACTGCCGGTGCAGTTTCCCAATGTACGCGAGCAGAGCATTGAACAGATCTGGCGTCACTCCTTCGGCTTCAACCGTTTTCGCGGTGATGACTGGATGCCTGAACCCTGCCGCTCCTGCGATGAGAAGCACAAGGACTTTGGCGGCTGTCGTTGCCAAGCCTTTATGCTCACCGGCGATGCCAGTAATGCCGACCCTGTGTGTAGCAAATCGGCCCATCACGGCATCATCCTCGCGGCGCGGGCAGAGGCCGAGCAGGCACCCGGTGCGTTGGAAAACCTGCAGTTTCGCAACGAAAAGGCCTCCAAGCTGATCTGTAAGGTGTGACGCGCCGATGACGCCACGCACCGCCGACTATGGCCAATGGTCCAGCGCCTGGGGCAGCGCCCAGGCCGCCAGTGCCAGCCGCGATTTTGCCGAACTGCGCACGGGGCTGGGCGGCGTGGTGTGGTCCGAGTTCGATCCGGCGGATGCCTGCACCCGCTTGTGGCACTGGATGCCCAGCGGCTTGCGCTGCCTGACGGTCACGGGCTGGTCCGTGCGTAGCCGGGTGTACGAGTACGGCGGCGGCGCCTTCTGCCTCGGTGAAGATGGCCTGGCATGGGTTTGCGAGGCGGACCAGCAACTCTACTGGCAAGACCTGCACGGGCAGCCGCAGGCACTCACCGCACGCAGCGACTGCCGCTACGGCGACCTGTGTTATGACCCTGTACTCTTCGCCGTGCTCGCCGTGGAGGAGCAGCACACGGCATCAGGCGTGGTGCACCGCCTGGTGGCGATCGGTCGCGATGATGGCGTGCGTCAGGTGATCAGTGAAGGTTGTGATTTCTACGCGGCGCCCACCCTCTGCAACGACGCTCAGCGCCTGGCCTGGATCGAATGGGACCGACCGCAGCAGCCTTGGTTGGCCACGCGTTTGTGCGTGAGCCAGCGCACGGCGCAGGGCGGCTGGTCGCCAAGGCAGGTGGTGGCTGGGCAGGGGATGGATCAGTCGATCCAGCAACCGAGCTTTGATCAACATAACCGTTTGCTGGCCTTGAGTGATCGTCAGGGTTACTGGCAGCCTTGGCGTGAAGGCGAGGGCGGCATGCAGCCACTCAACTGCCGCGCGGCGGATCATGCCGCTGCGCCCTGGCAGCTGGGGGCGCGCAATTACCTGACGCTGTCGGGGGAGCGTTTATTGCTCAGCGGCTTTGATCGTGGGTTTGCCTGGCTGGCTGAGCGTGACCCCGTCAGCGGCCATGAGCAGCGCCTGGCGCCCGACTACAGCCGCTTTCGTCAGTTGGCGGCGGATCAGCAGTATTTCTACGTGATCGCCGCTGCACCGCAGCACGGCAGTGTGGTGCTGGCCATTGATCGGATCAGTCATGCCTGTCAGGTGCTGGCGGGAAGCCCGTGCGCTTTGCCGGCCGAGGCGGTTTCCTTGCCGCAGCGCTTGTTGTTTCTCAGCGGTGCAGGAGAAAGTTGCCACGGTTTTTTCTACCCGCCGCATAACCCGGTATTTCAGGCACCTGCTGGACAGAAACCGCCGCTGCTGGTGTTTCTGCACGGTGGGCCAACGTCGGCCTGTTATCCGGTGTTTGATCCGCGCATCCAGTTCTGGACCCAGCGCGGCTTTGCCGTGGTCGACCTCAATTATCGCGGCAGCAGTGGCTATGGCCGTGCCTATCGCTTGCGCTTGCAGGGCGGCTGGGGCGAGGTGGAGGTCGAGGATGCCGTGGCGGCCGTGCAGCACTTGGCTGAGCGTGGGCTGGTTGATGCTGATCGGGTGTTTATTCGCGGTGCCAGCGCCGGCGGTTATACCGCTCTGTGTGCGTTGGCTTTTACCCAGGTATTTCGCGCGGGAGCGAGCCTGTATGGCGTCAGCGATCCGCTGGCGCTGCGGCGTGTCACCCACAAGTTTGAGGCCGACTACCTGGACTGGCTGATTGGTGATCCGCAACGCGATGCCGCACGTTATCAAGCGCGCACGCCGCTGCTGCATGCCGAGCGCATCCAGGCGCCGCTGATTTTCTTTCAGGGCGCGCTGGATAACGTCGTGGTGCCCGAGCAGACCGCGCAGATGGTCGCCGCCTTGCAGCTTCGTGGCGTTGAGGTGGAGTGTCGCGTTTATGCAAACGAGCGTCATGGTTTTCGCCAGGCGGAAAATCTGGCCGATGCGCTAGACGCTGAGCTGGCTTTCTATCGTCGCCTGCTGTGAGTGGCGCCTGCTGCCATGGTGCAATTGCATAAAGCCGGGAATGCAGTAGGCTGGCGGACGATTTTTGATAACAACAAGAACAGGCCGTTGTATGAGCTACACCCTCAGTCAGTTACGTAAATTCGTTTCACCAGAAATCATTTTTGGTGCGGGCTGCCGCCACAATGTTGGCAACTACGCCAGTACCTTTGGCGCCCGCAAAGTGCTGGTAGTGTCCGACCCCGGCGTGGTTGCCGCTGGTTGGGTTGCCGATGTTGAAGCCAGCCTGCAGGCGCAGAACATCGACTACTGCCTCTACACCCAGGTTTCGCCCAACCCACGGGTGGAAGAGGTGATGCACGGCGCGGAAATCTACCGCGCCAACAACTGCAACGTAATCGTTGCCATCGGTGGCGGCAGCCCGATGGATTGCGCTAAGGGCATCGGCATCGTGGTCGCCCACGGGCGCAGCATTATCGAGTTCGAGGGCGTGGACACCATTCGCGTGCCGAGCCCGCCGCTGATCCTGATCCCGACCACCGCCGGTACTTCAGCGGATGTTTCGCAGTTTGTGATCATCTCCAACCAGACCGAGCGGATGAAGTTCTCCATCGTCAGCAAGGCTGTGGTGCCGGATGTATCCCTGATCGACCCGGAAACCACCCTGAGCATGGATCCGTTCCTGTCGGCCTGTACCGGCATTGATGCGCTGGTGCATGCCATCGAGGCTTTTGTCTCCACTGGCAGCGGCCCGCTGACGGATACCCATGCCCTTGAGGCGATGCGCCTGATCAACGGCAACCTGGTGCAGATGATTGCCACACCACATGACATCGCCCTGCGCGAGAAAATCATGCTGGGCAGCATGCAGGCTGGGTTGGCGTTCTCCAATGCGATTCTCGGTGCGGTGCATGCCATGAGCCACAGCCTGGGCGGGTTTCTCGACTTGCCCCATGGGATGTGCAATGCGGCGCTGGTCGAGCACGTGGTGGCGTTCAACTACAACTCGGCCCCTGAGCGCTTTCGCATGGTGGCCGAGACCCTGGGCATTGATGCGCGCGGCCTCAACCATAATCAGGTGCGCCAGCGCTTGGTGGAGCATTTGGTTACCTTCAAGAAGTCGGTCGGCTTCCACGACACCCTCAAGTTGCATGGGGTGAGCGTCTCAGACATTCCCTTTCTCTCGCAGCATGCCATGGAGGACCCGTGCATTCTGACCAACCCTCGCGAGTCCAGTCAGCGTGATGTCGAGGTCGTCTATGCCGAGGCGCTCTGACCCGTCGCAGAGCCAGAGTGAGGCCCTCGCCGGGCTGCTGGGGCTGGGCAGTCACTCCGCCCGCAAGAGCCACTACCCAGAGCTGTTGGCGCGGCTGGAGGAGTTGGAAACCGAGCGCAATCGCTACAAATGGTTGTTTGAGCATGCGGTACACGGGATTTTCCAAGCCAGCCTGCAGGACGGCCTGCTGGCTGCTAACCCGGCGCTGGCGCGCATGCTCGGTTATGACGACCCGGAGCAGGTGCTGTGGTCGCTGACTGGCTTGGCCAACTACCTGTTCGTGGGAGGTGCCACTGAACTGGAGCATATCCGTGATGTGCTGGCCCTTGAGCCCGGCTTGTTTGGCTACGAAACACAATTGCGTCGACGCGACGGCAAGGTCATCGATGTGTTGATGAACCTGCTGCTCAAGCCTGATGAAAATGGCCTGTTCGAAGGCTTTGTGGCCGATATCACCGAGCGCAAGCAAGCCCAGCAACGCCTGCAGCAGCTCAATGATCAACTGGAACAGCGGGTGAGTGCGCGCACCGGCGAACTGCAAGAAGCCAACCGCAACCTGTTGCAACAGATCGGTGAGCGCAAACGCATCGAGACGGCCCTGCGTGATGCACGCGATGCCGCCGAAGAGGCCAATCGCAGTAAGGATAAGTACCTGGCTACTGCCAGCCATGACCTGTTGCAACCCCTGAACGCTGCGCGTTTATTGATCTCGACCTTGCGCGAGCGCCGCTTGCCGGCCAGCGAGCAGAATCTGGTGGAGCGTACCCACCAGGCCCTCGAAGGGGCGGAAGATCTGCTGACCGATTTGCTGGATATCGCGCGGCTGGATCAGGCCGCGATCAAGCCCGACCTGGAGGTTTACAGCCTGGATGAGCTGCTCGCTCCGCTGGCCTCGGAGTTTCAGCCGGTCGCCGCCGTTGCGGGGTTGGCGCTGCGGGTGCGCATCAGTGGCTATCAGGTAAATACCGATTTACGCCTGCTCACGCGCATTTTGCGCAATTTTCTCAGCAACGCCTGCCGCTATACCGAGCAGGGCGGAATTTTCCTGGGGGCGCGCAAGCGTGGCGCGTTTGTCGAGTTGCAGGTGTGGGACAGCGGCAGCGGGATTGCTGATGACCAGCTCGACAGCATCTTTCTTGAGTTCAATCAGTTGAATGTCGGGCGAGCGCAAGAGCGCAAAGGCGTAGGTTTGGGCCTGGCGATTGTTGAGCGGATTGCACGCATCCTCGGCTATCCGATCAAGGTACGTTCGCAGCCAGGGCGTGGTTCGGTATTCAGCATCCGCGTACCGCTGGCTAGCACCGCGCAACAACGCACGGCCGTGCTGCCGACATTGTCACGGCCGCGGCTGGGGGATCCACTGCCGGGGCGGCGTTTGCTGGTACTGGATAACGAACTGAGCATTCTGCACAGCATGTCGGCGCTGCTTGAACAGTGGGGCTGTGAAGTACTGACTGCCACTGACCAGGCTGGCGCGCTGCAGGTGCTGGGCGCGCATGCACCGGAGCTGATCTTAGCCGACTTCCACCTCGATCACGGTGTCGTAGGTAGTCAGGTGGTTCAGCACATGCGCGAGTACTTTGGCTTGAATATTCCGGCAGTGATCATCACCGCCGATCGCAGCGATCAGTGCCGCCGCGAGTTGCAGGCCATGGGCGTGCCACTGCTGAATAAGCCGGTCAAACCCGGCAAGCTGCGTGCGGTGTTAAGCCAGATTCTGCAGGACGCGCCCACTCCTATTGCTTAGGCGTTGCTGGAGAGGGGGCTGCGAAATGCAGGCTAAAGCAGAAGACCCAGCTGCAAACGCTTGGGCAATTTTGCCACCACCAGTTGATGGGAGCGTGTCAGCAACGCGTGCAGCTCACCCTCACTCAGCGGGTAGGGCGCAGCCATGCTGATCCAGTGTGCGCGGGCCAGATAGGGCGCAGGGCGAAAGCCCGGGCGGTCGCAGTAACCGAGGAACAGGTCGTCATCCACTTTGCAGGCCAGGCCAGCGTGCCCGCCTAGGTGAAACAGGGCGAACATTTTGCTCTCAGCCACCGAAAATACCCGCACGCCACCCCATTTGATGTCCTCACTGGCACCGGGCAGGCTCAGGCAAAATGCGGCGATCTGTTCGGCAGTCATGTGGCTCACTCGCGGTAGAAAACCTGCACCAGATGATAGCCAAACTGGCTTTTCACCGGGCCGTGTACTTCACGCACTGGCTTTTTGAAGATCACCTGATCGATGGCGCGCACCATCTGCCCGGGGCGCACTTCACCCAGGTCGCCGCCTTTCTTGCCGGAAGGGCAGGTTGAGTATTTGCGCGCCAGCACATCGAACGCTTCGCCAGCGGCTATGCGTTTTTTCAGTGCGGCAGCTTCTGCTTCGGTTTTCACCAGAATGTGGCGGGCCATTGCCTTTGCCATGACGGGCTCCTCATTTTTAAGTGGGCGTATTGTGCCAGTATTTCAACCGCTTAGCGCTTGGGCCGGGCAGGTGCGGATAATTCCCGGAGCGCTGCACAGTCTTGGCCTAACGTAATACCTCTCACCTTCGGAATAAGTCGCTATGGACCTCAATGCAATGCTCAAAGTCCTGTCCAGCCAGGACGGGTCCGACCTTTACCTTTCTACCGGGGCACCGCCCTGTGCCAAGTTCAACGGCGTGCTCAAGGCGCTCAGTGCCGAGCCGCTAAAGGCCGGTGAGGTGGCTGACATCGCCGCCTCGGTGATGGATAGCGCGCAGCGCGAGGAGTTCGAGCGTGAGCTGGAAATGAACCTGGCCATCTCGATTGCCAGCGTCGGGCGCTTTCGCATCAATATCTTCAAGCAGCGTAACGAAGTGTCGATTGTCGCGCGCAATATCAAGATGGATATCCCGCGCTTTGAAGACCTCAAACTGCCGGAAGTGCTGCTCAAGACCGTGATGGAAAAACGCGGGCTGGTGTTGTTTGTCGGTGGCACCGGCTCGGGCAAGTCGACCTCCCTGGCGGCGCTGATTGACTACCGCAACCGCAATAGCGGCGGCCATATCATCACCATCGAAGACCCAGTGGAGTACGTGCACAAGCACAAGAAATCGATCATCAATCAGCGTGAGGTGGGGGTGGATACCCGCAGCTTCCATGCCGCGCTGAAAAATACCCTGCGTCAGGCGCCGGACGTGATTCTGATCGGTGAGATTCGTGACCGCGAGACCATGGAGCATGCGCTGGCCTTTGCCGACACCGGCCACTTGGCGATCTCGACCTTGCACGCCAACAACGCCAACCAGGCGCTGGACCGCATCATCAACTTCTTCCCCGAAGACCGCCGGCCGCAGTTGCTCAACGACCTGGGCAATAACCTCAAGGCCTTCGTTTCCCAGCGTCTGGTGAAAACCACCGATGGCAAACGCCGCGCTGCGGTCGAGGTGCTGCTCGGCACGCCGACCATCCGCGACCTGATCAAACGCAACGAGTTTTCCGAAATCAAGGAGATCATGGAGAAGTCGAAGAACCTCGGCATGCAGACCTTCGATCAGGCGCTGATCGATTTGGTCAATGACGGCTCCATCGACGAAGAAGAAGCCGTGAAAAACGCCGATTCGGCGAACAACGTACGGCTCAAGCTCAAACTCTATCGCGACAATCCATCCACGCCGACTCCAGTACCGGCGGCACCCGCTGCCGTTGTGACCGCGCCGGCCAAGGTCGCCGCCACCGGCGATTGGGGCTTGGAACTGAAGCTCGAAGAGCTGGAGACAGACGAGCAGGCGGAAGACCCGGGCCGCCAAGGAATTTGAGCGAAGGCCAGGCCCGGATCAGCGCAAGGCAATCCGGGCTAGCGCTTGGCCACAGCCTTATATGCCCTTACAGGACGCTTTTCGCGCCCGCTGTCATCACATCAAAAGAAACCGAAGAGCTGCCTTTGAGCGCAGGTAGTCCGCGACAACGAACTGGATTCCATTGCATACCGATGTTGCTCCGCGGGGGCAGGTCTAGCCCATCATCCACATCGCCGCAGGTGGCCGCTAGCCCCAGGCGAGCGCGGCGGTTCATTCGCCCTGGCGGCGTATGTCCAGGCGCAAGCTGTGGATCAGTGCTTTGCCTGCGACGAGCTGCAATGTGGCGTTTTCATGGATTTCCAATACCTGGGTAGCGCCGGGTGCTTGCAGGTGCTCGGTGATGGTCGAGAAGGCCATGATGCGCCCTTCGGCCGTCAACAGCTCCGGCTCCGAGCGCTGAGACTCGTAGCCTTCTACGCGGTCGAAGGTGGCCTGCCAGAGCGCCGCCAGTTGCGCTTTGCTGAGGCTGTCCCAGGCGCCGCCGGGCAGGCGCACGCGGATCTGCGCCTGGGGGCTGAGCCCGCTGACGATGCCCTGGGCATCTCGTCGTTGTGCGGCGCTGTCGGCAGCCGCCAGGGTGTCGAGTACGGCGGCGCGTTGTGCCGCGCTGGGTGTCGTGCCGCCTGGGTTGTGGCCTTCGATGCGGCTGAGAAACTGCGTGGCGGCCGGATTATCGCCTTGCCGGGCGGCGGTGCGAATCCAGCTCAGGCCGGCCAGCCGGTTGCCTTGCGCGTAGAGGTTTTTACCCAGCGCCCATTGTGCGGAGCTGTTATCCAATTCGGCCGCGCGCTGGTACCACTCGGCAGCCTTGGCCGCATCCGGCGGGACGCCCAAGCCTTCGGCATAGGCCCGGCCGACCTCGTACATGCCGATGGCATCGCCTGTATCCGCCGCGCGTCGATACCAGCGCAACGCCGTCTCATGGTTTTGTGGCACCGCCAGGCCCGCCGCGTGCATATTGCCGACATTCAGCATGCCTTGCCGGTTGCCGGCTTCGGCCAGCGTCAGGTAACGGCTGTAGGCTTCGTCGAAGTCCCCCATTTTGTATACCGCATAGGCTTCCAGCACCTGGATCATTTCGCGGGCGATTTGCTCTTGCGGGGCCCCTGCGGCGGGGTTCGAGCAGCACAGCGCGATGGCCAGGCCAGCCGCATATTGACGGTAAGAAGCGGGGGCGTGAAGCATGGTCGGTTACCTTCTGTGGTGTCTACGCGTGGTGGCGCAGTAGAGAATCCACGCTAGCAACGGCTTGTCGGCGCGTCTGTGCTGCAAAGGTGCCGAGTCAGTACGACCAAGGTTTTAGGGCGCTTTGGCGAGCGCGACCTTTATGCGCTCGCCAAGCAGGTCAGCGTGGGGGGGCGAAGGTCAACGCGTCGACAGTGATGTCTGCGAGGTCCGTCGGGGGCGTTGTTGAGCCGAATACGCGGTTTATTCGGCTCAGCTCAACGTGTGCTCAGTTGCTGGCTAGGCTTTGAGCTGTGGCAGGTCGCGGTACAACTCCAGCGCCAGTGGGTTGGCCAGGGCGTCGGTGTTTTTCACCGGTTTGCCGTGCACCACATTGCGCACCGCCAGCTCGACTATCTTGCCGCTGATGGTGCGCGGGATGTCGGCCACGGCGATGATCTTCGCTGGCACATGGCGCGGTGTGGTGTTGGCGCGGATTACCTGGCGAATCTGCGCTTGCAGGGCATCGTCAAGTTGTACGCCTTCACGCAGACGGACAAACAGCACCACGCGCACGTCGTCGTCCCACTCCTGGCCGATGGCGATGGATTCCAGCACGGCTTCGACCTTTTCCACCTGGCGGTAGATCTCGGCGGTGCCGATCCGCACGCCACCGGGATTCAGCACTGCATCGGAGCGGCCATGGATCACCAGCCCGCCGTGCTCGGTAATCTCGGCGTAGTCGCCGTGGGCCCAGATACCGGGGAAGGTGTCGAAGTAGGCCGCCTGGAACTTGCTGCCATCGGCGTCCTTCCAGAAGCCAATCGGCATGCACGGGAAGTGCTGCGCGCAAGCCAGCTCGCCTTTTTCGCCTGTCACCGGCTGGCCGGCGTCATTCCACACTTGCACGTCCATGCCTAAACCCTTGCACTGCAATTCGCCGCGCCACACCGGCAGCACCGGGTTGCCCAGGGCAAAGCAGGAGACGATATCGGTGCCGCCGGAGATCGAGGACAGGCAGATATCGGCTTTGATCTCGCGGTAGACGTACTCGAAGCTCTCATGGGACAGCGGCGAGCCGGTCGAGAGAATCGCCTTAAGCCGTTGCAGTCTGTGCGTGCTGCCCGGCTTGGCACCGGCTTTTTCCAGGGCGGCGAGGAACTTGGCGCTGGTGCCGAAGAGGCTGATGTTTTCCGCATCGATCAGGTCGATCAGACGCTCGGCTCCAGGGTGGAACGGTGAGCCGTCGAACAGCACCAGGGTCGCACCCAAGGCCAGGCCCGAGACCAGCCAGTTCCACATCATCCAGCCGCAGGTGGTGTAGTAGAACAGCGTGTCATCGGCCTGCAGATCGGTGTGCAAGCCGAGTTCCTTGACGTGCTGCAGCAGGGTGCCGCCGGCGCCATGCACGATGCACTTGGGCACGCCGGTGGTGCCGCTGGAGTAGAGGATATACAGCGGGTGATCGAACGGAACCTGGGTGAATTCGGGTTCGCCGCCGGCCTGGTAGAAGTCCTGCCACAGCGCCACCTTGGCCGCCGAGTGGAAGTCGGCGGCTTTGGCCTGGGTATTGGAGTAGGGCACTACAATCAGCTGCTCAAGCGAAGGCAGGCGTTCGAGGATTTCATTGAGCTTGGCGGTCAGATCGAGATTTTTGCCGGCGTAGCGGTATCCGGCTGCGGCGATCAGCACTTTGGGCTCGATCTGGCCGAAACGGTCGATGACACCCTGGGTGCCGAAGTCCGGCGAGCAACTCGACCAGGTGGCGCCCAGGCTGGTGCAGGCGAGCATGCCGACCAGGGTTTGCCAGGTGTTAGGCATAAAGGCGGCCACCCGGTCGCCGATCCCCACGCCAGCTTCACGCAGGCTGCGCTGCAAGCCGGCAACATGGGCGGCCAGCTCGGCATAGCTCAGTTGCTCGCGCAAGCCGTATTCGCCAATGGCGATCAGGGCTGGGTGATTATCACGGCGGCGCAGCAGGTGTTCGGCAAAATTCAGCGTTGCGCCAGGGAACCAGTGCGCACTGGGCATGGCCCGGCCTTCTTGCAGTACAGCCTGCGGCTCGGCGCTAAAACGGATATCGAAGAACTTGACCACTGCCTGCCAGAAGGCTTCACGCTGCGCCACGCTCCAGGCGTGCAGGGCGGGGTAGTCGGCCAGTTGCAGGCTGTGACGCTGATTGACGAAGCGGCGAAAGCTGTCCATTCGTGTCGCCGCAATACGTTCGGCAGAAGGCGTCCACAGGGGCTGTTGCATCGTGCTTCCTCATCATTCTTGTTATGCCGACAATGATGCTCGGCTGGTGCGGCAAGCCTACTGACTGATGGCGGGCTTGCGTCGAGCAGTTGCGGCGCCGTTTTGATCAGTCTCAGCTGTAGCTGTAGTCACTTTGCACCGCCCTCAGGCAAAAGGCCGTTAGCCTGAGGCGTGTGCTTTACAGTGCGTAAACAAAACCTTACGCACGGCCTGCCGCTAGGCATTGGCCAGCTTGGCCCGTGCCACCCGCGAGCCGTTGGGCTTGTCCAGCACTGCGCAAATACGCTGGCCGGCGGCGATCAGTCGGCCCATGTCGATGCCGGTTTCAATACCCAAGCCCTGGAGCAGGTACAGCACGTCTTCGGTCGCGACATTGCCGGTGGCGCCTTTGGCGTACGGGCAACCGCCGAGACCCGCGACCGAGCTGTCGAACACGCTGATGCCTTCCAGCAGGCTGGCGTAGATATTCGCCAGCGCCTGGCCGTAGGTGTCGTGGAAGTGCCCGGCTAATTTGTCTCTGGGAATATCGCGACCAACGACCTCGAACAGCTTGCGGGTGTCGCCAGCAGTGCCTGCCCCGATGGTGTCACCCAGGGAAACCTCATAGCAGCCCATGGCGTACAGCTCACGGGCCACGCTGGCGACCTGCTCGGGCGGTACAAAGCCGTCATACGGGCAGCCCAACACGCAGGACACATAACCGCGCACGCGGATGCCATGCTGTTTGGCGGCGTCCATTACCGGCACGAAACGCTCCAGGCTCTCGTTGACTGAGCAGTTGATATTCTTCTGCGAGAAGGCTTCCGAGGCTGCGGCAAATACTGCGACTTCGCGTACACCCGCTTGCAGCGCACCTTCAAAGCCCTTCAGATTGGGGGCAAGGGCGGCGTAGGTGATGCCCGGCAGTTGCTGAATCTGCGCAAATACCTCGGCGCTGCCGGCCATCTGTGGCACCCACTTGGGCGAAACGAAGCTGCCCACCTCGATATAGCTGAGGCCTGCGGCCGACAAGTCATCGACCAGGCGCACCTTGTCGGCCACGCTGATCGGCTGTTTTTCATTCTGCAAACCGTCGCGCGGGCCGACTTCGACCAGGCGCACCTGTTTGGGTAGGTTCATGCATCTTCTCCGTAGGGTGGATGGCGCTTTTCCATCCACCATGACCCTTCGCCGTGTATTTTCAGGTGGACATAAACAGCGATGTCCGCCCTACATGCCATGCTCTGTAGGGTGGATGGCGCTTTTTCCATTCACCCATTTGGATGAACACGCTGCGGGGGTTTCAACCCTACGCGTTGGCTTCTTCCAGTTCCACCAACACGGTGCCTTCACTCACCATCTCACCCTCGCCGCAATACAGTGCCTTGACCGTACCGGCATGCGCTGCGCGGATGCTGTGTTCCATTTTCATTGCCTCCAGCACCACCAGGGCAGTGCCGGCCTCGACCCGCTGGCCGGCCTCGACCAGCACGCGCACGATGCTGCCGTTCATCGGTGCCGTCAGGGCGCCGTGATGCTGATGGCTGGCTTCGACTTCGGCAATCGGGTCGACACGCTGGATGCTGCGCAGCTCGCCGGCATAGTGCAGGTAGAGGGTATCGCTGCGGCGAATCGCCAGATGTTGTTGGCGCAGGCCGTCGCGCTCTACCGACAACGTTTCGCCTTGCAACTGTAGGGTGGACGTCGCTGTGTGGCGCAGACGGATTACCTGGCACTCGCTCTGGCAGGCCAAGTGCACGTCAGCTTCGGCCGGTAAACCCAGGCGCAAGCCATGAGTGCGTGACCAGGGGGAGTGGTAGTCGTCGTGGCGCTGCTGCGGCGCTTCGCTCTGCACAAAGGCTTCGGCGGCTAGTTGCCAGAACTCAGCCGGTAATTCGCTTGCCGGTGGTAGGAGCTGTGCTTCATGGCGCGGAATAAAGCCGGTATCCAGCTCGGCATTGGCAAAGGCCGGATGGGCCAGCACACGTTGCAGGAACGCCAGGTTGGTTCTGACGCCGCCCACGCAGGTTTCCTTGAGCATGGCCAGCAGGCGCAGGCGCGCCTCTTCGCGGTTCTCGCCCCAGGCAATCAGCTTGCCGAGCATGGGGTCATAGAAGGGTGAGACTTCATCGCCTTCGCTGACCCCGCTATCAACACGGCGGCCTGGGCCCGCGGCGGCTTCGCGGTACAGCGCCAGGGTGCCGGTGGCAGGCAAGAAGTCGTTGTCCGGGTCTTCCGCGTACAGCCGCACTTCGATGGCGTGACCAATCAGTGGCACCTGTTCCTGAGTAATCGGCAGCGCTTCACCACGGGCCACGCGGATCTGCCAGGCCACTAGGTCCAGGCCGGTAATCAGCTCGGTGACCGGATGCTCGACCTGCAGGCGGGTGTTCATCTCCATAAAGAAGAAGTCGCCGCGCTCATCCAGCAGAAACTCCACGGTACCAGCGCCGACATAGCCGATGGCTTGGGCCGCCTTGACTGCAGCCTCACCCATGGCGCGGCGCAGTTCTGTTGACAGCCCAGGCGCAGGAGCTTCTTCGACGACCTTCTGGTGGCGACGCTGGATCGAGCAGTCGCGCTCATTCAGGTACAGGCAGTTGCCGTGTTGGTCGGCGAACACCTGGATTTCCACATGGCGTGGCTTGAGGACGTATTTCTCCACCAACATGCGCGAGTCGCCGAACGACGATTGCGCTTCGCGCTGGGCGCTGGCCAGGGCTTCGGCCAGTTCGCTTTCACGCTCGACCACTTTCATGCCCTTGCCACCGCCGCCTGCCGCGGCCTTGAGCAGCACTGGGTAGCCGATTGCGTTCGAGGCGGTGCGGAAGGTTTCCACATCCTGCGCTTCGCCGTGATAACCCGGCACCAGCGGCACGCCGGCGGCTTCCATCAGCGCCTTGGCGGCGGACTTGCTGCCCATGGCGTCGATGGCCGAGGCGGGCGGGCCGAGAAAGATCAAGCCAGCGGCTTCGATGGCGCGGGCAAAGCCGGCGTTTTCCGAGAGAAAGCCATAGCCCGGGTGAATCGCCTGAGCGCCGCTGGCCTTGGCCGCCGCAATGATCTTGTCGATCAGCAGGTAGCTGTCCGCCGGCTTGGCACCGCCGAGATTGACCGCCAGATCGGCTTCGCGCACATGCCGCGCGTTGGCGTCGATGGTGCTGTGCACTGCCACGGTCTGGATGCCCATGGCTTTGGCTGTGCGCATTACTCGGCAGGCGATCTCGCCACGGTTTGCCACCAGCAAAGTGTCGATAGGCTTAAGGCTCATGCTTGTGGCTCCTGCCAGGCGGGCTTGCGTTTATCCAGAAAGGCACGCAAACCTTCCTGGCCTTCGGGGCTGACGCGAATACGGGCGATGGCGTTTTCGGTATAGCGGCGCAGGGCCGGAGTCAGCACGCCGCTGCCGACTTCGCGCAGCAGGTCTTTGCTGGCCTGCATGGCCTGTGGACTGTTGAACAGCAGGGTGTTGATCCAGTTTTCTACCTGAGCGTCGAGTTCGGCAACTGGATAGCTCTCGGCAAACAAGCCCAGCTCCTGCGCGCGTTCCCCACTAAAGCGCTCGGCGGTCAGTGCATAGCGCCGCGCCGCACGCTCACCAATCGCCTGCACCACGAAGGGGCTGATGACTGCGGGTGCTAGACCGATGCGAACTTCCGACAGACACAGCTGCGCGTCGCTGGCGCCGATGGTCATGTCGCAACAGCTGATCAAACCCAGCGCTCCGCCAAAAGCCGCACCTTGCACCACGGCCAGGGTCGGGATTTTCAGCTGGTAGAGGTTGTGCATCAGCTCGGCCAACTCGCGCGAGTCGGCCAGGTTGGCGGTGTAGTCCAGGGTCGCCGCGTGCTGCATCCAGGCCAGATCCGCACCGGCGCTGAAGTGCTTGCCGCGTCCGCGCAGCAGCAGAAAGCGCAGGCTTTTATCGGCCATCACCGCGTCGAGGGCGAGGATCAGCTCGCGGATCATCTCGGCGTTAAAGGCGTTGTTCTTATCGGCGCGATTGAGCCAAAGCGTGGCAAAACCACGTGGGTCGGTTTCAAGCTGGATGGTGTTGAAGTCGGTCATCAATCTACCCTCATGTAGGGAGGAAGACGCTTTTTCTTCCACCATCGCCGGTGGATGGGTGAAGCGTCATCCACCCTACGGTCACATACGGAATATGCCGAACTGAGTCGGCTCAATTGGCGCGTTAAGACTGGCGGACAGCGCCAGGCCCAGTACATCGCGGGTTTGCGCCGGGTCGATCACGCCGTCATCCCACAAGCGAGCACTCGAGTAGTAGGGGTGCCCTTGACGCTCGTACTGTTCGAGGATGGGCTGCTTAAGCGCCGCTTCATCCTCGGCGGAGAAACTCTGCCCGGCGCGGGCGGCCTGTTCGTGCTTAACCTGCACCAGCACACCGGCGGCCTGTTCGGCGCCCATCACGCCAATCCGCGCGTTCGGCCACATCCACAGGAAGCGCGGCTCAAAGGCACGGCCACACATGCCGTAGTTGCCGGCGCCGAAGCTACCGCCGATGATCACGGTGAACTTCGGCACCTTGGCGCAGGCCACAGCGTTGACCAACTTGGCGCCATGTTTGGCGATGCCGCCGGCTTCGTACTTCTTCCCGACCATAAAACCCGTGATGTTCTGCAGAAACAGCAGCGGAATACCGCGCTGGCAGGCCAGTTCGATAAAGTGCGCGCCTTTTTGCGCCGACTCGGCAAACAGGATGCCGTTATTGGCGAGGATCGCTACCGGGTAGCCGTGAATATGCGCAAAGCCGCACACCAGCGTCGCGCCAAATAGCGCTTTGAATTCATCAAATACGCTGCCATCGACGGTGCGGGCAATCACTTCACGCACATCGAAGGGTTGTTTGGCGTCCGCCGGAATCACCCCGTATAACTCTTCGCTGCTGTACAGCGGATTGATTGGCGCACGGTTATTCAGCACGCCGAGCTTGCGCCAATTTAGATTGGCAATTGAGCGGCGGGCCAGGGCCAGGGCGTGCTCATCGTTATCGGCGTAATGGTCAGCCACACCACTGGTTTTGCAGTGCACATCGGCGCCGCCAAGGTCTTCAGCACTGACCACCTCACCGGTGGCGGCTTTAACCAGCGGCGGGCCGGCGAGGAAGATGGTCGCCTGGTTGCGCACCATGATCGCTTCGTCAGCCATGGCAGGCACGTAGGCACCGCCGGCGGTGCAGGAGCCCATGACCACGGCGATTTGCGGGATGCCCATGGCCGACATATTGGCCTGGTTGAAGAAGATCCGGCCGAAGTGCTCACGATCCGGGAACACCTCATCCTGACGCGGCAAGTTGGCCCCGCCGGAGTCCACCAGGTAGATGCAGGGCAGGCGGTTCTGTTGGGCGATGGTTTGCGCGCGCAGGTGCTTTTTTACGGTCAGCGGGTAGTAGCTGCCGCCTTTTACCGTGGCGTCGTTGGCCACGATCATGCACTCAACACCTTCGATCCGGCCGATGCCAGCCACCACGCCAGCCGCCGGTACATCTTCACCGTAGACCTCATAGGCAGCCAGCTGGCCGATTTCGAGGAACGGCGAGCCGATATCCAGCAAGCGGTTAATGCGTTCGCGTGGCAGCAACTTGCCGCGCGAGGTGTGACGCTCCTGCGCCTTGGCGCCGCCGCCTTCGTGAATACGGGCGAGCAGGGCGCGCAGGTCGTTTACCTGGGTAAGCATTGCCGCACTATTGGCGGCGAACTCCGGTGAACGGGTGTTGATCTGGGTGTGCAGGATGGCCATTGAGTTGGCTCCGGTGTGCTGGCTAGCGCTTGATGGGTATCGCTCTGCTCAACCCATCCTACGGTTTGGCTTATTTGGTTTCGTTGAATAGCTCGCGGCCGATCAGCATGCGGCGGATCTCGCTGGTGCCCGCGCCGATTTCATACAGCTTGGCGTCACGCAGCAAACGGCCGGTGGGGTATTCGTTGATATAGCCGTTGCCGCCGAGAATCTGGATGGCGTCGAGGGCCATCTGGGTGGCGCGCTCGGCGCTGTAAAGGATGACCCCGGCGGCGTCCTTGCGCGTGGTTTCGCCACGGTCGCAGGCCTGGGCCACGGCATACAGGTAGGCGCGGCTGGCGTTGAGCTGGGTGTACATATCGGCCACCTTGCCCTGGATCAGCTGGAATTCGCCGATGCTCTGGCCGAACTGTTTGCGGTCATGGATGTACGGCACGATCACGTCCATGCAGGCCTGCATGATCCCGGTTGGGCCGCCGGAGAGCACCACACGTTCGTAATCTAGGCCACTCATTAATACGCGCACGCCGCCATTGAGCTGGCCGAGGACGTTTTCTTCCGGCACTTCGACATTGTCAAAAAACAGTTCGCAGGTGTTGGAGCCGCGCATGCCGAGTTTGTCGAACTTGCTACCACGGCTGAAACCCTTCCAGTCGCGCTCGACGATAAAGGCGCTGATGCCGTGCGCGCCCTTGTCCAGGTCGGTTTTGGCGTAAATCACGTAGGTGTTGGCGTCGGGGCCGTTGGTGATCCAGGTCTTGCTGCCGTTGAGCACGTAACGATCGCCTTGCTTATCGGCGCGCAGCTTCATGCTGACTACGTCGGAACCGGCATTCGGCTCGCTCATCGCCAACGCGCCGATGTGCTCGCCAGACACCAGCTTGGGCAGGTACTTAGCCTTCTGCTCAGGTGTGCCATTGCGTTTTATCTGGTTGACGCACAGGTTGGAGTGCGCGCCGTAGGAGAGGGCGACCGAGGCCGAGCCACGGCTGATCTCTTCCATGGCGATGACGTGGGCCAGGTAGCCCAGGCCGGAGCCGCCGTATTCTTCCTCAACGGTGATTCCAAGCAGGCCCATGTCGCCGAACTTCTTCCACATATCCGCCGGGAACTGATTGTCGCTGTCGATGGCCGCCGCGCGCGGTGCCAGCTCGGCCGCGACAAAGGCCTGGGTCTGCTCGCGCAACATGTCGATGGTACCGCCGAGGGCGAAGTTGAGGGACGGGTAGCTCATGGTTCCACCTATAAGATTTGTTATTAGGTTTAGGAGGTAATCGATTGTTTTTTATCAGTTTCAGCCAAAGCAGCTAGGCAGCGTTCTTCGGCGGTATCCAGCTCTAGCTGCATCTGCTCAATGTCCAGCAGCTGTTGCTCGAGCTGGGCGCGGCGCTCGGCAATCTTGGCCATAAAGGTGTGCAACTGTTTGTGATTGCCATGTACGGGGTCGTACAGCTCGATCAGCTCCCTGCACTCGGCCAGGGAGAAACCGATGCGCTTGCCGCGCAGAATGAGCTTGAGGGCGACTTTGTCTTTGGCGCTGTAAATGCGCTCCTGGCCACGGCGTTCGGGGCTGAGCATCTGCTGCTCTTCATAAAAACGAATGGCGCGGGTGGTGATATCCAGCTCGCGGGCCAGTTCTGAAATGGAGTAGGTGACGACGGACATAGGCGATGGCTCTTGCTTACCTTTACGTTAACGTAAGCCTGGCTGGCGCTGTAGTCAACTGGCGCCCAGGCAATGCCGACTAGGCCGCAACGAGCGATAACTGAGTTGGTATTTTTTATAGCTTAAAAGTCGTTGGCTGACAGTGCTTTACGGTGTTTATCTAGAAAAGTTAGGAGGTATGGATTACCGCAGCCATTGCAGCTGCGCTCATTCATAAACACGCACAACCCCGGCCAATTGGCGCAAACCAGTTTGGCTGTGGGGTTGGCTAACGGTCTTGGGCGCAAATAAACAGAGCCTGGAGTGGCAAGCGCTCTTTATCCGAAGGCGTCAGGCCTGGGCCTTCTCGTTTTTCTTTTCCAGGGCTACGGCCTGCTGGGATATCTCGATGATCTGCTCGCGCATCCAGCGGTTGGCCGGGTCTTGGTCGGTGCTTTCGTGCCAGTACAGGTGGGTTTCCAGCGGCGTCATGTCTTTGATTGGCAACTCGACAAAGTGCAGGTCGTTACGGCGGGCGAAGCGTTCTGGCACGGTCATGGCCATGTCGGTGCCTTGCAGCACAGTGGTGGCCATCAGGTAATGCTGTGAGCGCAGGGCGATCTTGCGCTGGATGCCCAGGCGGCCCAACGCCAGGTCGACGTGGCCCAGGCCGCTGCGGCGGCTGGAGATATGGATATGGGTCAGGCCCATGTACTCATCAAGGCTGATTTTCTCCTTGGCCATGGGATGACCACGGCGCATGGCACAGACGTAGCGGTCTTCCATCAGCTTGACGTGGCGCACCTGAGGGTCGGTGTTGAGTGGTGCATCCACTGCGAAATCCAGACGGCCAGCGGCCAATTCCTTGGTGGTTTCACGGCGACGCGCGAGCATGCTCTCGATATTCACATTCGGCGCCATACGCCGCAGACGCTGGAACAACGGCGGCAGGATGATGGCCTCAGTGAGGTCGGTCATGCTGATGCGGAAGGTTTTGTTGGCCTGGGCCGGATTGAAAATGCGGCTTTCCTGCACGGAAATGCGCAGCTGCTGCAGCGCGTTGCGCACTGGACCAATAATGTTCTGCGCCATCGGCGTAGGCACCATGCCCTGCGCGGTACGCACGAACAGCGGGTCGTTAAAGGTTTCACGCAGACGCGCTAGGGCATTCGACACGGCGGGCTGGGTAATGCCGACAATCTGCCCGGCGCGGGTCAGGTTGGCTTCGGTATAGATGGCATCGAAGACGACAAAGAGGTTGAGGTCGACCTTGTTGAGATTCATGACGCGCGCGCTCCGCAGGTTGTTGTTATGGGTGGATCATATATCGGTGATGAATGTTTATACACGCTGAGAATAGATTAGATAAATCTTAATCCCTGCTCTAGCATCATTTCCACCTCACCTCATTCCCTAAAAATCAGCGTCAGAAGGTAGCCATCATGGATTTCGCCTACTCCCCAAAGGTTCAGCAACTGCGTGAACGCGTCACCGCGTTTATGGAGAGCCATGTCTATCCAGCAGAAGCCGTGTTTGAGCAGCAGGTCAATCAAGGCGACCGCTGGCAGCCCACCGCGATCATGGAAGAGCTCAAGGCCAAAGCCAAAGCCGAAGGGTTGTGGAACCTGTTTCTACCGGACTCTGAGCTGGGTGCAGGGCTGACCAATACCGAATATGCGCCCCTGGCCGAGATCATGGGTAGTTCGTTGATTGGTCCTGAGCCGTTCAACTGCGCCGCGCCGGACACCGGCAATATGGAAGTTTTGGTGCGCTACGCCAATGAAGCGCAGAAGGAGCAGTGGCTCAAGCCGCTGCTGGACGGCACCATCCGTTCGGCTTTCGCCATGACCGAGCCGGGCGTGGCCTCATCCGATGCCACCAATATGCAAGCCAGTGCGGTGCGCCAGGGCGATGAGTGGGTGATCAACGGCCGCAAGTGGTGGACATCCGGTGCGTGCGATCCGCGCTGCAAAATCATGATCTTTATGGGCCTGACCAACCCGGATGGCCCGCGCCATGCGCAGCACTCGATGATTCTGGTGCCCATGGATGCGCCGGGGGTGAAAGTGCTGCGCCCGCTGCCAGTATTCGGCTATGACGATGCACCGCACGGCCACGCTGAAGTGTTGTTCGAAAACGTCCGCGTGCCTTATGAGAACGTTCTGCTCGGTGAGGGGCGCGGTTTCGAGATCGCCCAGGGTCGCCTTGGCCCGGGCCGCATTCACCACTGCATGCGCTCCATTGGCATGGCCGAGCGCGCGCTGAAACTGATGTGTGAGCGCTCGATCAGCCGTACTGCCTTCGGCAAACCGCTGGCGCGTTTGGGTGGCAATATCGATCACATCGCCGACTCGCGCATGGAGATCAACATGGCCCGCCTGTTGACGCTGAACGCGGCGTACATGATGGACACCGTGGGCAACAAGATTGCCGCCAGTGAAATCGCCCAGATCAAGGTGGTGGCGCCCAACGTCGCGCTTAAGGTGATCGACCGCGCGATCCAGATGCACGGCGGTGCTGGGGTGTCTAATGACTTCCCACTGGCTTACTGGTACGCCATGCAGCGCACCCTGCGCCTGGCCGACGGCCCGGACGAAGTGCACCGTGCGGCCATTGGCAAGTTTGAGATCGGTAAGTACGTGTCCAAGGATGTGATGAAAGCCAGCCGTTAAGGCGCTTCAGCAACACAGCACAAGGCCCGCAATTGCGGGCCTTGTGCGTTGTGGGTTTACGCTGGCCTAAACCAGTCAGCTAGCTCTCAGTAGACCCAGACTTCTACCCGGCGATTCTTTATTCGGCCTTCGTCCACGCTGTTGGCGGCCACTGGCAGCTCATCACCGAGGCCGATGATGTCGCGGAATACGACTCCGCCTTTGCTTAGCTCACGGCGTACCGCCATGGCGCGTAACTTTGACAGCAACTCGGCGCGGGCCGGGTCAGCTTTGGCGTCACCGAAACCCACCAGTACCACGTTGCCCTTGAGCTTGTTTTGCGCCTGCAGGTAAGCCAGTAGCCGGTTCAGATCGCGCCGTGCCTTGTTGTCCAGGCTGGCGCTGCCTTCCTGAAAGCGAAAATTCACCGATAGGCGTTGGGCGTTTTGCGCCAGGTCCAGATAGCTGGCGGGCATATGCGCATGCGCGGGGATGTTCACCGCCTGTACGGTCTGCGCGATAAACCCACTCTGCTCGACAATCGCCTGGCCGCGCGGGCTATGGGCAAACTGCACCAAGGCACGGGCCCAGGGGTTGTTAAGCGCGGGCTGGTTATACAGAAACAGCCGGCGCGACAGCGGGTAATCCTCGGTGGCAATCAAGGTCAGGCTGGGCAGCATGGGTTGCGAGTCGCCGGCCGCGATGGCCAGGGCCTTGGCCTGGCGAATATAAGGCAGGCCGATAAAGCCGATACCGTTACGGTCTTGGCTGACCGCATCGGAGAGTTTCTCGCTGGATTCAAAACGCTTGGCGTTACTGGCCAAGGCTTTGCCATTGGCGCTCAGCACCAGCTCTTTAAAGGTGTCATAGGTGCCGGATTTGTCATCGCGCGCATAAATATTGATTTCGCCTGCGGGTGCACCGAACTGCGCCCAGTTGGTGATTTCACCTGCAAAAATCTGTGCCAGCTGCAAGGTGTTTAACGCGGACAGCGGGTTGCCCGGGTGCAGGATGATGGCCAGGCCATCGAGCGCGATGATCTGTTCAGCACCGGCGCTTTTAAGGTCGCCAAGGGCAAGCAGGCTGGTGGCTTCGCTGTCCTTGATGGGCCGTGATGAGGCCGCCAGCTCAGCACTTCCATCGGCCAATGCAGTGAAGCCGGTGCCCGAGCCATGGGCTGCGACCTCAATGCTGATGCTACGGCCATCGGGATGTGTGCCAGTGATGCGCTGCTCATTCTCCGCCGCGCCGGCTTCAATGCGAATGGCGCTTAACCCTTGCTCTTCAAACAGGCCTTTGACCAGCGCCGGGCCGAGCTTGGCGCCAATGGTGTTGGAACCCTGAATGCGCAACACGCTGTTGTTATCAGCGGCAATGGGCAGGGCGGCGAATACCGACCAGGGCAGGGCGTAGCAGATTGAGCCGAGTAACAGGAAACTGATGGTGCGAATCCAGGTTTCACGATCAGAAGCGGAATGGGTGCGCGGCATGCGACAAACACCTTGTATGGGTGAGTGAAAGTGCCGCGACGATAAGACAAATACGTGACTGCAATATGACAGTCACTTTTCGATATGAGCGCTCTAGCGCCGGGTTTATTCGCTCAATTCGAGCCAGATTGGAGCGTGATCCGAGGGTTTCTCCATGCCGCGCAGGTCGTAGTCGACACCGGCATCCTTAATTCGCCCCTGCAAACCCGTTGAGGCGAGAATCACGTCGATACGCAGGCCGCGCTTGGGCTCGTCCTCAAAGCCGCGGCTGCGGTAATCGAACCAGCTGAAACGGTCATTCACCGCCGGGTTGAGATGACGGAAGCTATCCACCAGGCCCCAGTTCTTCAAGGTGGCTAGCCATTCACGCTCTTCCGGGAGGAAGCTGCACTTGCCGCTTTTCAGCCAGCGCAGACGGTTTGGCTCACCGATGCCGATGTCGCAGTCTTCTGGCGAGATATTGATATCGCCCATCACCACCAGGGCTTGCTGCGGATTGAACTGGCTCACCAGCAAGTTCTGCAAATCCGCATAGAAGCGCTGCTTAGCCGGGAATTTGGTTGGGTGGTTACGGCTTTCACCCTGCGGGAAGTAGCCATTCATCACCGTGACCGGGTTGCCCTGGGCGTCGGCAAAGGTGCCATAGATGAAGCGTCGTTGGGCGTCTTCGGGATCACCGGGAAAGCCTTTGTGCAGGCTCAGCGGCGCCTGGCGCGACAGCAGGGCAACGCCGTAATGGCCTTTCTGGCCGTGGTAGTGCACGTGGTAACCCAGCTTACGGATCTCGGCTTCTGGGAACTGCTCATCCGCCACCTTGGTTTCCTGCAGGCCAATGACATCTGGCTGGTGCTTGTCGATCAGCGCGGCCAGTTGATGTGGGCGGGCACGCAGGCCGTTGATATTGAAAGAGACGATCTTCACGGGCGACTGTCCTGGGTGGCGTTCTGGAAAAAACGCGATGCTAGCCCATTGCGCGCGCCAGCGGCCAGCCTGTGGCGGTGGCTGATGCACGGTGCTAACGTGGCTGCAGGCCGAACACACTAAGAACAGCAGAGGTCAAGCAGATGCCCAACAGTCTCGCCGAAGTTCGCATGCTCGATAGTGGCTATGCCCGTGAAGCGCGCTCGCTGCTTTATCACGCCTACCGCCATGACCCCACGTTCGCTTACCTGTTTGAAGCCGAGCGCCCTGGTTATGATCAGCGTGTGCGCGCCACGGTGCGCGAGTTGGTGCAGCAACATTTTGCCGAAGAGCTGCCGGCCATCGGCCTGCTGATCGACGACCGACTGATTGGCATGGCGCTGATCGCACCGCCGCAGCGGCGTATGGACATTACCGAGAGTTGGGGCTGGCGCATGCGCATGCTGCTGACGGCCGGGTTTCGTTGCACCAAGCGCTACCTTGAATACCATGACGCGGTGATTGCCTGCCTGCCGCCCGGCCCGTATCACGTGCTGCCGTTGCTGGGGGTTCACCCGCAATACCAGGGCAAGCACCTTGGTGAGCAACTGCTCGAGGCGCTGCACAACTGGTGCGCTGAAGATGCCAGTTCACAGGGGGTGGTCCTCGACACTGGCAATGGCCACTACCTGGATTTCTACAAGCGCCAGGGCTATGAAGAGGTCGGTGAAGTTGCCATTGGCCCAGTCATTGAGCACGTGTTCTTCCACCCGAGCCCACAATTGGCCGTCAAAGCCAGTGCTTGAGGGTATGCCGGCACGGTGCAAAGATGCCGTGCCGCGCCACTAAAGCGCAGCCAGATGCTCTAAATCGGCCTCTGGCTCGTGCTAGCATCGCCTCCATGGCTGTTTTTTCTAACTTCTTTGCTGGGTTTTTCCTTCTCTTGCTGAGTGCTACGGCCCTGGCCGAAGCACAGCTGCGCGTGCGCGTTGAACCGGCCAATAGTGCGCTGAAAAGCAATATTGAAGGCTATATCGGTAGCCTCGGTGAGCGTCATGCCGAGGCCCTGCAGCGTTATCGTCGGGTGGCCGAGGGCCAGGCGGAAAAAGCCGCCCAGGCCTTGGGCTACTACCAGACGCAGATCACCACAGAGGTCAGCGACGGTGCCACGCCGCGGCTGACCGTGCGGGTTCAGCCTGGTGCGCCGGTGTTGCTGCGTGACGTGGTGGTGCGTGTTGATGGCCCTGCGGCGCAGTTGCGTGCCTTCCGCACCCCCGATGACCCGCAACTGCGCAGCGGCGCGCAGCTTAATCATGGGCGTTACGATGCGGCCAAGCGGGACATCCAGAACCAAGCCTCACGCTATGGTTTTTTTGCCGGGCGTTTCACTCAACAACGTCTGACCATCGACCCGGATGCCGGGGTTGCCGATATCGAGCTGGTCTATGACAGTGGCCCGCGCTACCAGCTCGGTGCCGTGCGTTTTCTTGGTGACGCGCCCTTCGATGAGAAACTGTTGCAACGCATGGTGCCGTTCCCGGCTAATTGCCCCTATGACTCTGCGCTGATTGCCAAGTTGTATCAGGCGCTGCGCTCCAGTGGTTATTTTGAGTCGGTGCAGGTGGATGCCAACCCGAGCAGCACGGCGGCCGAGCAGATTCCGGTCGAGGTTCAGCTGCAGGTGCGTAAACCCCGCAGCATGGGGCTGGGTGTGGGGTTTTCCACTGATGTCGGCCCGCGCGGCAAAGGTAACTGGACCCGGCACTGGGCCAACCCGCAGGGGCACAGTTATGGCGCGGAGTTCGAACTGTCGGCCCCGCGGCAGAATGTCGGTCTGTGGTACGACATACCGCTGGACCCACCGCTGACCGATAAATTGCGCGTGGCCGGTGGCTATCAGGCAGAAGATTTAGCCGATACCGACAGCAGCAGCCGCCTGTTGACCTTCGGCCCGGAATGGCACAGCAAACTCGATAGCGGTTGGCAGCGGGTGGTGTCGCTTATGTGGCGGCACGAACAATACGATCTGGGTGACGACGCCGGTACCAGCACACTGTTAATGCCCGGCATCAGCTACTCCTACCTGCAGAGTGACAATCAGATCGACCCCAATCACGGTTACCGCCTGCAGCTGGATCTGGCTGGGGCTGCTAAAGGGTTGCTGTCCGACGCCAATGTGCTGCACGGCAATGTTCAGCTCAAAGGGCTGACCACCGTATTCAAACGTCACCGCTTGCTGGGCCGGGTGCAAGTGGGCGGTACGGAGTCCAATGGCTTTGCTCGGGTGCCACCGTCGCTGCGTTTCTTCGCCGGTGGTGACCAGAGCGTGCGCGGTTATGACTACCAGAGCCTGTCACCGGAAAATAGCCAAGGGGACAAGGTGGGCGGCCGCTATCTGTTTACCAGCAGCGTGGAATACCAATACAGCCTGACCGAGCGCTGGCGCTTGGCGAGTTTTGTCGACCAGGGTAATACCTTCGATTCGTTACAGCTCCCGTCGCTGAAAAGCGCTGTGGGCGTTGGCGTGCGTTGGGTCTCGCCACTCGGTCCGTTGCGTCTCGACTTGGCGCACCCGCTGGATGATCAGGGCGGCATCCGCCTGCACTTTTCCATGGGCCCGGAACTGTGACGCGCCGGCTGCGCTATGGCCTTTACGGCTTACTCGGGGGGCTGCTTGTTGTGTGCAGCGGCCTGAGCCTGCTGCTGGGTACGCAGGGCGGCAGCCGCTGGTTACTGGAGCAGGTGCCGGGCTTACAGGTCGAGGGCTTTAACGGCCGCTTGGCCGGGCGCTGGAGCGCGGCAAACTTGCGCTGGCAGCAGGGGCAAAACAGCGCGCAGCTGATCTCGCCGAGCCTGGCCTGGTCGCCTGCCTGCTTGCTGCGCCTGACGCTGTGCATCGGACAGCTGCACAGCGGGCCGATCACCTTGGAGTTACCAGCAGATGAGCAGGCCAGCAACGAGCCATTCAGTCTGCCAGACCTGAGCCTGCCCCTGGCGTTGCAACTGGGTGATGTGCAGATCTACAGCCTGCAGCTCAACGGCGTCGAACAGCTACGGGCCTTGCAGTTGGCTGCACGCTGGACGGCGCAAGGTATCCAGCTCGATAACCTCAGCCTGCACGCCGCTGACCTCGACCTGGCTCTGCAAGGGCAGGTGCACACCACGGGTAACTGGCCCTTGCAGCTCAGCGGGCAACTGCAATTACCGGCGCCTGAGCAGCAAGCCTGGCCTGTAACGCTTGAGCTCAGCGGCGAGTTACGTGAGCGGCTGCAACTAAGGGCGAGCAGCAGCGGTTACCTGCAGGGCGAATTAAGCGGCTGGCTGCAGCCTTTGGTAGAAGACCTGCCTGCGCAACTGCGCTTGCAGGTCGCAGCCTTTAAGGCCAGCGCTGAACTGCCGGACAGCCTGACTCTTGAGCAGCTTGAGTTGACGGCCCAGGGCGATTTGCAGGCGGGTTATCAGGTTATCGGCAGTGCCAGTTTGCCGGCCGTCGAAGGGCCTGTGGCTTTGGCGCTGGCGGGTGTGGTCAAGGCTGACGGTGCGGATGTCAGTAACCTCAGCCTGACTGCCAGCCCTGAGCAGCAGGTAGAGCTCAGCGGCGAGCTGAACTGGCAGCAGGGCCTGAGCCTGGACAGCCGCTTCACATGGCAGAACTTCCCCTGGCAGCGCCTTTACCCACTGAGCGAGGCGCCGCCCGTGGCGCTGCGTACGTTAAAAGGTGAGTTGGCCTATCAGGCTGGCAATTATCTGGGGCATTTCGCCGCCGAGTTGGATGGCCCAGCAGGCGCGTTTAGCCTGCAAAGCCCGCTGAGTGGAGATCTGCAGCATCTGTACCTGCCCGAGCTGCGCCTGCAGGCCGGGCAGGGCCGCGCCGAAGGTCAGGTCAGCCTGGGTTTTGCCGAGCAACTGAGCTGGGATGTACGTTTGCTGTTGAGCGAGCTTGACCCGGCCTATTGGCTGGCCGAGCTGCCGGGCAACCTGGCCGGCCCTGTGAACAGCTCCGGGAGCCTGCTTGATGGGCAGCCCACACTCAGCGCCGATATCGACCTCAAGGGGCGCCTGCGCGGGCAGCCGGCCACGTTGCTGGCAAAATTTGCCGGCGGTTTGCAGCAGGGCGAGCTGAGTGCGTTGGACGTGCGCCTGGGTGATAACCGTATCAGCGGTAAAGCGGCCTTGCAGGAGCAGCTAAGCGGCCAATTGTTGTTGGCGATGCCGCGCCTGGGGCAACTCTGGCCTGGTTTGCAGGGCCAGCTCAGCGGCCAGCTGGACCTGGCCGGCAACCTGCAAGCGCCTCAAGGCCAATTGCAGCTGCAAGGTCAGCGTTTGGCCTATGCCGACCAGCGTCTGCAACAGCTCAGCCTCGATGCGCGCCTGAACCGTGTCCAGCGCGGCCAGTTAACCCTGCAGGCCCTGGGCATCCAGCTTGGCGAGACTGATCTGGGCCGCCTCGATGTCACAGCCAATGGCGATCAGCACCAGCAAAGCCTTGAGTTGCAACTGCAAGGCCCCTTAGTGCAAAGCCAGCTGGCGTTGGCTGGCCAACTGGATAAAGGCAACTGGCGCGGCAGTCTCAGTCGCGGCCAGGTGCAAAGTGGTGGTCAGGACTGGCGCCTGCAACAGCCGGCTTCACTGGTGCGCCTGGCCAGCGGCCAGCTTAGCCTCGGCGCGCATTGCTGGCGTTCGGGCAACGCCAGCCTGTGCGGCGGTGAGCAGCGCCTGTTGCCGGAGCCTAAGTTAAGCGTTCAGCTCAGTAATTTGCCGATGGATAGCCTGGCGCCGTGGTTACCCAAGGATTTCACCTGGCAAGGGCAACTCAATGGTCAACTGCAGCTTGAACTGCCAGCCAGCGGCCCGAATGGTCGCCTGCAGCTGGATGCTGGCAGCGGCATCTGGCGTGTCCGCGATCAGCAACAGTGGCTGGAGTTCGCCTATGACAGCCTGCGCCTGAATACCCAAATTCGTCCGCAACGCATCGACAGTTCACTGCTGTTGCGTGGCCCAGCTATTGGCGAGCTGGCCCTGGACGCCACGCTTGATCCGCGTCCGGCGAGCAAACCGCTGTCTGGCAGTTTCCGTCTCAACGGCCTGGACCTGGCACTGGTTCGGCCCTTTGTGCCGATGGTTGAGCGTATCGCCGGGCAGCTCAATGGTGCGGGCACGCTGTCGGGTGGGCTTTTAGCGCCGCAGATCAACGGCAACCTGCGCGTCAGCAATGGCGAAATCGCTGGCGGCGAATTGCCCATGAACATCGAACAGCTACAACTCCAGGCCCGTATTGAGGGCGAACGATTACTGCTGGACGGTGATTGGCGCAGTAGCGAACAGGGCCAGGGCAGCCTTAACGGCGAGCTGAACTGGGCCGCTGGTTTAACCGCAGACATGCAATTGCGGGGTAGCCGGCTGCCGGTGGCGGTGGAACCTTATGCGGCGCTGGAGGTTGAGCCAGACTTGCGTTTGAGCTTGCGCGATGAGCAGTTGTCGGTGGCGGGCAAGGTGCTGATTCCCAGCGGCAAGATTGAGATCCGCGAGCTGCCGCCCTCAACCGTGCAGATTTCCAGCGATGCGCATGTGCTGGGGCGTGACCGTGCGCAGCAGCAGCCCACGGCGATTGCCATGGACATTGATGTCGAGGTTGGTCAGGAACGCCTGACCTTCAGTGGTTTTGGCTTGAATGCCGAGCTGAAAGGCCGTGTGCACATCAGCAATGACCTGGACACGCGCGGTGAGTTGAGCCTGAATAAAGGACGTTTCCGCGCCTATGGTCAGCGCCTGAATGTGCGCCGCGCGCGCTTGCTGTTCGCCGGCCCCATCGACCAGCCGTTTCTCGATATTGAGGCCATCCGCCAGGTTGATGATGTCACCGCGGGTCTGCGCCTCAGCGGTAATGCCGCGCAACCGACCACTGTGGTGTTTTCCGAGCCGGCGATGAGCCAGGAGCAGGCGCTGTCCTATTTGGTCATGGGTCGTCCGCTGGGGCAGGGCGGTGGTGACAACAATATGCTCGCCCAGGCCGCACTGGCCCTTGGCATGGCCGGCAGCGCGCCGCTGATCAACAACCTGGCGCAAGGTTTGGGGATCAGCGATTTCCAGCTGGATACCGAGGGTTCCGGGGTGACCACCAGTGTGGTCGCCAGCGGTAACTTGTCTGAGCGCCTGAGCCTGCGCTATGGCGTGGGGGTGTTTGAGCCGGCTAACACCATTGCCTTGCGCTATGAACTGAGCCGCAAGCTCTATCTCGAGGCTGCCAGCGGCCTTGCCAGTTCCCTGGATTTATTCTATCGACGGGATTTTTAGCCGCTGTTTGTGCGGACAAACGCTGGATTAAGCCAGTTAATTCGCGTTTAAATTGCGCACCGCGCTCAAAACGTCTGAGCGTTGAAATCTAAACGGTGAAAATCACTATCACAGTCTCCCTATACTGGCTGCCGCTGAGCACTGGGCAGCCGTTGCGCTGACTGGTATAGCCCGATTCGCTGTTTGCCCGCGCACCAACCCGGCTCGCGTTTGCCTAACAGCGTTGCCTACCCGGCAATCGGATAAGCGATGGGTACCCACCTCGCGTTCACTAAAACAATAAGGAAATGAGCATGGAATTCGTCAACACCCTGGTTAATCAACTCAATGGCGTGGTCTGGGGGCCACCCATGCTGGTGCTGATTCTCGGCACCGGCCTGTTCCTCATGCTGCGCCTTAAATTTATGCCGCTGAGCAAGATCGGCGCTGGCTTCAAACTGATGTGGCAAGGCCGCAAGAAAGGCGATGAGGAAAGCGGCGAAATCAGCCCCTTCCAGGCGCTGATGACCTGCCTGGCTGCCACTGTGGGTACCGGTAACATCGCCGGTGTGGCCACCGCGATCTTCCTCGGTGGTCCGGGCGCACTGTTCTGGATGTGGTGCACCGCATTGGTCGGCATGGCCACCAAGTACTGCGAAGTGGTACTGGCGGTGCACTACCGTGAGAAGGACAAGCGCGGCGAGCACGTTGGCGGGCCGATGTACGCGATCAAAAACGGCCTGGGCAAAAAGTGGCTGTGGCTGGGTACGGCATTCGCCATTTTCGGCGGCTTTGCTGGTTTCGGTATCGGCAACATGGTGCAGGTCAACAGCATGGCCGCGGCCCTGCAAACCACCTTCAACGTACCGTTGTGGGCCACCGGTTTGGTCACCATGGTCTTTGTTGGCCTGGTGATCCTTGGCGGTATCAAGCGCATCGGTAAGGTCGCTGCGACCCTGGTGCCGTTTATGTGCGTGGCCTACATCATTGCCGCGTTCGTGGTGCTTGTGGTGAACGCCTCTGAGATTCCAGCAGCCTTCGAAATGATCTTCACCTATGCCTTTAGCCCAGCCGCTGCCACCGGTGGTTTTGCCGGTGCAGCAGTTATGGCGGCGATTCGCTTCGGTGTGGCACGCGGTATCTTCTCCAACGAAGCGGGCCTGGGTACTGCTGGTATCGCGCAGGCGGCCGGTACCACCAACAGCCCGGTGCGTTCGGGGATGATCGGCATGCTCGGGACCTTTATCGACACCATCATCATCTGCTCGATGACCGGTCTGGCGATCATCACCTCCGGTGTATGGACCAGCGGTGAAAGCGGTGCGGCACTCTCGGCGGCGGCCTTTGAATCGGCCATGCCGGGCGTCGGTGGCTACATTCTGACCATTGCTCTGGTGGTGTTTGCCTTTACCACCATTCTCGGTTGGAGCTACTTCGGCGAGAAGTGCTGGGAATACATGGTTGGCACCAAGTCGATCATGCCGTTTCGCATTCTCTGGGTGCTGGCGGTGCCGTTCGGTGCGATTGCCCAGCTGGATTTCGCCTGGTTGGTGGCCGATACCCTCAACGGCCTGATGGCGATTCCTAACCTGTTGTCGCTGATACTGCTGAGCCCGATCGTGGTCAAACTGACCAAGGATTATTTCGCTAAAAATTGATGTGCCGTATGACTGAGCAGGGTAGTCTGACTTTCTGGTCAGTTCTCCCTGCCCGTCTTCAAGAGGGCGCGGGCTTGCCATTTGGTGGGTTCGCGCCCTTACTTGTTAACCGTCTCCAATTTCGCTGAAAAAGGATTGTTCCAATGGCACAAGTCACCCTTAAAGGTTCCCCGGTTGAAGTCGCTGGTCAACTGCCACAGGTGGGCCAGCAAGCCCCCGCTTTCAGCCTGGTCGCCGGCGACCTGAGCGATGTGAGCCTGGCCAGTCTGGCCGGTAAGCGCAAAGTGCTGAATATTTTCCCAAGCGTCGATACCCCGACCTGCGCCACGTCCGTGCGTACGTTCAACGCCAATGCCAGCAAGCTGGCCAACACCGTGGTGTTGTGCATCTCCACCGACCTGCCGTTCGCCCAGGCGCGTTTCTGCGGTGCTGAAGGTCTGGAAAACGTGATCAACCTGTCGACCATGCGCGGCGCTGAGTTCCTCAAGGACTACGGCGTGGCCATTGCCAGCGGTCCACTGGTGGGCGTTGCTGCCCGTGCGGTCGTAGTGCTGGATGAAAACGACAAAGTGCTGCACAGCGAGCTGGTTGCTGAAATTGCTGACGAGCCGAACTACGAAGCTGCAATGGCTGTACTCAAGTAAGCGCACACTTCGCATCATCGACGGCCTGCTTTGCAGGCCGTTTTTATTTATGGCTTGTTATCCCGGCGGGTCGTTGCGATGCGAGGCTGAACGCCAATCCGACGATTTTCTATTCGGATCAGATATTTAGTTACGTAAGAGAAAGGTAAATAGGCGGTAAAGAACCTTTGCACGGGAGCTGATAGTCAATATCGTTCAGGCTCCCCAAGGAAGTGATCGTCGCCATGCCTGATACACAGCTCAGCAACCGTACCCGTAACCTGTCGCGCCAATGGCTGATTGGCCTGCTTGCGCTCGCCGCGCTGAGCCTGCTGCTCTGGTGGTTTTGGCCCAGTGCAGAACAAGGCCCGGAAATGGGCCGTGGCCGTTTTGGCGATATGGGCCCGGTACCGGTGCGCGTGGCCAGTGTGAGCCAGGGTGATTTCCCGGTTGAGCTCAAAGCCCTGGGCACGGTCACGGCCTATAACACGGTGAATGTGCGCGGCCGGGTAGATGGCCAATTGGTCAAACTGCTGTTTAAGGATGGTCAGCAGGTCAAGGCGGGTGAGCTGCTCGCGGTGATTGACCCGCGGCCCTATGAAATCGCCCTGCAGCAGGCGCAGGGCGCACTGCAAGAGCGCCAGGCGCAGCTGCGTAATGCCGAGCTGGACCTTAAGCGCTACCGCGGGCTATACGCCGAAGACTCAATAGCCAAGCAGGCGCTCGACACCCAGGAAGCGCTGGTTAACCAGTACCGCGGCAACCTCAAGAGCTTGCAGGCGGATGTCGCCACCGCGCGGCTTAACCTCGATTTCACTCAGGTGCGCGCACCGATCAGCGGCCGCCTGGGTATGCGTCAGGCGGATGTCGGTAACTTGGTTGGTTCCGGCGATACCCTGCCATTGGTAGTCATCACCCAGACCCTGCCCATTGCCGTGATGTTCACCCTGCCGGAAGCCGAACTGCCAGCGGTGGTGCAACAAATGCGTACCGGCAATACCTTGGCTGTCGAGGCCTGGGATCGCAGTGAAAAACTCAAACTGGCCGAAGGCGAGCTGGAAAGCCTCGACAACCTTATCGACACCGCCACCGGCACGATCAAACTCAAGGCGCGCTTCGCCAATGCCGAAGAGCAGCTCTTCCCCAATCAATTCGTCAACGTTCGCTTGCGGGTGAAAACCCTGCAAAACGTCACGCTGATGCCCGCCGCCGCGCTGCAGTTCGGCGCCAGTGGCACCTTCGCCTATGTTGTGGACGAAGAAGACAAGGTGCAGCTGACGCCAATCAGCGTCGGCCCCAGCGATGGTCAACTCAGCGTGGTGGAGCAGGGCCTCAAACCGGGCGATCGCCTGGTGCTGGAAGGCACTGACCGCCTGCGCTCCGGCAACAAGGTCGAGGTAATCGGCGATAAACCGGTTACTGCCCAGAAGGACGTGGCTACGCCTGAGCGCATGGGAGCGCCGCGCGCCCAATGAACGCCTCTCGCCTGTTTATCCTGCGCCCGGTCGCCACCACGCTGATCATGCTGGCGATATTCCTCAGCGGCCTGATCGCTTACCGGATGCTGCCTGTCTCGGCGCTGCCGGAAGTGGATTACCCGACCATTCGGGTGCTGACCCTGTATCCAGGCGCCAGCCCCGATGTGATGACCAGTGCGGTCACCGCGCCGCTTGAGCGCCAGTTCGGCCAGATGGCCGGGCTAAAGCAGATGTCCTCGACCAGCTCCGGCGGCGCCTCGGTGATCAGCCTGCGCTTCAACCTGGAGGTGAAGCTGGATGTCGCTGAGCAGGACGTGCAGGCCGCGATCAACGGCGCGAGTAACCTGCTGCCCAGCGATCTGCCGGCGCCGCCGGTGTACAACAAGGTCAACCCGGCTGACACCCCGGTGCTGACCCTGGCCATCAGCTCGAAAACCCTGCCGCTGCCGCAGGTGTTTGACCTGGTCGACACCCGCCTGGCGCAAAAGCTTGCGCAAACCAGCGGCGTTGGTCTGGTCACCTTGGCGGGTGGGCAGCGACCGGCGGTGCGCCTGCGGGTCAACCCTGAGGCCTTGGCGTCCTACGGTTTGAACCTCAGCGATGTGCGCACGCTGATCACCGCCAGTAACGTCAACCAGCCCAAAGGCAACTTCGACGGGCCGACCCGGGTGTCGCAACTGGATGCCAACGACCAGCTGAAATCTGTCGATGAATACCGCGAGCTGATACTGGGCTACAAGGACGGCGCCACGCTGCGCCTGAAAGACGTCGCAGACATCATCGATGGCGCCGAGAACCAGCGCCTAGCCGCCTGGGCCAATCGCAACGAGGCCGTATTGGTTAACGTGCAGCGCCAGCCCGGCGCCAACGTGATTGATGTGGTTGACCGTATCCAAACGCTGCTGCCCCACCTGACCCAGGGCTTGCCGGCCAGTGTTGAGGTCAGCGTGCTGACCGACCGCACCGAGACCATCCGCGCCGCAGTCAAGGGCGTGCAGCATGAACTGCTGCTGGCCATCGCCCTGGTGGTGCTGGTGACCTTTCTGTTTCTGCGCAAGCTCTCGGCCACGCTGATTCCGTCCATTGTCGTGCCGCTGTCGCTGATTGGCACCTTCGGCGTGATGTACCTAGCGGGTTTCACCATCAACAACCTGACGCTGATGGCCCTGACCATCGCCACCGGCTTTGTGGTGGACGATGCCATCGTCATGCTGGAGAACATCGCCCGCCATCTGGAGGAGGGCGAAACGCCGCTGAATGCCGCGTTAAAAGGCGCCAAGCAAATCGGCTTTACCCTGGTGTCGCTGACCATCTCGCTGATTGCAGTGCTGATTCCACTGCTGTTTATGGCCGATGTGGTCGGGCGGCTGTTCCGTGAGTTCGCCATCACCCTGGCGGTGGCCATCCTGATCTCGCTGGTGATTTCCCTGACCCTGACGCCGATGATGTGCGCGCGCTTGCTTAAGGCCGAAAAGCCTGAGGAAGAAGGGCGCTTCTACCGTGCGGCCGGCGCCGTGATTGACCGCATGATCGCGCAATATGGCGTGTGGCTAACCTGGGTGCTCAAGCATCAACCGCTGACGCTTTTAGTCGCCATTGGCACGATGGCGTTGACCGTGCTGTTGTACCTGGCAGTGCCGAAGGGCTTCTTTCCGGTGCAGGACACGGGCGTTATCCAGGGCATTTCCGAGGCGCCGCAGTCGATTTCCTTCAAGGCCATGAGCGAGCGCCAACAGCGCCTGGCCGAGGTGGTTTTGCAGGATCCGGCCGTCGCCAGCCTGTCGTCCTACATCGGCGTAGATGGCGATAACCCCACGCTCAATAGCGGCCGCCTGTTAATCAACCTGACGCCACGGGCCGAGCGCGATGTCAGCGCCAGTCAGATCATCGAACGCCTGCGCCCCGAGTTGGCGCGGATTCCCGGTATCGAGCTGTATCTGCAGCCGGTGCAAGACCTGTCCATCGAGGATCGGGTCAGTCGCACGCAGTTCCAGTTCAGCATGGAGTCGCCGGATATCAGCCTGCTCGAAGAGTGGGTGCCCAAGCTGGTCAGCGCGCTGCGTGAGCAGCCGGAGCTGACTGACGTGGCCAGCGACCTGCAAAACCGTGGCCTGCAGATGTTTCTGCAGATCGATCGCGACATGGCCGGGCGCCTCGGGGTGAGTGTGGCGGACATCGATAACGCCCTGTACGACGCTTTCGGCCAGCGGCAGATCTCGACCATCTACACCCAGGCCAGCCAGTACCGCGTGGTGCTGGAAAGCGAAAACGCCGGCAGCATCGGCCCGGCGGCGCTGCGGCAGATTCACGTCAAGGCTGCTGATGGCCAACAGGTCGCTTTGTCGAGCCTGGCCCAGGTCGAGGAACGTGCGGCCAGCCTGCTGATCAACCATATCGGTCAATTCCCCGCGGCCACCCTGTCATTCAACCTGGCGAGTGGCGTATCGCTGGGTGAGGCGGTGGCGGTGATTGAGCGCATCAAGCAGGAGATCGGCATTCCAGCGGCGGTGCAGACGCGCTTTCAGGGCGCCGCCGAAGCCTTCCGCGCCTCGCTGTCGAGCACCTTGCTGCTGATTCTCGCGGCCATCATCACCATGTACATCGTGCTCGGTGTGCTCTACGAGAGCTATATCCACCCGATCACCATTCTCTCCACCTTGCCCTCGGCGGGAGTCGGCGCGCTGCTGGCGTTGCTGATCAGCGGTAACGAGCTGGGGTTGATTGCGATTATTGGCATCATCTTGCTGATCGGCATCGTCAAGAAGAACGCGATCATGATGATCGACTTCGCCCTCGACGCCGAACGCAACCAGGGCATGCAGCCGGAAGCGGCGATTTACCAGGCGGCGTTGCTGCGTTTCCGGCCGATTCTGATGACCACTCTGGCGGCGCTGTTTGGCGCGATCCCGCTGATGCTGGCGACCGGCTCCGGGGCGGAGCTGCGCCAGCCGCTGGGCTTGGTGATGGTCGGTGGGTTAATGCTGAGCCAGGTACTGACGCTGTTCACCACGCCAGTGATCTACCTGTATTTTGATCGGCTTTCGCGGCGTATCAGTGGTCGCAGCGCGGCCGGGCTTGTGGTCAGCCGATGAACCTTTCTGCGCCCTTTATCCGCCGGCCAGTCGCCACCTTGCTGCTGAGCCTGGCAATTCTGCTGCTCGGCGGCGTCAGCTTCGGCCTGCTGTCGGTAGCGCCGTTGCCGCAGATGGATTTCCCGACCATCACCGTGCAGGCCAGCCTGCCGGGCGCTAGCCCGCAAATCATGGCCTCCAGTGTGGCCACACCGTTGGAACGCTCACTCGGCACCATCGCCGGCATCAGCCAGATGAACAGCCGCAGCAGCCAGGGCAGCACGCGGATCATGATCCAGTTCGATCTGGATCGCGATATCAACGCCGCCGCCCGTGAGGTGCAGGCCGCCATCAACGCCTCGCGCGAGCTGTTGCCCAGCGGTATGCGCAGCATGCCCACCTACGCCAAGGTCAACCCGTCGCAAGCACCGATCATGGTGCTGTCGCTGTCCAGCGATGTACTCGATAAGGGCCAACTGTATGACGTGGCCTCGACCATCCTGGCGCAGAAACTCGCGCAGGTAACCGGCGTGGGTGAAGTGCAAATCGGCGGCAGCTCCTTGCCCGCCGTGCGCGTGGCCCTGGAGCCACGCCTGCTCGATCACTACGGCATTGCCCTGGATGAAGTACGCCAGAGCATCAGCGCGGCCAACGCCAAACGGCCGAAAGGTGCAGTGGAGGATGCCGAGCGGCACTGGCAGGTGCAGGCCAGTGATCAGCTGGAAAAAGCCGCCGATTACCTGCCGCTGATTATTCGCTACCAGGACGGCGCCGCGGTGCGCCTGGGCGATGTGGCGACCGTTACCGATGGCGTAGAGAACCGCTATAACAGCGGCTTTTTCAACGATGAGCAGGCGGTGCTGCTGGTGATTAACCGGCAGACCGGCGCCAATATCATTGAAACCATCGCCGGCATCCGCGAGCAGTTACCGGCGCTGCAAGCGGTGATCCCCGCCAGTATCACCTTGCAGGTGGCCATGGATCGCTCGCCGGTGATCACCGCGACCCTGCATGAGGCCGAGCAAACCCTGCTGATCGCCGTGGTGCTGGTGATTCTGGTGGTGTTCGCCTTCCTCGGGCGTTGGCGCGCCGCACTCATTCCCGCCCTGGCTGTGCCGGTGTCATTGGTCGGCACCTTTGCTGTGATGTACCTGCTGGATTTCTCCCTGAATAACCTGTCGCTGATGGCGCTGATCATCGCCACCGGGTTGGTGGTGGACGATGCCATCGTCGTGCTGGAGAACATCTCGCGGCATATCGAAGCTGGTGAAACGCCCATGGCTGCAGCCTTCAAGGGCTCACGCGAAGTGGGCTTTACCTTGCTGGCGATGAACCTCTCCTTGGTCGCGGTGTTTATCTCGATCCTGTTTATGGGCGGCATCGTCGAGCGTTTGTTCCGCGAGTTTTCCATCACCTTGGCGGTAGCTATCGTGATTTCCCTGTTGGTGTCGCTGACCCTGACGCCGATGCTCTGCGCACGCTGGCTCAAGGCCGAAACCGCCGAACACCAGCCCAGCGCCATGCAGCGTTTGGGTGGAGCCGTGCAGGCGCGCGTGTTGGCGTTCTACCAACGCAGCCTGGACTGGGCGCTGCGCCACTCGCTGCTGATGCTGTTCAGCCTGCTGGCGACCATTGCGCTGAACATCTTCCTGTTTGTCAGCGTGCCAAAAACCTTTATGCCGCAGCAGGACACTGGCCAGCTGATCGGCTTTATTCGTGGCGATGACGGCCTGTCATTCCAAGTCATGCAGCCGAAAATGGAAATCTACCGCCGCGCCGTGCTGGCAGACCCGGCGGTGGACAGCGTGGCCGGCTTTATTGGCGGCAGCGGCGGGATTAATAACGCCTTTATGATCGTGCGCCTCAAACCCATCGCAGAGCGCAAGATCGGCGCCCAGGCGGTGATCAATCGTCTGCGCAAAGAGGTGCCGAAAGTGCCGGGTGGGCGGTTGTTCCTGATGCCCGACCAAGATTTGCAGATCGGTGGCCGGGAAGGGCGCAGCTCGGAAAACGAGTTCATGCTGATGTCCGGTGATCTGGATGAGTTACGCAAGTGGCTGCCGCCCGTGCGCGAGGCGCTGCGTGCCTTGCCAGAGCTGACCGACATTGACGCCACGGAGGTTGAAGGCACGCAGCAGATTCGTCTGGTGGTCGAGCGCGATGTGGCCAAGCGCCTGGGCGTGGACATGAACATGATCACCGCCGTACTCAACAATGCGTTTAGCCAGCGGCAGATTTCGACCATCTATGACAGCCTCAATCAGTACAGCGTGGTCATGGAGATCAATCCGCAGTTTGCCCAGTCCCCGGAAACCCTCGAGCAGATTCAGCTGATTACCGCCGACGGTGCGCGGGTGCCGCTGTCCAGTTTCGCCCGCTGGGAGCGCAGCCTGGAAGAAGACCGGGTGAGCCACCAAGGGCAGTTTGCCGTGGAAAACATTGGCTTTTCCCTGGCCGAAGGCGTCAGCCTGGATCAAGCCAGCCAGGCCATTGAACGTGCCATCGCGCGCATCGGGTTACCCACTGACGTACAAGGCGTGCTCGGCGGCACTGGCGGGGCCTTCCAGCAGACCCAGCAAAACCAGCCGTGGATGATTCTGCTGGCCTTGGTGGTGGTGTATATCGTCCTCGGCGTGCTCTACGAGAGCTATGTGCACCCGCTGACCATCCTCTCCACCTTGCCCTCGGCCGGGGTGGGCGCACTGCTGGCGTTGCAGCTGATGAGCATCGAGTTCAGCCTGATTTCGCTGCTCGGGTTATTCCTGCTGATCGGCATCGTTAAGAAGAATGCGATTCTGATGATCGACCTGGCCCTGCAGCTGGAGCGCCAGCAGCACCTGAGCCCGGCGGAGTCGATTCGCCAGGCCTGCCTGCTGCGTTTTCGCCCAATCATGATGACCACCCTGGCGGCGATCCTTGGCGCACTGCCGCTGATGCTCAGCAGCGCCGAAGGCTCGGAAATGCGCCAGCCGCTGGGCATCACCATCGTTGGTGGCTTGGTACTGAGCCAACTGCTGACCCTGTACACCACGCCGGTGATTTACCTGTATTTCGACCGCCTGCGCCACCGGGTTAACCGCTGGCGCGGTGTGCGCACTGACGCTGCTTTGGAAACCCCGTTATGAATGTGTTGACTGCCTACCGCTTACCCGCCTTGTTGGCATTAAGTTTGGCCCTGAGTGCCTGCGCCATCGGCCCGGACTACCAGCGCCCACAGCTGCAAACCCCGGCGCAGTTCAAACAGATTGAAGGCTGGACCCAGGCCCAGCCCCGCGATGTGCTGGCGCGCGGCAGTTGGTGGCAGCTGTATGGCGATGCCGAGCTGAATGCCCTGGTTGAGCGGCTGAATATTTCTAACCAGAACCTGGCCGCCAGCGAACCGCAGTACCGGCAGGCCCGCGCCCTGGTGCGTGGCGCGCGTGCAGCGTTCTACCCGAGCCTGTCGAGCAGCGCCGGGGCCAGCCGCAGCGGGCAGGGCACTGGCAGCCAGAATGCATCCAGCGGCACCAGTTCGAGCAGCAGCGGTGTATCCACCAACTATGACCTCAGCCTGAATGCGGCCTGGGAGCTGGACATTTGGGGCAAGCTGCGCCGCTCGCTGGAATCCAGTCGCGCCGGTTTTGAAGCCAGCGCTGCCGATCTGGCCGCGCTGAAACTCAGCCTGCAATCGGAGTTGGTGCAGAATTACCTGCAACTGCGTGTGCTGGATGATCAGCAGCGCCTGCTCGATGCCACTGTCGCGGCCTATGCGCGCTCGCTGAAGCTTACGGAGAACCAGTACAACGCCGGCATCGTGCCGAAATCCGATGTCAGCCAGGCGCTGACCCAGTTGAAAAGCACCCAGGCCCAGGCGATTGATCTGCAATGGCAGCGCGCCCAGCTGGAACACGCGATTGCTGTACTGATCGGCGTGCCGCCCAGTGAGCTGAGCATCGTTGTGCGCGAGCAATTGCCGGTGTTGCCAACAATCCCCGTGGCGCTGCCATCGCAACTGCTGGAACGCCGCCCAGATGTGGCCGCCGCCGAACGCCGGGTAATGGCCGCCAACGCCGATATCGGCGTGGCTGAAGCGGCGTGGTACCCGGACCTGACTATTTCCGCCAGCGGCGGCTACCGGGGCAGCAGCTTTGCCGACTGGATAGATTTGCCCAACCGCTTCTGGTCGCTCGGCCCACAACTGGCGCTGACGTTGTTTGATGGTGGCGCGCGCAGCGCCGAACTGGAACGCACGGAGGCGGCTTACGATCAGACCGTGGCGCAATACCGTCAGTCCGTGCTCGATAGCTTCCGCGAAGTGGAGGACTACCTAGTGCAATTGCGTGTGCTGCAGCAGGAAGCCTTAGTGCAGCAAGAAGCGCTGGACGCCGCCCGTGAATCCCTGCGCCTGATCGAAAACCAGTACCGCGCTGGCACTGTCGACTTCAACAGCGTGGTTAACGTGCAGGCCACGGCGCTGAATAACGAGCGCAGCAACCTGACGCTGCTAGGCAGCCGCTTAACTGCCAGCGTGCAGCTGATTGCCGCGCTCGGCGGCGGCTGGCAGCAACAGCAGTTGTTGGACGAGCACCCTACGGCTGCGCAGCAGACTGATCCTGGCACAGCTGATACAGACGCTCCTTGAGCAGGCTGCCGGCCTGGCCCAGGTTAGGCCGGGCATACAGCACCAGGTGCATGCCCTCGATAGCCGGCAGGCTGTCGATGATCTGGTGGTCAGCCTGTAGGACGCGGCGTGGCAGCAAACTGATGCCCAGGCCTGCCGCCACCGCTGCACAAACGCTGGCCAGGCTGGTACTGGAATAGCCAATACGCCAGTTACGGGCCTGCATCTCCAGCGTCTGAATCATTTCCTGGCGATACAAACCACCGGGAGCAAAGACCGCCAGCGCTAACGGCTCACGTTCCCAGGCCGGGCGCTGCCGGCTGTCTACCCAACACAACGGCTCCGGCCAGGCGGCTAGGCAATCACTGCCGGGGTTCATTTGCTTGCTCAGGAGCAGGTCAAACTGGCCATCGCGGTATTGCCGCAGCAGCTCCGGGCTGAGCCCGCTGCTGACCTCTAAACGCACACTGGTTTGCGTGTCGGCAAAGTCGGCGAGCAGGGGCATCAGGCGTTCGGCGGCAAAATCCTCCGGAACGCCGAGGCGCAGTACACCCTCACTTTGCTGGTTGCGCAGCACATCGTCGGCCTCATCGTGCAGCGCCAGAATGCGCCGGGCATAGCTGCACAGTTGCTCGCCTTCGGCGGTCATCAGTATCTGCCGGGCGCTGCGATCAAGCAGACGGCAGCCAAGGTTGTCCTCCAGGCGACGTATTTTCTGGCTAACGGTCGACTGGGTGAGGTGCAGGCGTTCAGCCGCGCGGGTGAAATTACCGCAGTCGGCCACGGCAACAAAACTGCGCAAGAGCAGGTGATCAAGCATCAAAGTATTCCTGAGCCAACTGATAGGCATGCTTATATTTAATTTCAGCATACTTTGCCGGCTCGGGATAATCCCCGTTATTGATTAGCCCAACGATGAGTGCGCCATGAGTAGTGATCGCGATTTTCTTGAACAGGCCATCCGCCTCGCCGAAGCCAACGTGGCGCAAGGCGGCCGACCGTTTGGCGCGGTGTTGGTCCGTGAAGGCCAGCAGCTGACCGCAGCCAGTAACCAGATGCACGTGAGCTTTGATCCCTCGGCGCATGCCGAGTTGTTGTGTATCCGTCAGGCCAGTCAGCTGCTGGCCTGCAACCGCCTGGAGGGCTGTGTGATTTATGCCAGCGGCCAACCGTGCCCCATGTGCCTGAGCGCCATGCACCTGTGCGGCATCAGCCGGGTGGTGTTTGCCGCCACCAATGCCGAGGGTGAGCCTTTTGGTTTGTCCACGGCGGGGGTTTATCAGCAGTTGAGCTTGCCGTTGGCGCAACAGCGTCTGCGCATCGAGCATGCCGCACACAGCGCGATGACGCCGCTGTATCAACGCTGGTATGCCGAGCATGCTTAAGCAACTGTCGCGACATGCGGGCCCAGGACTGCGTACCTGCGCTTGGGTGGGGGTGTTGGTGATCTTGGCGCTTAACCTGCGACCGAGCCTGACGTCGATCAGCCCGCTGTTGAATGACATTCGCAGCAGCGTCGGCATGGGTTTTCAGATGGCCGGCCTGCTCACCACCTTGCCGGTGGTGTGCATGGGCTTGGTGGCGCTGCTCAGTGCTCAGGTCGAGGCTCGTCTGGGTGAGGGCAGGGGCATTGCCCTGGGTTTGCTGTGCATTTTGCTGGCCTGTGCGGTTCGCGGGCTCATCGATCACAGCGTGCTGCTGGTGTGCTCGGCCTTGTTGGGCGGCTTGGGTATTGCGCTGATTCAGGTGCTGGTACCGGGCTTGATCAAACGTCGGTTTGTCGGCCGCGTGGCCCTGGCGATGGGCATTTATTCGGCGGCATTGATGAGCGGCGGCGGTCTTGCCGCCTGGTTTAGCCCGCGCCTGGCGAATAATTTTGGCCATTGGCATGCCGGGCTGGCGCTATGGGCGTTACCCGCGTTACTCGCCTTGCTGCTCTGGCTGCAAACACCTTGGCGCGCTGCGCAAAGCCTGTCTGTCGAGCAACGGCTTAGTCGGTTTGTCCGCAATAAGCGCGCCTGGACCCTGGCGTTGTATTTCGGTTTCAGCAACTGCGGCTATATGGCCGTCGTGGCCTGGCTACCGGCCTATTACCAGCACTTGGGCTGGAGCAGTCAGAACAGTGGCGCGCTATTGGCCTGGATGACAGTGTTTCAGGTGCTGGCCGCGCTAGGCATGCCAGCGCTTGCCCAGCGCACGCGTGAGCGCCGTGGTTTGCTGAGCATTAGCCTGATGGCGCAATTACTCGGTTTTGCCGGGCTGCTGCTCGCGCCGCAACAAGCTGCGCTGCTGTGGGTAGCACTGATCGGTTTCGGTTTGGGCGCCTGCTTTGCCTTGAGCCTGATCCTCACCCTTGACCATTTGCAGGAGCCAAGTGCCGCCGGTCAGCTAGCGGCCTTTGTGCAGGGTTTTGGTTTTTTGATCAATGCGCTTGCGCCCGCCGCCGGTGGTTTGCTGCGCGAAATAACGGGCGGTTTTTCCACGACCTGGCTGTTGATGGTGGTGTGCATTGCATTGATGTTGGCGTTGACGCCGCGCTTTAGCCCATCCAGCTACTGGCGTATTACCACCAACGCGCAGCAACCACCCGCGATAGCCGCTTGCGGGTAAGCGGCTGCGGGTCGCCGCTCAGTGCGCAACCGCGATTAGCGGCGAATGGCGCGCCAGGCCGTATACAGGCAAAGTGCCAATAGCAGGGCGACGCCAGCCAAGGTCCAGTAGGTGAACGAGAGGCCGAGAATGCTGTAGTCGTTCTCGCCACACACGCCTGCGCTCATAAAGACGCTGGGCAGCCACTCATGCAGCGGCAAGTAGAAGGCATAGAAGGGGAAGGGCGAGCAGCTGGAGCTTTCCAGTACGCCGATTTCGATCAGCAGCAGATGCGTGTTGTCATACACCGCCATGCCGCTTGCAGCCAGTAGCAGCGGCCATAGCAGTAGGCTCAACCAACGCACGCCAAGGGCCTCGAGCGCCAGAATCAGCAAGCTGATAACCCCACCACAGAGCAGCCATAACCGAATCTGAATGCACAGGGTGCAAGGCTCCCAACCAAGCAGGTGTTGCAGCAGCAGCGCGGCACCAAGCATGGCGAAGCAGGCGAGAGCAATCAGGGTGAGCAGAGGGGTGATTGACGTGGGGCGGGACATCGTAATCTCCGAAGGGAACGGGTGTGTCGGCTAACGCAGAGACGGCGCCGACAGCTCAAATAGTGTGCGCGTGCCCTAGATTGTCTTTCCAGGTACACCGCCAGCAGCGCAAGGATGATCGTCAGCGAATAGGCAAACAAGCCTAGATTGATGCCCAGGGTCATATTTCCCCTTCACCGAGTTCAGCGTTTGAGCAGTGATGAGTGCAACTGGTTAAAACACTGAACGATGCGCGTATGGCTGACATCGCTAAAGGTCTGCTGCGTGAGGCTGACCAGCACGCTGGATTTAACCCGACCAGAACCCAACTGACGGTTCATATAAGCCAGCAGTTCCTCGTCGCTGACGTTGTTGGGAGGCAACTGTTCCATAGATCTACGGCCTTTGGTGGGTGAACGCACAGGCTGCGTGGGCATCTTACATTTCATCCTATTGAGCTGACGCTCGCGACACATCCGCTTGCTGTTTGGTGAGCGCGACTATTCAGCGGGCGATGCCATACTCACTGAGGACTATAACGCTCATACCGAAATCCTATTGGCTCGTTGACTGCCCAGCCACGAAGCTATGTGCATCCGGTAGGTGAATACAACAGGAGTGAATCATGTCAAACGAAGCGAAGTGCCCATTCTCCAGTGGCGCAGGCAAAAATAGCGTATCTGGCGGCGCACCGAAGAACGCCGATTGGTGGCCGAACCAGCTCAACCTGAAAATTTTGCAGCAGCACTCTTCCAAGTCCGACCCTATGGGGGCTGACTTCAACTATGCCGAAGAATTCAAGAGCCTTGATCTGGATGCCGTGATCAAGGACCTGCACGCGTTTATGACCGACTCGCAAGACTGGTGGCCAGCCGACTGGGGTCACTACGGCGGTCTGATGATCCGTATGGCCTGGCACGCTGCTGGCACCTACCGTATTCATGACGGCCGCGGCGGTGCAGGCACCGGCAACCAGCGTTTTGCGCCCCTCAACAGCTGGCCGGATAACGGCAACCTGGACAAGGCGCGTCGCCTGCTCTGGCCGATCAAGCAGAAGTACGGCCGTAAGCTGTCCTGGGCCGACCTGTTCGTCCTGGCCGGTAACGTGGCACTGGAGTCCATGGGCCTCAAGACCTTCGGTTTTGCCGGTGGCCGCGCGGATATCTGGGAGCCAGAAGAAGACACCTACTGGGGTGCGGAAAACGAATGGCTCGCTACCAGCGATAAACCCAACAGCCGTTACACCGGTGATCGCAACCTGGAAAACCCATTGGCGGCCGTACAAATGGGTCTGATTTACGTCAATCCTGAAGGGCCGGACGGCAACCCCGACCCACTGGGTTCGGGCCGCGATGTACGCGAAACCTTTGCGCGCATGGCCATGAATGATGAAGAAACCGTGGCACTGGTAGCCGGTGGGCACACCTTCGGTAAAGCCCATGGTGCAGGCGACCCGTCGCTGGTGGGCCCGGAGCCGGAAGCGGCACCGATTGAAGAGCAAGGCTTGGGCTGGATCAACAAATTTGGCACTGGCAAAGGCGTACACACCACCACCAGCGGCATTGAAGGAGCCTGGAAGCCTAACCCTACTACTTGGGATAACGGCTATTTCGACATGCTGTTCGGTTATGAGTGGCAGCTAACCAAGAGCCCGGCTGGTGCGCATCAATGGACGCCGATCAACTGCAAGCCTGAGCACCTGATTCCTGATGCCCATGATCCTGCGCTAAAGCATCCGCCGATGATGACCACCGCTGACATGTCGCTGCGTATGGACCCGGTCTACGAGAAAATCTCGCGGCACTACCATCAGAACCCGCAAGCGTTCGCTGATGCTTTCGCCCGCGCCTGGTTCAAGCTGACTCACCGTGACATGGGGCCACGTGCGCGTTACCTCGGCCCACTGGTGCCACAGGAAGAGTTGATATGGCAGGACCCCGTGCCGGCTGTTGAGCACGCCCTGGTTGATGCGCAAGATATTGCTGGCCTCAAGGCCAAGGTACTGGCGTCCGGCCTGTCGATTGCACAGTTGGTCAACACTGCTTGGGCTTCGGCTTCCACCTTCCGTGGCAGCGACAAGCGCGGTGGTGCCAATGGTGCGCGTATTCGCCTCGCACCGCAGAAGGACTGGGACGTTAACCAGCCCGCTGAGCTGGCTAAGGTACTGGCTAAGCTCGAAGCGCTGCAGAAGGACTTCAATGCAACGGCAACCGGCGGCAAGCAAATCTCCCTGGCTGACCTGATCGTCCTGGGTGGTGCGGCAGCGGTTGAAGCGGCGGCGAAGAAGGCCGGTATTGAAGTTGATGTGCCGTTTACCCCAGGCCGTACAGATGCCACGCAGGAACAGACCGATGTCGAGTCCTTCGATGCGTTGGAGCCCAAGGCCGATGGCTTCCGTAACTATGCGAGCAAGGGCTACGAAAGCGTTGCTGCCGAGATGCTGATCGACAAGGCGCAACTGCTGGACCTTACCGCACCAGAGATGACCGTGTTGATTGGTGGCCTGCGCGCACTAAATGCCAACGTGGGGCAATCCTCGCATGGGGTGTTGAGCAAGCGTCCAGAAACCCTGAGCAATGACTTCTTCGTCAATCTGCTCGACATGGCGACCAAATGGCAGCCGTCCGCCACCGCCGGCGTGCTGGAAGGTCGAGATCGCAATACCGGTGACTTGAAATGGACCGGCAGCCAGGTGGATCTGGTATTCGGCTCTAACTCGCAGTTGCGCGCTCTGGCTGAGGTCTATGCCACCCGCGACGCACAGGCGAAGTTCGTCAACGACTTCATCGCCGCCTGGGACAAGGTGATGAACCTGGATCGTTTCGAACTGGCTTGATCATCACGCATAAGCCCGCAAGGGTGTAAAAACAAAGCCGCGGCCTGATCATTCAGGCCGCGGCTTTTTAGTGAGCGTCAGATGAGCGCCCACGCTGTTCAAGCAGCCAGGCTAAATATCTGATTACGCCCATTTTGCTTGGCCTGATAAAGCTGCTGATCAGCCAGGGCAATCAGCTCACTGGGCTCTCTGTCGATGCGGGGTTGCAGGCTCGCCACACCAATGGAAAGTGAGACCCACTTACTCACTTCAGAGCCGGGGTGGGCGACGGCTAGCTGGCTGATGCGGGCCTGGATTTTATCGGCCAATATCAGCGCACCTTGCAGATTTGTCTCCGGCAGAATGCAGGCGAACTCTTCGCCGCCAAAGCGCGCGGCCATGTCATACGGGCGATTAACGGATTGCGCGATGGCTTTGGCAACCTGGCGCAGGCACTCATCGCCCTGCACATGACCGAAGTGATCGTTATAGCGTTTGAAATAGTCGATATCGATCATCATCAAGGACAGCGTCCTGCCTTCTCGGCAGGCCTGACTCCAGGCTTGCGCCAGTCGCACATCAAAGGCCCGGCGGTTTGGAATACCGGTCAGGCCATCCACACGCGCCAGCCCCTTGAGGTAGTCGTTTTGCAACTTGAGGGTGAGGTGGGTTTTAACCCGCGCCCGGACGATCGCCGAGTTCAGCGGCTTGCTGATGTAATCAACGGCACCCAGCTCCAGGCCTAAGGCTTCATCGTCTTCTTCGCGCTTGGCGGTGATGAAAATAACCGGGATGGCGGCTGTTGCCGGGTCCATTTTCAGGCGTCGACAGACTTCAAGTCCGTCCATGCCGTCCATCATGATGTCGAGCAAAATCAGGTCAGGCTGCAAGGTTTTACTGACTGCGATGGCCTGCGCGCCGTGAGTGGCCATGTGCAGGTCGCAGTCAGCGCGAAACAGCTCATTGATGATACGGATGTTGATCGGCTTATCGTCCACCACGAGTAATTTAGGTCGACCCTGGTAATGCTCTATCCAGAAACCCATATCAATTCTCTTGAGCGAGGTTAAGAAGCTCATCACCCAGCACGCTTGCGCTGGGGAAATCTAAGCAGTCGACTGCCTGGCAAAACTGGGCGAAATGGCTCTGCCACTGCCTCGGGATGTTATGCACCATCGCTTCAGTCTGTTCAATAGCCTGCAGGTTACCGGCTGCCAGCAAGGTAAGAACATTGCGTAGCGAGTGCTGCCAATCGTTTGTGGGTCGCGACGTTACAGGGCTTATTTGGGCTTCAGCAGGTGCGAGAAAGGCTGAGTTAAGTTCGACAAGGCTCTGCTCAAGCATGCCTGCCAACGCCTCGCGCCAGTTGTGGCGGGCCAGAAGTTCGCCGGCAGCGGCGGGCTCTAGCCGTTTGATTTGCTGCTCAAGGTCGGCCGCCTGTGCTGCCAATTGCCTGGCGCCATGGTGCCGGCACTGCCCTTGAGCATATGCAGCTGCGCCAAGACTGCTTTTACGTCGCCTTGGCTGGCGTGTGAGTTCAGTTGCTGCAGTTGCTTACGCATTTCAGGTTCGAAGTTGCTCAGCATGCGTTGTAGCAATTTGAGATTGCCGCCAAAGCGACGCAGTACCGCTTCGCTATTCTCAGTAGCCGCGCCTGAGTGGGGCTCGCTCGCGTCGTTTTCCGGCGCAGTGGTTCCCGTCCAGTGCTGCAGGGTCGCCACCAGTTTATCTAGATCAATGGGTTTGCCGATGTGGTCACTCATCCCCGCCGCGAGGCACACTTCACGGTCCGCCACTGACGCATTGGCGGTCATGGCGATGATGGGCAAGTCAGCAAAGCGGGCGTCTTGGCGAATCAGCCGGGTGGCTTCAAGCCCATCGATGCCAGGCATCTGGATATCCATCAGCACCGCATCGAAAACGTTTGGCGTCGCGACAACAGTGTCCACACCTTCTTGGCCGCCTTCTGCCAGGAGCACTTGCGCGCCTTCGCCCATCAACAGTTCCTGGGCGACTTGGCGGTTTAAGTAGTTGTCCTCAACCACCAATAGACGCAGGCCTTCTAGGTGTTTTGAGACGTTATAAGCTGGGGTGATACGCCTCACCGAGGTACCACTGATTACCCGTGCCACGGCATCGGCCAGTTGTTTGGGGGTTACCGGTTTGGTCAAAAACGCGGCAAACGGTGCATCGGCGTCCTGCTCGCTGTCTGCCAAGGCTTCGCGGCCGTGTGCGGTCACCATGATTACCAGTGGCAGGCGCGCATCACCGGCTGAGTCGCGAATTAGCCTGGCGGCGTTAAGACCGTCCATGCCGGGCATTATCAGGTCCATCAATATCAGGTCGAAGGGTTGTCCTTTAGCGTGCGCTGCCGTTACACAGGCCATGGCCTCGGTCGCGTCTTGAGCCGCTTCAGCAGACCAATCAAGGTCGCTGCTCATTTGCACGAGGAGCTCGCGCGCCACAGGGTTATCGTCGACCACCAGAATGTGCAGCTTTTTGCCGACCACAGCGCACGCCGCTTTAATTGGGGTTTGCTGCGCGTCGATAGCGAACTCAAGGTCGAACCAGAAGCGACTGCCTTCGCTGACGCGGCTCTCTACCTGCAGTTCGCCGCCCATCAAGTTGATCAACCGCTTACTGATTGCCAGGCCCAAACCGGTGCCGCCATAGCGCCGGCTGATGGAGGCTTCGGCCTGGGAAAAACCGTCGAAAATACGCTTGAGTTGTTCATCCGTGATGCCGATGCCCGTATCTGTGACCGCAATGCGCACCTTAACCTGCGTCTCGCTGCGCTCAAGCTGGCGCAGGCTGACAATCACGTTACCCTGCGCGGTGAATTTGAGTGCGTTACCCGAGAGATTGACCAGAATCTGCTGCAGGCGCTGACTGTCGCCAATCAAGACCGCGGGTAATGCAGGGTCGAGGTCAAACATCACCTCCACTGTTTTCTGCACCTGGTTACCGCTGAGCACCACCGCGAGGTCACACATCAGTGGTTCCAGCTGAATCGGATGCAGATCAAGTTGCAGCTTGCCGGCTTCGATTTTCGAATAATCAAGGATGTCGTTAAGTAGCCCCAGCAGCGATTGGGAGGCGCCGTAGGCTTTCTGAATGTAATCGAGCTGGCGCTGATTAAGCTCGGTGGCCTGCACCAGGTGCAGCATGCCCAGTACTGCGTTCAGCGGCGTGCGGATCTCGTGGCTCATATTGGCTAGAAAAGCGCTTTTGGCTGCACTAGCGGAGTCGGCCTGCTCTTTGGCAAAACGTAACGATGATTCCACTTGGCGCTGAGCGGTGATATCGCGATTGATCCCGGTGACTTTGAGCGGATTGCCCTCGGCGTCCATCTCTATTTGTGCGCCGGCTTGAATGATGCGGGTCGTGCCATCGGGCCGCACAATACGAAAAATTGGATCGTAAATGCTTTTGCCAGCAACCGCCGCTTCGAGCTTAGCCGCCGCTATAGGCGCATCGTCTGGGTGTACCCGAGCGAGCCAGTGCTCATAGGTAAGGCCTGTTTCGCTTAGGCTCAGTGGCTGTTGATAGAACTCATACATGCGTTCATTCCACTGCAAGCTGTTGTCGGTCAGGCACCATGACCAGATGCCCAACTCTGCCACGTCGGCGGCCATTAACAGTTGATCGCGGGTGGACAGGAGCTCTTGGCGCAGTTGCACCTGCTGACTCAGGTCGGTGATCACACAGACCAGCAACTGCTTGCCGGCGTGCATCAACCCGACAGACAGTTGCACCGGAAATTCGCTGCCATCCGATCGCCGCCCCATGAGTTCGGCAGACACTTGGGCCGGGTCACGCTCGCCTGCGGCGGCGTGCTCAATCAGCCGGAGTAACGGGCCTTGTGAAGCCGGGCTGAGCAAGGCCGGCAGAAAGTGCGTGTCCGTGGCGTCCTCTAGGCCAAATGCCTGTTTGGCCGCGGGGTTTAGGGTATGGATTCGTCCGCTGCTATCCAACGTCACCACCGGGTTGGGCGCGGTGTCCAAAACAGCTCGGGTAATTTCCAAGCTTGCTGCCAGTTCCGCTTCTGCCGCTTTGCGTTGGGTGATGTCAATGCCGATACCAAGGTAGCCAACCAGCTCGCCGTTAATTCCATGCATGGCGGTGACCATCAAGGTCACGGTGAGGTGCGAGTTATCCTTTCGCACGTAGGTCCATTCGCAAACCTCAGCGCCATCCAACTCGGCACGGTGGACAAAGGTGCGGAAACCCTCAATGGCTTGGCCATAGCGCTGACTGAGTTCAGCGCTACGCTGGCGCACTTCTTCGGGTAGGTGAATAACGGCAGGGGTTTGTAGACCGATCATCTCTTCTGCGCTATAGCCCAGAAGGCGTTCTGCGCCTTGGTTAAACAGGGTGATCAGCCCTTGGGTGTCGGTGGCAATAATTGATAGTTCAGAGGCCGAATCCAGCACGGTATTGAGTAGGGTGTTGAGCTTGTTGAGTTCGCCAGTGCGCGCGATTACCTGTTTTTCCAGGCTGGCATTGAGTTCCCTGATTTCAGTCTCAGCAGCCTTCTGTTGGGTGATGTCGCGCACTGTTTTGGAAATACCGATGATCTGGTGCTGCTCATCGAAAATGGGCGCAATGGTCGCGGATACTTCGACCAGGCTGCCGTCCTTGCGGCGACGATAGGTTTCATAGTGCTCGATAGACTCGCCGGCGTTTATGCGCTTGAGAATATTGGTTTCTTCGGCTCGATATTCCTCCGGAACGATCAGTTCAAGCAGGCTTTTGCCGACGGCTTCCTCACTGCTGAAGCCGAAAATATGCTCAGCCCCCTTGTTCCAACTGGTGACAATGCCGTCTAGGGTTTTACCGATAATGCCGTCGCGCGAGCTTTCTACAATGGCTGCTTGCTTGGCCTGTTCCGCAATTACCTGGCGCCGGTGCTGACGGTTTGCACCGAAAGCCGCGCTCAATGCGGCGAGCAAAACGCTGAGCAACGCCCCAATACCGAGTACCAGTTGCGGAGAGGTTTGGTTAAGGCCTTGAATAAATACGGGGTGGGCAATCAGTTGGATTTCCCAGCGGCGGCCAAACACCTCTCTCTCTAAGGTGCTGCTCAGGCCTTCAGCGTGCAGGTTGTGTTGATGCGTCTCTTCATAGAACAGAACCGGTTTTGCAGGATCGGTAACATCGCGTAAACGCAGGTCTACATCTTTGGTGCTGAACGGCAAGCCGCTGAGCACTTGTTCTGTGAGCAGGGCGGCGTAGCTCCAACCGAAGCCTTGTTGCAGCCGCTCGGCTTCTGTTTCAGGGGTCGTGCTGGTGCGGTAGATCGGCAGAAGAATAAGAAAAGACTGCAACGGCTTGCCGCTGGCCTGGACCAAGGTGATAGGCCCAGACAGTTGAACGGTGCCGGTTTTTAAGGCGTTAAACGCCGCTTCGCGGCGGTTCTGTTCGGACGCGATATCCAGACCGATAGCCGCGAGGTTGCGCGCTTCAGGTTCCATATATTGGATGACATAGCGCTCACCGCTATGGGGCGCTAATTGGCGAATATTGAAGTCGGGCTTGTCGTCGTTGCGTGCTTGCTGCACAAACGTGGCTTCATCAGCCGGACGCACCCTGCGAATAAAGCCAAAACCCAGCGCCCCTGTGAATTCTTGGTCGATATCGCGTGTCTGGCTATACGCGGAAAATAGCCTGCGGCTGATGCCATGTTCACCCAAGGTCACAATCGCGCCGCGGGCACCGCGCAAACCATATTGATAGAGGCGCACCCGCCGGGCTACCGCATCGGCTTTCTCTTCGGTGGCTTGCTGTAAGGCGGTCTGGGCCTGACGTTGATTGCTATTGTGCAGCCATAAGGCAGCCAGCACGCTCAGTGCAAGACCGATAGCCAAAGGGATGACAACACTGAATGTGCTCGTGTGGCGGGCGCTGGTTTTCTTCAAGGAAAGCATGCCTTTATTGTTAGGTACTAGGGCGCTTAGCCGCGGCGGACTCGATTAGCGGTGTGCCTGAAGGTATTCACACAGCCCTTGAAATGGCATTGGTCGGCTATAAAGGAAGCCTTGCATGACTGAGCAGCCCAGGGCCAGTAGTTTGTTTGACTGCTCCTCAAGCTCCACACCTTCGGCAATCAGCGCCAGGCCGAGCGCTTGGCCCATTCGCACAATGGCCTCGATAATTGCAGCGTCGCTACTATCGGTCAGCATGTCGCGAACAAAACCCTGGTCGATCTTCAGCACATCGAGCGGCAGGCTCTTCAAGTAGGTCAGGCTTGAGTAGCCGGTACCGAAGTCATCGATAGCAATATGCACGCCCATGGCCTTGAGTTCGTTGAGCACATCGCTGGCCATCTTAATATCCAGCGCCAGGACGCTTTCGGTGATTTCCAGTTCCAGCATCGATGGGGGCAGGGCGGTCTGTTCCAGGGCATTTTTGACCATGCTCAGAAACCCCTCTTCGCGGAACTGGATCGCTGAGATATTCACGCTCACGGGGACGGTTAAGCCCATGTTCAGCAGTTGTTTGGCGTCATTACAGGCCTGTATCAGCACATAGCGGCCGATCGGGATGATCAATCCGGTTTCTTCAGCCAAGGGAATGAACTCTGCTGGTGAGACCAGCGTGGCATCACTCATACGCCAGCGGATCAGCGCCTCCATGCCGCAAATACGGCGGTTAAGTGCATCATATTTGGCCTGATAGAACACCTCGAAAACCCCTTGCTCCAAGGCATTACGCATATGCCCTTCAAGCAGGTGACGTGCGCGCGAGATGTTCTCAAGACCTTGCGAGAAAAAACGCTGGCGATTACGGCCAAGCTTTTTCGCCTGATACATGGCGGTATCGGCATGACGGTAGAGCGATGCAAAGTCTTGGCTGTCATCCGGGAAAACACTCACACCGGCGCTGGCCGTGATGTCATAGCGTTTTTCATGGATGTGCATTGGGCTGGCGATGGCATCTAAAACCCGCGCTACAAAATCGCTGATGGCATCGAGACGGGTGACTTCGGAGAGCAGAATCAGAAACTCATCACCTCCACGTCGGCTTACCGTATCAATGCCCCGTGAGAACTGAGTTAAGCGCCGCGCCACCTCAGACAAAACCGCATCGCCGACGGCATGATCAACCGAATCATTGATGCTTCTGAAGTTGTCCAAATCCAGCATCAGCAAGACCACCATGCTCTGGTTGCGTTTGGCCTTTTGCAACGCTTGCTCGGCACGGTCCTGCAGGAGGTTAAGGTTAGGTAGCCCGGTCAGTTCATCGTAATAAGCCAGGCGTTTAGCCTGTTGGCGTAAGTTCAGGTGGGCGCGAACATGAACGCGAACGACCGGGAGATTCAGTGGTTTTTGTATGAAATCTATGCCGCCGAGTTCCATTGCTTTTATTTCATTGGCCGCCTGCGTTTGTGCGGTTACAAACAAAATAGCGGCATCACACAGCCGCGGATCCGCCTTGATCGTGCGGCATAACTCAAAGCCGCTCATGCCGGGCATTTGGATATCCAGCAAGATCAGGTCAGGGCGGCAGCGTCTTGCAAGCTCAATGGCCATGTGGCCATTACTGGCGATATGAACAGTGCCCAAGTCCTGCACCGCCTGGCTCAGTAGCAACAGGTCTCTGGGTTGGTCATCGACGATTAAAATCGTCGACAGGGCCGTGGGCGTCGTTTCAATCATTTGCCGGAGCTCCAGAAAATCCATTTCTGCCTGAAAGACTAGTAGATGAATCAGGGGTCGTTAGCCTCGGCGCTTCTCGATCCTATACGGCAGGCGGTTGCGCATTGGTATTCCGCCCATGCCGCACTGTAGGTACAGAGTAAATGCGAGTGCCGACTCCTCACCCATCTGGGCGATAGCCCAGCACGGTTAGCTTTCTTAGAGTGGTAGATACGCCGGATGTAATACCCCGGCCTGCCAACAAGAAAAATAAGGAGGCACCCATGCGTCGCATTATTACAACTGCTTTAGCTACCGCCGCTCTGGTCGGCGCGGTTGAGGCCCAGGCGGCTGGTTACACCCAAACCAAATATCCGATTGTGCTGGTGCACGGCGTAACGGGTTTTGACACCATCGGCGGCCTGATCAATTACTTCCATACCATCCCCTGGAACCTCGAGCGCGATGGCGCCAAGGTCTATGTCGCCAGCGTCTCTGCACTCAATGACAGCGAGCAGCGCGGTGCGGCACTGGCGCAGCAAATCGTGCCGTGGGCCGCTGCCAACGGCGGTAAGGTCAATTTGATCGGCCACAGCCAGGGTTCGCCCACTTCACGGGTGGCGGCCTCTCTACGGCCAGATCTGGTGGCGTCGGTAACTTCGGTCAATGGCGTGAATAAAGGCTCTAAAGTGGCCGATGTGTTACGCGGAATTATTCCCCCCAATAGCGCCATTGAAGGCGGCGCGAATGGCCTGGCCAACGCCATCGGTGGGGTGATCAATCTGCTTTCTGGCAGCAACAATCCGCAAAATGGCTTGGCTGCGCTGAAGACGCTGACCACGTCGGGCACTGCGGCGCTGAACAGCCGTCACCCCTGGGGCGTGAACAACAGCAGTTATTGCGCCAAATCGACTGAAGTACAGAATGTACGTGGCTACAACATTCGGTATTTCTCCTGGACCGGCAATACGTCGTACACCAACGTCTTCGATGCGGTCGATCCGTTCCTGGCGATTACCGGCCTGGCCTTTGGCAGCGAGAAGAATGATGGTCTGGTCGGTGTTTGCTCCACCTACCTGGGGCAAGTGATTGGCGACGGCTACAACATGAACCACGTGGATGCGATCAACCATCTATTGGGTATTCGTGGCTGGACCGAGCCTGTTTCGCTGTACCGTCAACACGCCAATCGCCTGAAAAACAAAGGCGTCTGACCGTCTTACCCGCGGGCTGCGCAATGCAGCTCGCGTTCTGGAGGTCTTATGGCCCTGTCGTTGCGCTCAACTGCTGCACTTTTAACACTGGCCGGCTGCATTGCCGGCCTTACGCTTTACTGGCGCTGGCCCGCTGCTGAATTATCGGCAGCGCCGGTGCCATTAACTGCGGTCGCGGCGCCGCTCTCCACCATACCGAGCCTTGTGTCGCAAACGATCAAACCGCCCCCGCCCGTTATTAACGCACCTACAGGCTTGCCGGGTTTGCAGGGCACCGACGTCGACGGCGAACTCAAAGCGGACAGTGCGGGCAACCTGCAACTGAGCCTGGCGCTGCGCGATTATCTGGATTACTTCCTCAGTGCTGCTGATCAGGCCGGGTTGGAAACTGTAGTGGAGGCGATGCTGGCCGATGCGCGCAGACGCTTGCCCGAGCCGGCGCTGGGGCAGTTTATGGGCTTGCTGGGCGACTATATGGATTACAAGCGTGCCAGCCTGGCGTTGCTGCAGCAGCCGTTGAGTACCGCTCAGCAAAGCACCCCGGATGACCAGTTGGTGGCATTGCAAGGGGCCTTCGAACAGCTGGCGCAGTTGCGGCGCGCCCAATTTTCCAGTGCTGCGACAGAAGCCTTGTTCGGTGCCGAGGAAGCCTATGGCCGTTATACCTTGGACAATCTGGCGCTGATGGCTCGCGATGATCTAAGCGAGCACGCCAAGGCTTTGGCTCAGGAGCGCTTGCGCGCTCAGCTACCTGAAGCCATGCGTGCCAGTGAGGCGCGTCAAGCTCAGGCGCAGGAATTGCGTGCTCAGACAGAGACGCTCTGGCAGCAGGGCGCAAGCGAAGAGCAGGTGCGCCACTTCCTCGCATTGACCTATGATCCGCCCACGGTCGAGCTCCTGCTCGCAGAGCAGCGCAACGAGCGCGCCTGGCAACAACGTTATGCCACGTATCAGCAGGAACTGGCGAGTTTGCAGGGCACGGGCCTCAGTGCTGCAGATCAGCAGCAAGAACAGCAACGTTTGCGCCAGCGGCTATTCAGCGCAGCAGATCAGCACCGAGTGGAAACCTATGACGCCATCGCCGCCAAACGCCAGGCCAATCAACAGCCCGGGTTGTAACCCATGAACCTCGCGCGTCATGAAGCCCTGTTGTTGGCGCAGCAACGCCGGGGTTACCGCCGACTGAGGTTTAGCGGGGCGCTGGAAGAGGAGTTTGTCGAGCACCGAGTGCAGCGCATTCGCCGCCGTCTGCTGCTGATCACCAGCACGGCAGTGATCTTTCAGCTGGTCTACACCGCTCTCGATCTGTTGCTGCTGAGCCCAGCAATCAGCCTTACCTTGCTGCCTGTGCGGTTGCTCGGTATGTGCGGCGCAGTGCTGGCCTTCATCTACTGCCGTCGCCCACAAAGCCCGCCGCGCCGGTCGTTGCTGGCCTATGTAGGCGCTTATGCGCTGAACGGTGCCTGCGTCGCAGCGATCATTCATGTGTGCTGGAGCCAGGGCATCGCCATGCCTTATGACGGGCTGTTTCTGGTGCTGCTATTTGGCTACGTGCTGCTGGGGGTGTCATTCCGTGCTGTGAGCCTGGCTTCCTGGGGGCTATGTGGTTTTTTCCTATTGCTGGGCTATGCCGTGACGGGCGGTAGCGTGGCGCTGGGTTATCAGGGGATGTTTCTGCTGTGCGCCAACGTGATTGGCAGTGTGGGAGCCTATATGCAGGAGCACGGTCAGCGCGGGGCCTGGCTCAATCTACGCTTACTGGACCTGGCATGGCAGCGTGCCGAAGCCGACGATGCGCGCAAGCTGCGGCTGTTGGCGGCCGCCAGTCATGATCTGCGCCAGCCGCTGAACGCGATGGGCTTGTTTGCCCAGCACCTGCTGGAGCAGAACCAGGACCCCAGCGTGCATCGCATCAGCAGTCGCCTGGCGGTGGCCGTGGAGCAGCTCAGCAGGCTATTGCAGTCGCTATTCGACTACACCCGCTTGACCTTGCCCGGCGGCGTTCAGCCCAAGCCGGAGGTGTTTGCCTTACGCCCTCTGCTGGCGCGGTTGAGCGATGAAAGCCGTGCAGAGGCCGGCGCCTTGGGTATCGAGTTACAAATGCAATGCCCCGAGCTATGGGTGCGCAGTGATCCGCTGTTGCTTGAGCGGGTGCTGCGTAACCTGCTGAGCAATGCGTTGCGCCATGCCCAGGCGCGGCATGTGTGGTTGCATGCGCGCGTGGAGCAGGGCGAGGTGCTGTTGGAAATTGGTGACGATGGCCAGGGCCTGAGTGCAGAAGAGCAGAGCCAGATCTTTGAGGAGTTTCGCCAACTGGATAACCCCGGTCGCCATGCCGAGCGCGGGCTGGGTTTGGGCTTGGCCATCGTCCAGCAGCTGGCGCAGTTATTGGGGCATGACCTGCAATTGCACTCAAGCCCAGGCGCGGGCGCGCAATTTATCGTGCAACTGCCGCAGGCAGAAGCGGGGCCATTGCAGGCCCCCGCATCACCCATCAATGCGTTGAAGGGGCACGTGTTGTTGCTGGAAGACGACGCGGCTGGGCGTCAGGCGCTGGCCGGGTTGCTGCAACGCTGGGGCTGTGAAGTGTGGGCGTGCGCCGATCTGGCTGATGCCTTGAACTGCTTGCCGCAGGCGCAGCCTCAGGTATTGATCAGCGACTATCGGTTGGCGGCCACCGAGGATGGGTTGCGCGCCATCGAGCGTTTGCGTGAGGAGGCTGGGCGAATGCTGCCGGCCTTGTTGATTACCGCAGATGTTGGCGCTGATCTGCAGGAGCGCTGCACCCGAGCCCATGTCACCTTACTTGCTAAGCCCTTGTTGCCGGCCCGTTTGCGCCAGGCCCTGGCGGTGCTGTTGCCTGCGGATGCTAGAGCCAGCCCCGCTGTCGCGCCGCACTGACGCAGGCGGTTCGGGTGTGCACCGTGAGTTCCTGGAACAGTGTTTTCAGGTGAGTTTTCACCGTGTCTTCGGAGACGCCTAGCTGGCGGCTAATGGACTTGTTTGGCAAGCCTTCGGCCAACAGTTGGAGAATTTCCAGCTGCCGCGGCGTGAGCTGTGGTTTTTCGCCCGACTGCGTGACTGGCAGGGTTTCGCCCAGAAGCACGCGGGTGACGGCTTGTCGCAACTCATCACTGTTGGCACTTTTTGAGATAAACCCCAGCGCGCCTGCCGCAAGCGCAGCTTGAGCATCGAGGCTGGAATCGCTGGCGCTGAGAATCGCTACCGGGGTCATGCGCCCCTGTTGTTGCCAGCGTTGGAGTAACTCCAAACCCGGCAAATCGGGCAGGCGTAAGTCCAGCAGAATCAGGTCGAAGGTGGTGTGTTGCAAGCAGGCTTCGGCGGCTGAAGCGGATTCGGCAGTGTGAATCTGTAGATCGGCGCAGAGCGGGGCGAGGGCCAAGCTGAGGCCATCGAGGAAGATCTGGTGGTCATCCACCAACAACAGGCTGAGCTGTTCGGGCAAGGCAGTGCAGAGTGCAGTCATAGGGCTGTCTCAGGCGGCTTTTTATTCTTGTGATCGCCGCGTGAGTGTAACCCAAACCGCTGGTTGAATTAGAAGCGGTACGTCACTTGGGTGCCCAGGCCGTGGGCGCTGTTCTTATAGGTGGAGCGGTAGTTACCCTTGCTGGCGCTGGTGTGATTGATCTGGGTGTCTTCTTCTATAAGGTAGGAATAGGCCACGTCGATGGTCACATCATCATTCGGGCTCCAGGCGGTACCCAGGCTAAATACCTTACGGTCGCCGGTCGGAATACGTGGCGAACGGTTGGTATTGTTGGTTGGCGACTGGTCGACAGCAAAGCCTGCTCGCAGGGTCCATTGGCGATTCAGCTTATAGGCCGCGCCTACAGCATGAGACCAGGTGTCGTGCCAGTTTTGTTCCTCGACGATGCTGCTGATATTACCTTTCAGGGCCCCGACGACGCCTTTGTTATCGGCACGAATTTCTTCCAGACGGCTCCAGCGTGTCCAGGTGCTACCGGCATAAATAGTCCAGTCAGCATCCAGCTCATGGGTCACAGAAAAGTCCAGCGATTCCGGCGTGGTCAACTCCAGTGTTGCATCGTAGCTGCCGGCTGATGTGGCAATAACGCCGGAGCCAGAAACCGTGGTGTCGCCCTTCAAGCGGTAATCCACCTTGGAGTGGTAGGTCATGCCGAGGCGCGTTTGTGGGGTGATTTCAAACAACACGCCGAAGTTGAAGCCCAGCGCCGTGTCATCGCCTTTGATTTCGACCTTGCCATCATCGCCCCGGCCTGGGCTAGCAGGATTCGCCAGGTATGAAGTCAGCTCACCATCAATACGGTTGATGGTCGGGCCAAAACCCACCGACAGTTGTTCATTGAAGCGATAGCTCAGGGTCGGCTGCAGGGTTATCACCCGTACTTCGCTGCGGTCGCCGTAATAACGCCCCTGGAAGTTGCGCTCATAATCGGTCACCAGACCGAATGGCACATACATACCCAGGCCGAAGCTCCAGTTGTCGTTCAGCGGCTTGACGTAGTAGCCCATGGGCGCGCCGATAAACGGCACCATGTCGCCGTCATTGCTGCCTGGGAAGCTGCCGCTGGCGTTATCGATATCGGTTTTCGCGTAGATCAGCGCAAGACCGCCACTGACTTGTTCGCGCTTGATGCGTGCCATACCGGCCGGGTTGCCGAACACGGTGCTGGCGTCATCGGCAGAGGAGGAACGGCCGGCGAAGGCGGTGCCCATGCTGCTGATACTTTGTTCGTTGATGGCAAAGCCGCCGGCAACGCTATGGCTGGCGGCAGTTGCAAGGGCAAGAAACAGGCTGGTCTTGACGACTCTTTTGGACACGGAGGAATCCTAGGTTTTAGCGGGACGCGGAAATTAACAACTTTCCCTGACCCTTTCCAGCCTTTGAGGTTCCCGAGATCGAGCAGAACTATGCGTTCAATTAGCCGCTATCGTCGGCTAACTAGAGGCGGATTGTAGGACAACTGCTGTGGCGTGCTCAGGCTTTAGGCCACCTGACTGAGGCTGCCGATGCAGCGTTGCCAGGCGGCGATAAAGTCTTTATTGCGGCCGTGGGGTTTGAACACCCGGCGCCAGACTTGCGCCATGCCGAGCAGGTCGTCGGCTGCAGGCAGTTCGCGCTGTTCGGCCTCGATCAGCATCCAGGCAATGGCTGTGGCGTAGCGCAGGTTAACGGTCAGTTCCAGGTGCGGTGCGCTCAAAAAGGCATGTTGGCTGGCGAGGCCGCGTACCTGGCTGGCGAGTTCCGGGTCCAACGCCAAGTGTTTATCCCAGAGCTGCTGGTGGCGTTGTGCGGTGATGCGATAAAGGCCATGGCCGTGTTTGTCATCAAGGACCGAGCCGAGTTCTGATTGGCTGGCTGCGGCGCCGAGCAACAAGGCTTCGGCGGCGATGGAGTGGCGGCCCAAGTAGAGTAGGGTAGGGCGGATGATGTATTGGCTGATCTCGCAGGCGGCAATTCCCATAAAGCCCTCGATAGCAAATTACCGATGGGGCTGGGGCGCTGGCAGCTTTTGCTTGTTTTGAAAAAGGCCCCACCGGAAGCGGGGTTAGCCGCTTAAGTTGAAGTCTAGTGTGAGGTTGTCGTTGTAAAAGACTGTTTTTAAATTGTTATCGGCTTTAGCTCGTTATCAATATTCCAGTTAATGCTAAGCAATGGCTGGCGCTGCCTCGGGGCACGGCCAGCCACAGGGCTTTAGTCGCCGGTAGCTACCGGGCGAGCAGGGTCGGTGATCCACTCACTCCAAGAGCCGGCATACAGAGGGGCCAGTGGATAGCCGGCTAAACACAAGGCGAACAGGTTATGGCAAGCGGTTACGCCTGAGCCGCAGTAGGCTACCAGGTCGTTGGCCGGGCGCTCGTTGAGGAGCGTGGCAAAGCGTTGGCGCAGTTGCGCTGCGCTGAGGAAGTGGCCGTCGCTGTCGAGGTTGTCAGTGAACACCGCACACTGCGCGCCAGGAATATGCCCGGCGACTGGGTCGATTGGCTCCACTTCGCCTTTGAAGCGCGGCAGGCCGCGGGCATCCAGCAGGGTCAGTTGGCTATCGCCCAAACGCTGTTGCAGCTGCGCCGCGCTGACCAGCAGGCTGTTATCGGCGCTGCCGTTGAATGTACCGGGCACTGGCGTCGGCAGGTCCTGAGTCAACGCCCCGCCAGCCTCGCGCCAGGCTTTTAGGCCGCCGTCGAGCAGGTACACACCGTCACGTTTCCCCAGCCAGGCCAGCAGCCACCAAGCCCGCGCAGCAAATGCGCCGGGGCCGTCGTCATACAGCACTACCTCGCTGTGTGTATTCAGCCCCCATTCGCGCAGGCGTTGCAGCAGCTGTGCAGGTTCTGGCAGCGGATGGCGACCGGTGATGCCTTTATGGATCGGCCCGGACAGGTCGCGCTCCAAATCGGCGAACTGCGCACCGGGAATATGCCCTTCGGCGTAACTGCGCTGGCCGTAGGCCAGGTCATCCAGCGCAAAGCGGCAATCGAGAATCAGCAGATCGGGTTCAGCGAGGCGTTGTTGCAGCTGGGCGGCGCTGACCAGTTGGGCGAGGGGCATCTCAGTCATCCTATGGGCAAAGGGGCTGCGCGCATCATAACCTCGGGTTTTAGCGGTCAAGATGGCCTGTGCAGAAGAATTTCTCTCAATAGACGCTGCATCGTGGCCCTTTTATGTGCATGCTGCCTGCCCGTTTTGCTCTGACCTAGGTTGCCGCACCCCATGAAACGCTTTGTCTTGCTCGATACCGCCCCTATTCCTGATGGCTCTGGCGCACTGTGCCTGTTCGAGTATGGCGAGGACTTTGTGATCAAGATTGCCGGCGGCGATGGCGGTCAGCTGATGAACACGCGCATGCATGGCTCCGAAGATGCGCTGGCGGCGATTCCCTGCAAAAAGGTCGCGGGCCGGCCGGATTCGCGGGTGCTGATTGGCGGCCTGGGCATGGGCTTTACCCTGGCAGCGGCGTTGCAGAACCTGGGCAAGACTGCTGAGGTGGAAGTGGCCGAACTGGTGCCTGGCGTGGTGGAGTGGAACCGCGGCCCGTTGGGCGCCAAGGCCGGTTACCCGATACTCGATCCGCGTACGCGGGTGATTCAGGACGATGTGGCCAATTGCCTGAAAAACGCCGATCAGCGTTATGACGCGATCATGCTGGACGTCGACAACGGCCCAGAAGGGCTGACCCAAAAGCGTAATAGCTGGCTGTATTCGGCCCAGGGCCTGCAGCGCTGCTACCAGGCACTGCGTCCCAAGGGCGTGTTGGCGGTGTGGTCGGCGAGTGCCGACCGGGTATTCAGCGACAAGGTGCGCAAGGCGGGTTTCAAGGTGGAAGAAGTGCAGGTCTATGCCCACGGTAATAAGGGCACGCGACACACCATCTGGATCGCAGAAAAGAGCAAATAGGCAAGTCCCGAACATTAAAAAGCCCGCGCAGCTAAGCAGCTGCGCGGGCTTTTTTGTGCGGAAGGTTTAGCGGATTCTCAGCTTGCCGATGCGGTCATTATCCAGGCTACCGAAGTACAGGTACTCACCCACCGGCTTGACCGAGGTGATCATGCGCAAATGCGTGCCGCTGGTGTCGTGCAGGCTCTGGGTGATTTCCCCTTGTTCGTTGAGGGCGATAGCAAAGCCGTAAGGCACGGCCTTGGGCCAAAGCGCACGTGGCAACTTGGCCATCTGCGTTTTCAGCCATGGATAACGGTGCAGGAAGTCAGCGTCGGCCTTACGCGGAGTTGGTAGGGCCACCCAGAAGGTGCCGCTGCGGTCGCCCTGCAGGTTGTCCGGCAGGCCGGGCAGGTTGTCGATAAAGATATCGTGGGTTCCGGCCTTGTCGCCGCTCAGCCAGTAACGGGTGATGCGGTAGCGGTAGGTTTCGTTGACCAGCACGAAGTCTTCATCAGCCGACAGCGCCACGCCGTTGGCGAAATACAGATCCTTGAGCAGCACCTGGGTTTCGCCGTTGGCTGGGTTGTAGCTGAGCAGGCGGCCATGGGGGCGGGCTTCGAGCAGGTCGAGTAGGTAATCTGGCTGTTCAAAACGCGCGGAAGCATCGCTGAAATAAATAGTGCCGTCGCGGGCAATATCCAAGTCATCGGTGAACTTGAAGGGCACGCCTTCGGCCTCTGTTGTCAGCACGGTGATCTTGCCCTGGCCATCGATACTGAGCAGACCCTTATAGGCGTCAGCCACGATCAGGTTGCCGCTGGCGTCAAAGTCCATGCCCAGGGGCCGGCCTTGGGTGTTGGCGAAGGTTTCCACGCGGCCATCAAGCGTGATCCGCACGATGCGGCCGTCATGCAAGCCGCTGTAGACCCGGCCCAGAGTATCCACTGCAGTGTCTTCCGGGCCATGCACCTGGCCGCGGCCGAGCAGCTCGGCTTTCATCAACGTGTCGTTGGGCTCCAGTACGCCGGTCATCGCCGGAGGGGCCGGCGCCTCCCAGGCCAACGGGTCAATCGGGCTGGGCGTGATAACGAGGTAGATCGCCACGGCCGCGATCAGGGCCACAAGCAGGCCAAGCAGTTTCTTCATTGTTGTTATTCCCTGTAGTGAAGGTGCTCACATGCACGTGCCGGGCAGAATAACGCTTATGCGCTTTACCGCGCATCGTGAATGCCCGGCTATGGGGTGTGGCGATATATACTGCGCCGCATTCTTGATGGGAGAGCCGTGTGGCGATTGATATTCAGTGGATTGGTGATGACGCCAGCCTGGCGCAGCATTGTGCAACCTGGCGTACGCTGGCGTTTGTGGCGGTTGATACCGAGTTTATGCGGGTCGACACCTTTTACCCGATTGCCGGTTTGCTGCAGGTTAGCGAAGGCGAGCGGGCCTACCTAATTGATCCACTGCTGATCAGCGACTGGACCCCCTTTGCCGATTTGCTGCAAGACCCAGCGGTGGTCAAGGTGCTGCACGCCTGCAGTGAAGACCTGGAAGTCTTCCTGCGCCTGACGGGCAGCCTGCCGGCGCCCTTGTTCGATACCCAGCTGGCGGCCGGTTACCTCAACCTCGGCTTCTCCATGGGCTATTCGCGCCTGGTACAGGCCGTGCTGAATATTGATCTGCCCAAAGGTGAGACCCGCTCCGACTGGTTACAGCGGCCGTTATCGGCCAACCAGGTGAGCTATGCGGCCGAAGACGTGGTGCACTTGGCTGAGGTGTATACCCGGCTCAAGGATCAGTTGTCCGCCGAGAAATATGCCTGGGTACTGGAAGACGGCGCTGAACTCGTCGCCAACCTCACCCGTGAGGTCGATCCCGAGTTGGCTTACCGCGAAGCCAAATTGGCCTGGAAACTCTCACGCCAACAGTTGGCCGTGCTTAAAGCGCTGTGTACATGGCGCGAAGTCCAGGCGCGCCAGCGCAACCAGCCGCGTAACCGCATCCTCCGTGAGCATTCGCTGTGGCCATTGGCCCGTACTCAGCCGGATAACCTGGTGGCCTTGGCGCGGATTGAGGACATGCACCCGAAAACCGTACGCCAGGACGGTGAATTTATTCTGCAATTGATCAAGCAGGCTGCGGCCACGCCAGCCGCAGAATTGCCCGAGGCGTTGCCTGAGCCGTTGCCGCTGGAAGTCTCGTCACTGCTGAAGAAGCTGCGGGCTATCGGTCAGCGCGAAGGTGAGCGCCTCAACATTGCTCCCGAACTGATGCTGCGCAAGAAAACCCTCGAAGCCTTGTTAAAAACCGGCTATCCCAATGGGCCCTACCAGTTGCCGGAGTCGCTGCGCGGCTGGCGGCGTGAATTGATGGGCCAGGCGTTGCTGGATTGCCTGGCTGCAAACGGAGAGTCCGCGTGAAACGTATTTGCTCAATCTATAAAAGCCCACGTAAGAACGAGATGTACCTCTACGTGCTGCGCAGTGATGGTCTTAAGCGCGTACCAGAAAACCTGCTGCTGGCGTTTGGCCCGCCGGCCCTTGCATTTGAAATGGTGCTGACACCCGAGCGCGTCCTGGCCCGCGAAGACATCCACAAGGTGCTGGCCAACCTCGACGAGCAGGGCTATCACCTGCAAATGCCACCGCCGGAAGACGAGTACATCGAGCACCTGCCGGATGAACTGCTGCGCCGTAACGACCCGATGTAAACGCCATGCATGCGACTGCGAAGGCCCCACAGCGTGTATTGATTGCTGAAGCGCAGCACGCGCTGTATGCCGAGCTGCTGCGCGAGCATGCCCCCGAGCTTGAATTGCGTGGCAGTGATCGGCCGGACGCGCTGGCCGAATATGCCGCCGGCGGTGCCGTCTGGCTGGGCCAGCCGGACCTGCTGGTACCGTTACTGCGTCAGGGGTTTCAGCCGCAGTGGCTGCAATCAACCTGGGCCGGTATCACACCGCTGTTGGCCAGGGGCTTGCCGACAAATTATCCGCTGACCCGCGCCGTGGGCATTTTCGGTCAGGTGATGGCCGAGTATGTGCTCTGTCACGTGCTGGCCCATGAGCGCCAGCTGTTGACCCGGCTGGCAGCGCAGGTCGAGCAGCGTTGGGACAATCGCCAACCGCACAGCCTTAATGGGCGCCGCGCCTTGATTATCGGCACGGGTGATATTGGCCTGAGCGTGGCGCAGTTTCTTACGCCATTCGGTATCGAGCTGTGTGGCATCGCCAGCCAGTCACGGCAATTACCGCCGTTTCGTCAGGTGGCCGGGCTCGATGAGCTGTCGCAACTGGCGGGCGAGGCCGACTACTTGATCAATCTGCTACCGGACACCCCGGCTACCCGCGATATCTATAACGGGGCGTTTTTTGCCTGCTGCAAACCCACTGCGCTGTTTATCAATGCCGGACGTGGCGTCGCGGTGGTCGATGCCGATCTGGTCGCAGCGCTGCACCAGGGCCAACTGGCCGGCGCAGTGATTGATGTCTGCCGTGAGGAGCCGCTGCCCGCAGGTCATCCGTTCTGGGAGGCGCCGTGTCTGTTGCTGACCGGGCACAGCTCGGCACCCACTGATCCGCGCCTGCTGGTGCAGTTGTTTGTCGACAACCTGGCGCGCTGGCAGGGCGGTAACGCGCTACGCGGGCAGGTGGATTTTACCCGCGGTTATTAACCCACCCTCCATTCGGCATACCGCCCTTGGCCGCTGCTGGCCAAGCGGCTAGACTGCCGGCCTTTTCGCTCTTCACGTACCCTCGCCATGGCCGCCAAAGTCGAACCCTTCTGGAAACGTAAAACCCTCGAACAGCTGAATCAGGACGAGTGGGAATCGCTGTGCGATGGCTGCGGCCTGTGTTGCCTGCAAAAGCTTGAGGATGAGGACGATGGCAGCGTGTATTACACGCGCATCGCCTGCAAACTGCTCGACCTAAACACCTGTCGCTGCACCGACTACAGCAATCGACGCAAATTCGTCGCCGACTGCATCCAGCTCACCCCGGCCCAGGCTGACCAATTTCAGTGGCTGCCGCCCACCTGCGCCTATCGCTTGGTGAGCGAAGGTAAGGACCTGCTGCTGTGGCATCACTTGGTCTGCGGTGACACCGAACAGGTGCACAAACAGAAAATTTCTCAGGCCGGACGCATGCTCAGCGAAAACAGCGTGGCCGAAGAAGACTGGGAAGACCACATGATCTTCCGCTCGGGCTGAACCGCACGTCAGTAACACTGCCTAAGCTCATCTGCGCCAATGAACAGCCTCTGGAGGCCTGCCATGTTGATTCGCCGTGTGTTGTTGTCTGTCGTCTTACTCAGCCTGAGCACACCGTTGTGGGCGAAGAAGGTCGACTTGGATTATCGCGTGCGCTTTCTGCCGGAGACCGAGCAGGCTGAAGTCAGCCTGACCCTGGCCGACGGCGCACCGGTGCTTAGCCTGGCGTTCAATTTGGGTCAGCAGGGCGTCTACAGCGACTTCAAGGCCGACGGCCAATGGACCCAAGACAAGCCCGAACTCGGCACCTGGCAGCCGGCCAAAGGTAAATCGACCCTGACCTACCGCGTGCGCGTCAACCACGAACGCAGCCCAGGCCGCTTCGATGCACGGATGACCAAAGACTGGGCCTTACTGCGTGGTGACGATCTGGTGCCGGCAGTAACGCTGCGCCAGGAAGACAAAACCGAATTGGTCTCGCGCCTGCTATTCGAACTGCCCACGGGCTGGAAAAGCGTTGAAACGGGCTGGCCACGTATCGGTAAGAACAAGTTCCGGGTGGATAATCCGCAGCGCAAGTTCGACCGGCCGACGGGCTGGATCGTCGCCGGTAAAGTGGGTACGCGCCGCGCCAAACTGGGTGAGACCGATGTAGCAATTGCCGCCCCCGTGGGTGAGGGCATGCGCCGTATGGACGTGATGACCCTGCTGACCTTTGTCTGGCCACACGCTCAGGACGTGTTCCCGCGTGATCCCGGCAAGCTGTTGATTGTCGGGGCTGGCGATCCGATGTGGCGCGGCGGTCTGTCGGCCGCCAATTCGTATTACATGCACAGCGATCGTCCGCTGGTCAGCGAGAACGGCACCAGCTCCCTGGTGCATGAACTTGTGCATGTGTTCAGCCGTATTCGCGCCCGCGATCGCAGTGACTGGATCACCGAAGGCATCGCCGAGTACTACGCCATCGAGCTGATGCGCCGCGCGGGCGGCTTGAGCGAGGAGCGCTATCAGAAAATTCGCGAACAGCTGATTGGCTGGAGCAAGCCGGTAAAAAGCCTGCGTACCGACAACTCCAGCGGTCCGGTCACCGCCCGCGCCGTTCTGTTGCTGCAGGAGCTGGATCGAGAAATCCGCCAGGCCACTAAAGACAGCACCCAGCCGCGCTCGTTAGATGACGTCACCCGCGGCCTGATGCGTCTGGATAAAGCCACTACCAAAGACTTTATCGAAATCAGCGAAAACGTTATGGGCGGCGCCTCCGAAGTGCTGGACAGCAAGCTGTTGCGCTAACTACTTGAGGCCCAATCCGGATTTGGTGTTGAGGCCCTTGGCCATGCGGTCGTAGAGCACCACATTGACGGTGGCCGCGAGGTTCATGCAGCCCTGGGTGGGGATGTAGATCACGTCCTCACACCAATCGAGGACTTCCTTGCTCAGCGAGCCGTCTTCGGGGCCGAAGATGTAGATGGCGCGGTCGGGGTGGGTGTACTGCGGCAATGGGCGTGCACCTTCGACCAGTTCCACTGCGACCGGTGTGCAGCCAATCGGAATGATTTGCTGCAGGTCTTCAACGCCGATCAGCGGAATATCCATATAGATGCGCTGGGTGTCGGTGACAAAGTCGCGGGCACGCGCATAGCGTTTGCCGCTGTAAAACACTGAGGCCGCGCTATAACAGCCTGCTGCACGCATGACCGAACCGACGTTCTCTGGGGATTTTGGGTTGAACAACCCGATGCAGCTGTATCGTTTGTTTGCCACGTGTCCGGCCTTTTCTGTGCCTTGCGGCAACCAAAATTAAAGGCCGGGGATTATACGGGCTGGTCAGGCTGGGGCCTATTCTTTGCTCTTCAACCGTGCCGCCAGGTCAGCAAAGGGGTTGTGCGTGGCCTGAGCCGTCTTCGGCGTGCTGAGCGAGCCTTCACTGAAGTACTGCTGATCGGTGTAGCGCGAATGCTCATTGTCATGGCAGAACAGGCACAGCAGCTCCCAGTTGGAACCGTCCTGCGGGTTGTTGTCATGGTTGTGGTCGCGGTGGTGTACGGTCAACTCGCTCAGGCGCTTACCGGCGAACTCACGGGCACAGCGGCCGCAGACGTGTGGGTACATTTTTAACGCTTTGTCGCGGTAGCCTTCCTCACGCGAGCGCTGGGCATCAGCAAGGATGCGGTCAAGCTTGGCGGTGGCGGGTGATTTATCGCTGCTCATTGGGAGTCTCGTGAATTGTGCCTGTGTGCGCAGTCTAGCCTTGCCGGCGATCAGTGAGAACTGCCAGTTCGGCACTTAAGCGCTTGCGCGTGGCCTAAGTGAATACCTGCTCATGGAGATGCCATATGCGCCCGATCATTTTGCTCGTTGCCCTGACTACCCTGACCAGTACGCCGTTGTTGGCTCAGCAACCTATTGGCAATCCGCTTCCAGAACCGGCGACAGGGGCGCCCGGTACGGCCACACCGCAACCTTATGGCATGCCCGCTGCGCCACGGCCACTGCCGAGCGCGCCGGCTAACAGTGTGCCGCTGCTTAAGCAGCCATCCTTGTTAGAGCCTTCGCAGAACCGCAGCGATCAAGACCTGCAGCTGTTGCGTGAGCAACGCGAGCGCAATGCACAACCGCTGAAAAAGCCTGCCGAGTGACCGTTCCTTGGCTGTGCGAGCACTTTTCACGGCCTCAGTGCAGGCCTAGGACCTTGAAGATAAAGGCGTACTCCAGGGCGACATCCTTGAGCGCCTGATAGCGCCCGCTCATGCCGCCATGGCCGGCGTCCAGATCAGTCTTCAAAAGCAACAGGTGGCTGTCAGTCTTGTGCGCCCGCAGCTTGGCCACCCATTTGGCAGCTTCCCAATACTGCACGCGGCTGTCGTTGTAGCCGGCCACGGCGAGGACCGCCGGATAAGCCTGAGCCTGGATATTCTCGTAGGGCGCATAACGTTTGATTCGCTCGAATACTTCAGGCTCGCTCGGGTCGCCCCATTCGTCGTATTCGGTGACGGTCAGCGGCAGATCGGGGTTCTGCATGGTGTTGAGCACATCGACAAACGGCACCTCGGCGATGGCCGCAGCGAACAGTTCCGGGCGCTGGTTAAGCACGGCACCGATCAACAGGCCGCCGGCGCTGCCGCCGCTGATAACCAGTTGTTCGGCCTGGGTGTAACCGCTGTTGATCAGGTGTTCGGCGCAGGCAATAAAGTCGCTGAATGAATTGTGCTTGTGTTGCAGCTTGCCGGCGCGGTACCAGGCTTCGCCCAGTTCGCCGCCGCCGCGCACATGAGCAATGGCAAAGACAAAGCCACGTTCGAGCAGCGACAGGCGCGCGTGGGAAAACCACGGGTCGAGGCTTTCGCCGTATGCGCCGTAGCCATACAAGTAGAGCGGGGCGCTGCTGCCCAGTACCTCGCGCTTGGCCACCAGGCTGATCGGCACCTGAGTACCGTCTGCCGCTGTCGCCCACACGCGCTGGCTGACATAGCTGTCAGCATCAAACGGGCCGAGTACCGGGGTTTGCTTGAGCACCTGCTGCGCGCCGCTGGCCAGTTCCAGCTGACGCACTTGCGCCGGACGGTTGAGTGCTTCATAGCGCAGGCGAATCACCGGGCTGTCGAACTCCAGGCTGTCCTGCACATACAGGCTGTAAGCCGCGTCGGGTAACTGCACGCGGTAGGCCGTTTGCCCTTGCGGTTGTACCTCGATGATCGGCAGACCGTTTTCGCGCAGGCTAAGTACCAGCGCGCGCTGATTGAGGCTGACGCCTTCGAGCATCACCTGCGGATCATGCGCGCGCAGCAGGTGCCAGTGCTGGCGAGCCGGGTTTGTTGCGGGGGCGCTGAACAGGGCGAAGTTGATCCCGTTTTGGTTGCTGCGAATCAGCCAACACCACTGACCATCGAGCATGCCGTGGTCGATGTCGTATTCATGGCCGTCTTCGCGCGGGGCTACGCAGCTGAAGCTGCCTTGCGGTGTGGCGGCATCCAACACCCAAGTTTCGCTGGTGGTTTTGCTGCCCAGCTGCAATATCAACTGGCGTTCCGCACTGCTGCGGTAGCAACTGAGGAAGAAGCGCCCATCAGGCTCATTGAACACCAGCTCGGCCGCGTCAGTACCTAGTGTGTGGCGATAGAGTTTGTGCGGGCGGTGGGTGTCGTCCAGCTCGCCGAAGAACAGGGTCTGGTTGTCATTGGCCCAGGTCATACTGCCGTCGCAGTCGGTGAACGGCAGCTCGATCACGCTGTCGTCGGCCAGTTCCTTGACGAACAGCTGGTAGGTTTCCTCACCGCTGGTGTCCAGGCTGTAGGCCAGGCGCTGATGATCAGGGCTGATGCTAAATGCCCCTAACGAGATAAACCCGCCCTCGGCCAGCGCATTGGGGTCGAGCAGCAATTGCTCGCTGTGTTCATCGACGTTCAGCGTGCCGTTAGCCGGTTTGCGGCAGCGATAATGCCGTGGGTATTCGTCCCCAGCGGTGGTGCGCTGGTAATACAGGTACGGGCCCCAAGGCGACGGTAAGCTGAGATCCGTTTCACGGATGCGTCCCTTGATCTCCTCAAACAGTGCTTCACGCAGGGGTAGCTGCGCGCTGAGCTGCGCCTCTAAATAAGCGTTTTCAGCCTTGAGGTAATCAAGCACCTCGTCACTGTCGCGGTTTTCCAGCCAGCGATAAGGGTCGGCGGCGTTATCGGCGCGGGCCACAGGGGCGTGGTGCATGGGGTAACTCCATAGGCTAACAGCCACAGCGGGGACGCCGAAGCAGGCAAAAGCCGTTATCATAAGCGCCACTTCGCCCGTCGGCTGCTGAAATCTGCGCGCTTCTGTATCTGCCAGTCAGCAGCCCCATTAATGCCAGAGAATTTGCGTTTTATGACTGAAAACGACTACCTGCTTGCCTGGGGTGCCTATCTAGTTGCAGCACTCGGCTGTCTGTTGGTGTGGTTTCGTCTGACCGGCTGGATGTGGCGCTACCTGCGCGAGCCGCTGCGCGTGTTGGTTCTGGTGTTGTTGTTCAGCCCGACCATTGTTGACCCTGGCAAAGAACAGTTCGCCCCAGCGATCGCCATCACCGCCATGGACCTGCTGCTGGATGTGGGTAACAACGCCTGGCGTGCGGTGGCCGATCTGAGCATGTACGGCTTGATCGCGTTTGTCCTGTACCTGCTGTTTGTGGCCATTCGCTGGCCTGTGGAACGCTGGTGGCAGGCGCGTAAAGGCCCCGCGCCGATTGCCGATGACGAACCGACCCTGCGCGAGATGATGGCGCGCGATGCCGATACCCCAGAAGACACCTGCTACGATGCCCGCGGCGACCGCCGTATGCGTGTAGAACCCCGTCTGTAAGCAAGGGCCGTCGGCTTTGCAAGCCAGCAGTCCTAATGCTCATATGCCCCGTCTCTGTGCAGCCGGCCCAAGGGCTATTACGCGAGCGCGTCCATTGTTGTGGCGCACTCTGATGGGTTTTTATCATTGGTGCCTAAGCGCCCGGAGGCCAGATTGCGGCTAGATGCTCAACGACTGAGCGAGGCATTGCGCCATGTGTGAATTGCTGGGCATGAGTGCCAATGTGCCGACCGATATCGTCTTCAGCTTCACTGGCCTGATGCAGCGCGGCGGCCGTACCGGGCCGCACCGTGATGGTTGGGGCATCGGCTTCTTTGAAGGGCGGGGCCTGCGCCTGTTCCAAGACCCGCGGGCGAGCAGCGAGTCTGAAGTGGCGCAGTTGGTGCAACGCTACCCGATCAAGAGTGAAGTGGTGATCGGCCATATCCGGCAGGCCAATGTCGGCCGCGTCTGCCTGGCTAACACTCATCCTTTTATGCGCGAAATGTGGGGCCGCAATTGGTGCTTTGCGCACAACGGCCAGCTGGCCGATTTTGCCCCGCGCCTGGATATCTATCAGCCGATTGGTGATACCGACAGCGAAGCAGCCTTTTGTGACCTGCTCAACCGCCTGCGCCACGCTTTTCCTGAGCCGGTTACGGAAGAGGCGTTGCTGCCTATCCTCGTCAAGGCCTGTGCCGGTTATCGCCAGCAGGGGGTGTTCAACTGCTTGCTCAGCGATGGTGATTGGCTGTTCAGCTTTTGTTCGACCAAGTTGGCACATATCACTCGGCGTGCACCGTTTGGCCCGGCTTATTTGAAAGATGCTGATATGCAGGTGGATTTTCAATCGGAAACCACGCCCAATGATGTGGTCAGCGTACTGGCCACTGAGCCTTTGACCAATAACGAGAGCTGGACGTTGTACCAGCCGGGCGAGTGGCGTTTGTGGCGCGGCGGTGAATGTGTTGCGCAGGGCGTGGCTGGCTGAGCAAATGCAGGTTTAGGACGGGTTTACTGGGGGAGGGGAGCAATGTTCAGAAGTTATCTGCGGTTAGCCCTGTTTGCACTGGGGCTACTGGTCGGGGTCCAGGTACCGGGCTTTATCGATGACTACAGTAAGCGCGTCGATGCCCATCGCATCGAGGCGGAGCAGGGGCTTAAGGGGTTTCGGCAAACTGCTGAGCGGTTCTTTAAAGGCGATTTGGTCGCTTTGGTCGGCCATTACCAGGCCAGCGCTGATCCAGTCATGCGTAGCGATGCGCAGAGCCTCGGTACGTTGGTCGAACGCTCGGCATTTCTTGAGCGCGAAGCCAAGGCCATGCAGGGGGCTTGGTACGCCCAGGTCTGGCACCTGACCACAGCTGCAGACCATGAGTTAATGAAAGAAACCCTCGACGCCTACCGCTACCAAGTGCTGCTGGCGCCCGAAGCCATTGCCTGGGGCATCGCCTGCGCCATGCTACTGGCCTGGCTGCTGGAAAGCCTGGCGCTGCTGATCGGTATGCTGCTTGGCGTAGGCCGCAGCCAGAAGGTGCAGCAGCGGCATTGGCGTTGATATGCCTAGAAGCTGATGACCAGTTCTGGGCCCAGGTAAGCGTTGGCTTGATTGATATCGTCATCACCGAGCAGGCCAACGGCCGCCGCTAGTTGCAGGCGTGCCAGCAGGTAACGCAATTTGGCCTCGAGCAAGTCACGTCGGGCGATGAATACTTGCTCCTCGGCGTTGAGAATGTCGACGTTGGTGCTGGAGCCCGCGAGAAAGCCCTTCTTGGCTGAGTCTTGTGCACGCTTACTCGACGCTACGGCCGTTTCCAGTGCTTTGATGCGGGCCTGACCGCTTTGCACGCCGCGGAACTCGCGGGTGATCGAGGAGAAGACCTCCTCGCGCGCGGCATTCACTTCCTCGCTGGCTTGTTCACGGCTGGCCACTGCCTGGCGCACGCGGGCGCTGACGCCACCGCCGGCAAACAGCGGCATGTTGAACTCCAGCCCAGCGGATGCATAACGGTTTTGTTGGTTGATGGTGGACAGTGAGTCGCTCTCACTGTTGGTGTAGCCCAGCACTAGGTCGAGGGTCGGCCAGTGGCCGCTTTTAGCTCGATTAACCTCTTCTTCCGCCACGCTATGGTTAAAATTACGCGCTTTCAGGGCGGGGTTATGGACCTGCGCTTTGTCTAACCAAGCTTGTAAATTGCCGGGGTGCAACAGTGTCGTAGTGAACCTGTCGTGCAGGGTCGCGACCTGTTGCGGCGTTTCACCGATCATCTCTTGCAGCAGGCGCAGGGCAACGACTAAGCGGTCCTGCGCTTCAATCAACTCGGCCATGGCCAAATCGCGGCGCGCCGTGGCTTGGTCAACATCGGTGATGGTGCCGTCGCCCAGATCGAAGCGCCGCTGTGAGGCGCTGACTTGTTGCTCGAAGGCCTTGAGCTTGGCGTTAGCTAAATCAATGGTTTCCCGCGCGAGCAACACGTCAAAGTAGCGATTGGCTAGGCGCACCGCGACATTTTGCGCCTTGGCATCAAACACCGCCTCGCTGTAGTCAGCGCGGTATTTACCCTGGCGGTACTCAGCCATTTTCTGCCGATTGAACAACGGTTGCCGTAACTGCACAGCAAGGTTTTGCGAGTCGTAATCCAGATCGTTGCTCACGGAGTTGCCGACTATGTTGTCCTGTTCTTGGGTGCCATTAATTTTACTTTTATTGGCGCTGGCATTGATCCGCGGTAATAGGCCTGCTCGTCCCAGCGCGCGGTTTTCCAGGCCTGCATCACGTTCATAAACGGCAGCGCGGTAGGTAGGGCCTTGGAGTTGCATGATTGACCAGGCCTCTTGCAAGTCCAGGGCAACAGCGGGAAGGCTAGCGAGTCCAGCGAGGCACAGAAGCAGTCTGGCGGTCATGTTATTGCTCCTTGAAGGCACCATCAATGCGGTCAAACATCGGTTTCATCAGGTAGCTCATCAGGTTGCGCTCGCCGGTCTTGATGGTGACGGTGGCCGGCATTCCAGGGCGGATCATGCTGTTGCCGAGCTTATCCATGCCTGCGCTCGTCACCTCAACCTGCGCCAGGTAATAAGGTTGTTTGTTGGTTTCGTCGATCAAACGATCTGCCGAAATGGTCATTACCCGGCCGGGAATACTGGGTGTTTGCGCATGGTTGAAAGCGGGGAAGGTGATGTCCACCGGCAGGCCAGGGATCATTTTGTCGATCGCTTGCACCGGAATCATGGCATCCACCTGCAGCGGTTCGCCGGCGGGCACCACATCCATAACGGTTTGGCCGGCCTGAATGACGCCGCCAACCGTTGAGACATTCAAGCCCAGCACCACGCCGTCGATGGGTGAGCGGATCACTGTATTGGTGACTTCGTAATCCAGTGCGCGCAGCCGATCAGCCAGGGCCGTGGCCTCTTTTTGAGTGTCGCTGAGTTGCGATTGCACTTCCTTCTGATAGTCCTGCTCAAGTTGCAAAATTCGCAGCTTAAGTTCGGCAATCTGGTTACGAGTACGGCCTATGTCGGCAATATTTTGCGACAGCGCCGCATTCAAATCGGCGCCGTTGCGCTCCAGTTCCAACAAGCGATTGCGCGTCACATAGCCCTCTGCCGCCAGGCTTCGAACGCCTACCATCTCCTGTTTTAAAAAGTTCACCTGGGCGCTACGCGAGCCTTGAATCTGCCGCAGGCCTTTGAGTTGCTCTTCGGCGCCGAGGATATTTTCGCGCAAAATACCGGCTTCACCGAGCAGAGCCGCGCGACGGGTATTGAATAGGCGTTGCTGCAGTGTCATGGCCGAAATCAGACGTGGGTCGTCGGCAAAGCGGGTGACCAGTTGCGGGTCAAAGCTGACGGAGCTGGCACCGTCACGTTCGGCCTGCAAACGGTTTTCGACGCTACGCAGCACCACATATTGAGAGCTGACCACGCCTTGCTCGGCGATTGCACGGGTTGAGTCGAGCTCAATCAGTGCTTGACCGCTTTTTACGTGGTCACCTTCACGAACCAGAATGGCTCGTATCGAACCGCCGGTGAGGTGTTGGATCGTTTTGCGGGCATCGGTCACATTGACTGTGGCAGTGGCCACCACACCCGCATCCAGCGGTGCCAGGCTGGCCCACAACAGAAACCCACCAAAACCGGCAAATACTAACCAGAGGCCCCAGCGGCTGTGACGGCGATCGTCAATGTCGATCACCTGTTCAGGGTTCGCCAGAATGAGGCCCTTATGCTCGTGTTCAAGGTTGGACATGACGTATCACTCCTTGCTCTTGACGGACGCCAGAGTGGGAGCGGTGCCCTGGCTATGCGCGACATTGGCCTGACGCAGGCTGGCGAAGACTTCGTCACGGCTGCCGAATATCTGCACGGCGCCCTCATGCAGCATCAATAGCTTGTCCACCATGTTCAGTACGGCGGGCCGATGAGAGATCAGTACCAGGGTTTTGCCACGGCGTTTGAGGTCTTGCAGCGCCATCACCAGGGCTGCTTCGCCGACGTCATCCAAGCTGGCGTTGGGCTCATCAAGGACAACCAGTGCAGGGTCGCCGTAGAGCGCGCGGGCCAGGCCTATACGCTGTTTTTGCCCTCCCGAAAGCGAGCCACCATCGGTGCTGAGGTAGGTGTCGTAACCTTGCGGCAAATGCAAAATCATCTCGTGCACGCCGGCTTGCTTGGCGGCGAGAATCACCGCTTCGCTGTCGATCTCGCCAAAACGCGCAATATTTTCGGCGATGCTGCCTTCGAACAGCTCCACATCCTGTGGCAGGTAGCCGAGCCAGGGGCCGAGCTCCTCTTTATTCCAGAGAAAAATGTCTGCGCCATCAAGGCGTACCTTGCCGGCATAGGCAGGCCAGACGCCGACTAACAAGCGTGCGAGGGTCGATTTGCCGGCAGCCGAGGGGCCGATCACGCCGAGTGCCTCTCCTGGCTGCAGGTTAAAACTTACACCGCGCAGAGTCGCATTAGGTGAGCCTGGGGGGCTGGCAAATACCCCGTTTAGGCTGAGCATGCCGGTCGGTTTGGGCAGCGACATCGAGATCGGTCGGGCAGGGAAGTCATTCAACAGCGTGTTGAGCCGCGCCCAGGCGCTGCGGCTGGAGAGTACTTGCTTCCAGGCAGCAATGACTTGTTCTACCGGGGCGAGTGCGCGCCCGGAAAGAATGGAGCAGGCGATCATCATGCCAGGCGTGATCACGCCTTGAATGGCCAGCAGCGCGCCAGCCCCAAGAATCAGCGATTGCAGGGTGACACGGACAAAGCGCGTCGCCCCGTTTATATAGGCCGCCCGGTCAGAGGCGAGGGTTTGCATTTCAAGAATTCGCAAGTGATTGCCGAACCAGCGCTTGCGGATGGCTGGAAGCATGCCCATGGCTTCAATGACTTCTGAATTGCGCAGGTTGTTGTTGGCAAAACTGCCCGACATCAAGGAGGCCTTATTGGCTTCGCCTAGAGGCTTGCGGGTGGTGACTTCGGTTAGGTAGGCAAGTGCAAACAGTAGTAGTGAGCCAATCAGGGTAATAAGCCCGAGTAGCGGGTGAACCAGGTAAATCACCAGCAGGTAGATGGGGGTCCAGGGGGCATCGAAGAACGCGAACAAACCATTGCCCGTGAGAAACTGCCGCACCATTGCCAAGTCTTGCAGGGCTTGTGCTGGGTTACCGCCGCTGCGCCTGAGGTTACGTTCAAAGGCTGCTGTGAAAACACGTCTGTTGAGCATCATGTCGAGCCGGTTACCGACCCGAATCAATACGCTCGAACGCACCACCTCAAGCAAGGCCATCAACACGTAAAGACCCAGCACCAGCAAGGTGAGCATCAAAAGAGTGGTGACGTTGCTGCTCACCAGGGCGCGGTCGTAAACCTGCAACATGTAAACCGCAGGGGTCAGCATCAATACATTGATCACCCCGCTGAAGGCAGCCAGTACGTAGAACGTTCGACGCAAGCGAAACAACACGTCGGCCAATTCAGTACGCTGGGACGGCAACATGTCCATATAGATTCTCCAATGCGCCGCAGTGTTGAGCAGGCTGACGGTAAGGAGCGTCGATCTGCTGTTTACTCTGGCCGGTAGATATCGCATGTGAAACAGCGCCCATGAACGCCGCTGATAAAAGCGACTTTCACGCTAGGTATAGATGGGGATTAGCAGTTTCTGCAAGGCCGTGGATTGAATGTTTAGTCGCCCTATATATTTATTTCAATTTGTTATTTGTTATTTGAACCAGTCACTTATGATTACTAAAGGATTTTTTATTTTAGATAGACGGTATGTTGACAGTTGTTCGTGCTGCGCCTTAAGTCTAACTGTGGGCAGGGCCTGAAGCAGGCGACGAGACCGTAGAGTCTGCGGCTTCAGGGTATGGAACAGTCAATGCTAGGGAACGAATAATCATGGTCGTTTCACTTCACCTCGTTAGCCGCGTTGCAACGCAAGGGCACTTCCTGCTTGCACGCACATTCCACGGACCACCCGGGTTCGCTGGGTAACGTCAAGCCACAGGCTTGTGCATTGCCCCAAGGCGGCGTAACCGCCAAAAAATGAATGTTTAATCAATCGCTTAAACACGCGTTCGTCGTGTCGCGAGGGGGACTTTTGGTCTTTATCAGGTATGGGGGAATACTTCATTTGGAGCGTTCATCATGTCTAGCAGCCAATATGATTTCACCGTCACCCAGCAGGACCTCGAGTTCATCCTTAAGCAAATTAAGATATCTGAGGCCAGTACCAACCCGTTGACCGGAGCGGTAGAAAACCTGCCCGAACTGGTTGGCAGCCCCTTGTTGCCATATGGCTTGCGCACGGTGGACGGCTCTTGGAACAGTCTGTTACCTGGGCAAGAGGCCTTGGGCGCTGCCGATAACATCATGCCGCGCCTGGTTGAGGCCAGCTTGCGTGAAGCCGATCTCTCGCCTATCCAGTTCGGACCCCAGGTACAGACGTCTTACACACAAACCAGTGGCTTCGTATTCGACTCCCAGCCGCGGATTGCCAGTAACTTAATTGTTGATCAAAGCGCCAATAACCCAGCCGCCGTGGCGGCAGCTTTGCAATTGGCGGGGCATGCAGATCCTTATGGCGAGGCCAGTGTTATCGCCACCTTTAATGCGCCGGTGCAAGCGGCCAACGTGCTGATTCAGGCCGCGCAAGCGAGCATCATCGCAGCAGGTAACGACCCCACTCTGTTGGCGGCAGCGCAACAACAGTTAGCTGATGCCAAGGCCGTGCATGCAGCGGCCTTTACGGCGTTGAGAGAGGAAATGGAGAGTGCCGGCCTGACCGTGTCAGACAACGGCACCATCGGCATCGAAAACCAATCTCCGGACATCGGGTTATCGCCAGCCTTCAACGGTTGGATGACGTTATTCGGCCAGTTTTTTGACCATGGTCTGGACCTGGTAACCAAGGGTGGTAATGGCACCGTGTTTGTTCCGCTGCTACCCGATGACCCGCTGTATGTAGAGGGCAGCCAGACCAACTTCATGGTACTGACCCGCGCCACTCAAGTGGATGGCCCTGGTGCTGACGGCATTATGGGAACCGCCGACGACACCACCCATGAAAGCATCAATACCACCACGCCGTTTGTCGACCAGAACCAAACCTATACCTCGCACCCTTCACATCAGGTCTTCCTGCGTGAATACGTCATGGTCGACGGTAAGCCCATGGCCACAGGGCACTTGCTGAGTGGCGCGCACGGCGCAGGCAACTGGGGTGAGGTCAAGGCTCAGGCCAGCTCGATGCTGGGCATTCAACTGGTGGACATGGATGTACACAACGTGCCTTTGCTGGCCACCGATGCTTATGGTGCGTTCCTGCGCGGCCCCAACGGTTTTGTGCAAATCGTTACGGTCAGTGGGTTGATCGAAGGCGATCCGAGTGCCAATGGTGGGCAGGGCTTGTTGCTGCCTCCCGATACGATCCGCACCAATCATGCCTTCCTGGATGACATCGCACACGGTGCGGCCCCTGGCTTTGCCGACCTGGATAACAACCCACTCACTGCGCCTACTGAGTTGCTGGCGGACTCCGATACGGCCGTGGGTTCAACTCCCAACCCCGATTTCGATCCAACCTTGCCGGTTGGGCCGAACAATATGCCGATCCTGCCTCAGGAGGTCGGCACCTATGATGACGAACTGTTGGATCGGCACTTCATCACTGGTGACGGTCGAGGTAACGAAAATATCGGCCTGACGGCTGTGCATACCATCTTTCACTCTGAACACAATCGGTTGGTCGAGGCATACAAACAGACCATTCTGGACAGCGCAGACCTGAACTTCATCAATGAATGGTTGTTGACCGATTTGGCTGACTTGAGCGCAGTACCGACGACTCCGGAAGGTATTGCAGCGCTGAATTGGGATGGTGAGCGTTTGTTCCAGGCGGGTCGGTTTGTCACCGAAATGCAGTACCAACACCTGGTTTTCGAAGAGTTTGCCCGTGCCGTACAGCCGGCAATCAACCCCTTCGTATTTTCCAACTCGCCTGACATCGATCCGGCCATCGTGGCTGAATTCGCCCATGTGGTTTATCGCTTTGGCCACTCGATGCTCACCGAGTCGGTAGACCGCCTGGATATCAATATGCAGTCGGACGATATCGGGTTAATTGCCGCCTTCCTCAACCCATTGGCCTTTGATGGGGATGGCGCGATAAGTGTGGAAGCCGCTGCCGGGGCTATTGTGCGCGGTATGACACGTCAGGCGGGCAACGAGATTGACGAGTTTGTCACCAGTGCGCTGCGTAACAATGTGCTGGGCCTGCCGCTCGACCTGGCCACGCTAAATATGGCCCGTGCCCGCGATACCGGGATGCCGAGCTTTAATGAGGCGCGCGCGCAGTTTTATGCCAATACCGGCGACAGCCAATTGGCGCCCTTCACCAGTTGGGCTGGCATGGCCCCCGAGCTGAAGAACCCTGCATCCATCATCAACTTCATTGCCGCCTACGGCACGCACACCAGTATCACCAGTGCCACGACCTTAGAGGGTAAGCGCGATGCGGCCATGGCATTGGTCTTTGGGGTTGCCGGCCCAGGCGGAACGGTGCCGACTGACCGTCTGGACTTCCTCAATAGCACCGGCGCCTGGACTGCGGAGAATTCCGGGTTGAATGATGTGGACTTCTGGATTGGGGGCCTGGCTGAGCGCAAAAATGAGTTTGGCGGCATGCTCGGCGCGACCTTCAATTACGTGTTTGAAAGCCAGATGGAAAGCTTGCAGAACGGTGACCGCTTCTACTACCTCAGCCGGGTGCAAGGCACCAACATGCTCAACGAGCTTGAGGCCAATACCTTCTCCAAGTTGATCATGCGCAACACCGACCTGGGTGATGAGGCTTCCTCGCACCTACCGAGCCTGATATTCCACACCCCGGATCTGATCCTGGAGATGGATATCAGTAAGCAGATTGGCGCTGACCCCGTTGAGTCGAATCCAATTCTGCAGATCCTCCATCCCAAGGTTATTCGTGTTGCACCTGGCCTCGATGTGGATGGTGACGGTAAGGCGGATGGCGGTTATTTGCGCTTTACCGGCGGTGAGCATGTGGTGCTCGGAGGTACAGCGGGCAATGACACCATTATTGGCGGTAATGGCATCGACACGATCTGGGGCGGTGCCGGTAATGACCGCTTGGATGGTGGCAATGAGGCCGACCAAGTACACGGTGGCGATGGTGACGACATTATTACCGACCTGGGTACGCCAGTTGGCGGCGCCGACTTCCTGCACGGCGACGCTGGCAATGATGTGATCTCGTCGGGTATGGGCAATGACTTGGTGTTTGGCGGTTCCGGCAAGGACTTTGTGATCACCGGCAATGATGCCACTGAGGTATTTGGTGGGCTGGGCGACGACTTCATCCTCGGCGGCAACGATTCGGACTTCCTGCTGGGTAACGAGGGCGATGACTGGATTGAGGGCGGTGAAGGCTTTGATACCCTGGCTGGGGAAAACTCGGAGCTGTTCTTCAATAGCCCGATCATTGGCCACGATGTGCTCAATGGGCAGGGCAACGATACCGACTACGACGGTGAGTCGGGCGATGACATCATGTTCCAGGGCCCCGGTATTCAGCGCAGCAACGGCATGGCCGGGTTTGACTGGGCCGTGCATAAGGGCGACCCCAACGGGGCCGACTCGGACCTGGGTATCCCGATCTTCGTCAACCAGCAGAATCTTATTCTGCGCGACCGCTTTGACTTGGTTGAAGGCCTCTCGGGATGGAACTTCAACGACACCTTGACCGGCCGCGAAGTCGTGACTGGGGCCGCGGGCGCCGATGGCGGTGGTGCGGCGATATTTGATGCCAACAGCCCGCTTGAAAGCTTCGCTAACCTGCTGCAGCAGTCCAGCGTGGACCGTATCAATGGTCTTGATTTGCTGGTCAGCCACCTGGGCCGTGAAACCTTTACCTGGAACGGTAAGGAACACACCGTAGTCGTGATGGACGAAGCGTCTGTGGTGCGCGATGACAACGGCATCGTGACCTTTGTCAGCGACAACCCTTCCGACATCCTGTTGGGCGGCGGTGGCAGCGACACCCTGCAGGGTAAAGCCGGGAATGACATTCTCGATGGTGATGCTTGGCTAAATGTGCGCATCAGTGTGTTGAATGCAGTCCCAACGGCCGGCAACCCTGATCCGGGTGAGTGGTTCAGCGTCGACAGCATGAATGAAATCAAGGCGCGCATGCTCACTGGTGAGATCAACCCCGGTCAGTTGCAGATCGTGCGGGAGATTCTCTACAGCAACAGTCCGGACGACATAGACACTGCGGTGTTTAGCGGGGCCTTTGCCAACTTCGATGTGATTGACAACTTCGACGGCAGTTTCCAAGTGGTGGATAACACCGGCGCCGAAGGCACCGATTGGTTGCGCAATATCGAGCAGGTGCAGTTTGCTGACCACACCCTGTGGTTGGTTGATCGCCCAGCCACTGGCAATGTCACCATTAGCAGCCTGACCCCGGCCGAGGATCAGCTGTTGACCGTCAGTAACACCATCAGTGACCCCAATGGCTTGCTGGATGCGACCATTACCTACACCTGGCAGGCTGATATAGATGGCGTGTGGACGGATGTCGGCAGTGGGGACAGCTTCCAGCCTGGCGATAACGAAGTGGGCTTGGCGCTCCGGGTGGTGGCCTCGTATGTCGATGACGGCGGTTACCCAGGCTCGGTTATTTCCGAGGTTACGGCGACGGTGACTAACGTCAACGATGCACCCACCGGTTTACCGCTGCTCAGCAGTGATACGCCTATTGTCGGGCAGTTGTTGAGTGCCTCGACCATTGGCCTGGCCGATGCCGACGGCTTGGACGGCGTGACCTTTGCCTTTCAATGGCAGTCCGGTGACGGCATCACGTTCAGCGATATCGCCGGTGCCGATGGCGAGACCTTCACCGTGACTGCGGCGCAGGCGAGCCAGCAGATACGGGTAGTGGTGTCGTATACCGATAACCGCGGCACGTTTGAATCCGTCACCTCGGCGGCTACGGCGCTGGTTGCCAGCGCCGTGATCATCGGTACCAACGCTGCCGAAACCCTTACAGGCACCGCGTTTGATGATCAGATATTCGCCCTCGGCGGTAATGACGTACTCAACGGTTTGGACGGTAATGACATGCTGGATGGTGGCGCCGGCAGTGACACACTGGATGGTGGGCTTGGCGCCGATGTAATGCTCGGCGGCACTGGCAACGACACCTACATTGTCGATGATATCGGCGATGTGGTGACTGAGCTGGCCGGGGCGGGCACCGATACCGTGCTGACCTCACTGCTGAGCTACGCGCTCGACGCTAACGTAGAGCGGCTGACCTATACCGGCATGGATAACTTTGCCGGTACCGGTAATGCCTTGAATAACATCCTGACAGGCGGCAATGGCAATGACAGCCTGGATGGTGGCGCTGGCGCTGATCGGCTGGTGGGTGGCTTTGGTGACGACAGCTACTTTGTCGATAACGCCAATGACCTCGTCATCGAAGGGGTTGGCGGGGGAACGGATACCGTCTACTCCACCAGTGACCTGCATAACCTGCGGGCTAACGTGGAGAACCTGGTGCATACCGGTAGCAATGCCACGCTGGTCAACGGCAATGGTCTGGATAACGTAATCCAAGGCGGCATCGGTAACGATACGCTGAATGGCGGTGGCGGCAACGACACCCTGCTGGGGGGCGATGGCAACGACAGCCTTAACGGTGGCAGCGGTGCGGATGTGCTTGCCGGCGGCATGGGCAACGACCTGCTTAATGGTGGAGGGGGCAATGATGTCCTGACGGGGGGTGAAGGCGACGACATCCTGAATGTCAGCCAGGGCAACGACATCCTGGTGTTCGGGGCGAACTTTGGCAACGATACCGTCACGGGCTTCGATGCCAATCCGGTCAATGGCCAGGACTTGTTGAATATTGCTTACTTCAACCTGACAGCGGCGACCTTTAATAGCCGGGTGAGCATCACTGACATTGGTAACGACACTCTGGTGTCAATCAATGGCGCTGATGGTGGGACTATCACCCTGGCTGGGGTCGCCAATGCCAATGCGGTGACAATCGCCGACTTCCAGTTGGCGTGAATGCTGCGATGACGGCCTGCCAGGGACGGCAGGTTTAATACTCGTTACTAAAAAAGCCCCAGTCGAGTGTCGGCTGGGGCTTTTCGTGTGCGCGGCATTATTTAGATAAGAATCTCATGCCTTCTTCCAGCCCGCTCAAGGTCAGCGGATACATCTGATCTTCCAATAGCTCGCGCATGATATTGGTCGAAGCGGTGTAGCCCCAGGTGTCCTTGGGGTAGGGGTTGATCCAGATAAGTTTCTTGTACTTCTCCATAAAGCGCTTGATCCAGACGTAACCCGGCTCCTCGTTCCAGTGCTCGACGCTACCGCCGGCCTGGGTGATCTCGTAGGGCGCCATGGCCGCGTCGCCGACAAACACTACTTTGTAGTCCGCGCCGTACTTGTGCAGCAGATCCTGGGTGGAGAAGCGCTCGGAGGTGCGGCGCAGGTTGTTCTTCCACACCGACTCATACACGCAGTTATGGAAGTAGAAGTACTCCATGTGCTTGAACTCGGTCTTGCAGGCGCTGAACAGCTCTTCGCAGACCTTGACGTGGGCATCCATCGAGCCTCCGATGTCGAACAGAATCAGCAATTTCACTGCGTTACGCCGCTCCGGACGCATCTGGATATTCAGCAGGCCGCCGTCTTTGGCTGTGTGGTCGATGGTGCCGCTGAGATCAAGCTCGTCCTCGGCCCCCTGGCGAGCGAACTTGCGCAGGCGACGCAGGGCTAACTTGATATTGCGCGTGCCCAGTTCGACCTGATCATCGAGGTTTTTGTACTCGCGCTGATCCCAGACCTTCACCGCTTTGCCTTGGCGCTTGCCCGCATCACCGACGCGGATGCCTTCCGGGTTGAAGCCGCCGGAACCGAACGGGCTGGTGCCACCAGTGCCGATCCACTTGTTGCCGCCTTCGTGGCGTTCCTTCTGCTCTTCGAGGCGCTTCTTGAACTCCTCGATCAGCTTGTCCAGGCCGCCGAGGGACTCGATCTTGGCGCGCTCCTCATCGGTCAGCGAGCGTTCGAATTCCTTGCGCAGCCACTCATCGGGGATCAGTGCCTCGATGTGCTGATTAAGGTTTTCCAGACCCTTGAAGTAGGCCCCGAACGCGCGGTCGAACTTGTCGAAATGACGCTCGTCCTTGACCAGAATGGTGCGCGCGAGGAAGTAGAACTCGTCCATATCGGCGAACACCACGTTGTGTTTCAACGCGTTGATCAGGTCTAGCAGCTCACGCACCGACACCGGCACCTTGGCGGCGCGCATTTCATTGAATAGGTTGAGCAGCATGGCTGCATCCTCGTGAATTCATTGGTTCCAGGGCTGAGCCTGTTGTGGTCAGGTCCCTTTGTCACTCGGTGCAAGGGCTTGCGAGCTAGAGCCAGGCAAGGCGGAATCAGGTGAGGAAGCGGAGTTTACGTCTGTAAGCATTACTCGCTTCGCTCGCCCCTTCGGGGCCGCCCTTTGGGCGTTCAGTGGCAAGCCACTGTCCGAACCGGATTCCAACGCAGCATGGCCGACGCGCAGCAGCCCGAATGGGTTAACGCGAAGCGCGGCGGCTCATAAACGCCAGGCGCTCCAGCAACTGCACATCCTGCTCGTTCTTCACCAGCGCACCGGCCAGTGGCGGGATGGCCTTGGTCGGATCGCGCTCACGCAGCACCGCTTCGCCGATATTGTCGGCCATCAGCAGCTTGAGCCAATCGACCAGTTCGCTGGTGGACGGCTTCTTCTTCAAGCCCGGCACCTTGCGCACGTCGAAGAACACGTCCAGCGCTTCGGCGACCAGGTCTTTTTTGATGTTGGGGTAGTGCACATCGACGATCTTCTGCAGGGTCGCGCGATCCGGGAAGGCGATGTAGTGGAAGAAGCAGCGGCGCAGGAAGGCGTCCGGCAGTTCTTTTTCGTTGTTCGAGGTGATGATGATGATCGGACGCTTTTTCGCCTTGATCGTCTCGTCAGTCTCGTAAACGTAGAACTCCATCTTGTCGAGTTCTTGCAGCAGGTCGTTGGGGAACTCGATGTCGGCCTTGTCGATTTCGTCGATCAGCAGAATCACCCGATCCTCCGACTCAAAGGCCTCCCAGAGCTTGCCCTTCTTGATGTAGTTGCGTACGTCATGGACTTTGTCCGAATCCAGCTGCGAGTCACGCAGGCGGCTGACCGCGTCGTACTCGTACAGGCCCTGGTGGGCTTTGGTGGTGGATTTGATGTGCCAGGTGATCAGGCGTGCGCCGAAGGATTCCGCCAATTGTTCGGCCAGCATGGTTTTACCGGTGCCAGGCTCACCCTTGACCAGCAACGGGCGCTCCAGGGTGATGGCGGCATTGACCGCGAGCTTGAGGTCGTCGGTGGCGACGTAAGACTGGGTGCCTTCGAACTTCATCGGTAAATCCTCGAACGGTAACGCGCAAGGCCGTGCCTGCGGGTTCAGTATGTGAAAAGCCGACTATAACGCGCGGGCCTGGCGACTGTGAACGTAGACGGGCCATTCAGTCACTGAATGGCGGGTCACGCTGCGTTTGTTGCTGCGCTGGACGGGTGCGAGCCAGCGTTTTAGTCTGGGTGCCTTTCGGCAACCTGCATAACAAGGACTTCGTCATGAGCCGCATCTTCGCTGACAACGCACAAGCTATTGGTAACACCCCGTTGGTTCGAATCAATCGCCTGGGCCCGGCTGGAGTGACCATTCTGGCCAAGATCGAGGGGCGTAACCCGGCGTATTCCGTGAAATGCCGGATCGGCGCCAGCATGATCTGGGATGCCGAAGAGCGTGGCGTGCTCAAGCCTGGCATGACCATTGTTGAACCCACCTCCGGCAACACGGGTATCGGCCTGGCTTTTGTCGCTGCGGCGCGCGGCTACAAACTGCTGCTGACCATGCCAGCCTCCATGAGCCTGGAGCGGCGCAAGGTGCTCAAGGCCCTGGGCGCTGAGCTGGTGCTGACCGAGCCGGCAAAAGGCATGAAGGGCGCCATCGACAAGGCAGCAGAAATCGCTGCCTCCGACAGCAACACCTACTTTATGCCGCAGCAATTCAATAACCCGGCCAACCCGGCGATTCACGAAAAAACCACCGGCCCGGAAATCTGGAATGACACCGACGGTGCGATTGATGTGTTGGTTTCAGGCGTCGGCACCGGCGGCACCATCACTGGTATTTCGCGCTATATCAAGCAGACCCAGGGCAAGCCGATTCTCTCGGTGGCAGTTGAGCCAATCAGCTCGCCGGTGATCAGCCAGACCCTAGCCGGTGAAGAGGTCAAACCCAGCCCGCACAAGATTCAGGGTATTGGCGCCGGCTTTGTCCCAAGCAACCTTGACCTGAGCATGGTCGACCGGGTTGAACTGGTGTCTGACGACGATGCCAAGGCCGTGGCGCTGCGTTTGATGCGTGAGGAGGGGATTCTCTGCGGTATTTCCTGCGGTGCAGCCATGGCAGCCGCCCTGCGCCTGGCAAACGAGCCGCAGATGCAAGGCAAAACCATCGTGGTGATCCTGCCGGACTCCGGTGAACGCTACCTGTCGAGCATGCTGTTTAGCGACATGTTCACCGAGCAAGAGTTGCAGCAGTAAAGGCTGCTGCCACAAAAACCGCCCAATACGGGCGGTTTTTTATGGGCGGTTACTCCGTGATTTATCAGCCTGCACTGCAGAAGTGTCGCCAGTATTAAATAGCCGCTTCGGTTTAAGGACGGCTACGAAGAATTCAGGCGATTACGTGATGGGTATCGCTAAGCTCAACCCATCCTACGAGCTGGCTATCGTCGAGCGCCTAAGCCAGTAGATCGGAACGAGCACTTCGGCCAGAGCGGCATCAACGTGGAATACACCACACCTGACGAATTCGCCCGCATCATCCGCATGCAACGCTGGGCTGGTTTTTTGCAGGGGCTCGACGGGTACATCAGTCAGGCTTGGGCCCAAGCCTTCGGATCCCTGAGAGGCGTCCAATTGCAAATTGCCTTCCCGGCGCTATGTGCCTACGATTCGACGGTTTGAAATGCCATGCCGACTGCCTCTGGAACTTAGAGAGAGTCGAGGGGGCCGTTGCCACCCAGTGCCAGGCTCCCGTTGCCACTTCTCAACTGCGCGAACCATGATCACTACAGTTATCCTCGGCATGCTCTGCCTGTACCTGCTTTGCTTTTCCGTGATGTTCCTGCTGATCAGCACCCGGCTGAATAGCAAGAAAATGGGCATGGAAGTCTTCGCGTTGGGCAACCTGCTGCTTGGCTTTGCCTATATCCTGCAGTTGTTCGGCGGCCCACCGAATGAGGGGCTGGTGAGTGTCATCAACCACACGATGACGCTCTGTGCGCCTGTCGTCTATGTGCTGGGCGCCATGCGCTTTTTCGAGCATCCGACGCCTGTGTTGCGTCCATTGCTCACACTGGCTGCCGGTTACACGGTATTGCAGCTGTTGGTGCAATGGTTGCTGGGAATTGAAGCCCGCCACGCCATGCTGGCCGCAGCCTGCGCCTCGGTATTTCTGGCTATGACGGTGGCGCTGCTCTACGGCCGGCGAACCTTTGCCAGGGATCTACGCGTCGAGATGCTCGTGTTCGCTGTGCTGATCGGCGGCATCTGCATCCTCAACGCCATAAAGTTCTGGATGATCCTTATGGGCGGACTGGCTGCCCTCGATATGAACAGCGGCTTCCAGAAGGTCTTCTACCTCTATATGTCGTTCCTGGCGACGGTGTTGCCGCCGAGTGCCGTGTGGCTGGTGCTGCGCCGTCTTACCGATGAACTGCGTAACCTGGCTGCACATGACCCACTTACCCAACTGCTGAATCGGCGCGGGCTGATGGACGCCCTAGACGCACACTTTCGCTCGCATACAGCCGGTCCGGCGTATCTGCTTATCATGGATATTGACCACTTCAAGCGCATCAACGACACCCACGGCCACAAGGCGGGCGACCGTGTTCTGAGCCACATCGCCGGTACGCTCAAGGACAGTGCACGCCAGGGCGATCTGGTCTGCCGCTTGGGCGGCGAAGAATTCGTGGTCATCGCCCTGCACACCGACAACGCCGGCGCTCTGCAACTGGCCGAACGCATACGAGCGGCGATCGAGGGCAGTGAAGTGGCTATCGCCGGGCTGAGTAAACCGATTCGCTGTACGGCGACCCTTGGCGGCTCAGGTGTGTTAACCCGTGCGCAGGACTTGGATGTGTTCCTGCAGCAGGCGGATGCCGCCCTGTATCAGGGGAAGACGCTAGGGCGGAATCGGGTGGAGTGGGCGCGGGAGTAGGGTGCCCGGTTTGGGATTACGGGCTGTAATCGCTACGTCTGGCCGATCGCTGCCTATTGCCAATCGGCTATGTGCGGGTCATGTCTAACCAAATGAGCGCAGTGACTTTTTGATCAATTCGCAGTGGTCAGTCGGTTAGATAATTAGTCTCCGACGCCTTTTGAGCGCTGATGATTTATTTAGGCCACGTTGCAGTCTTGCAGGCACGCCTGAATCTCGGCAAACAACGGACGCTCGGCAGGTTGCGTGTGGCTGCAGCGCGCATGCAAGTGCCACAGGCGGGTTTGCTGAGCGGGTTGGTTGTCTTTGTTGCAGCGCACTAACAACTCCTCTAGCAAGCAGGCAAAGGCCCGGGCCTCAAGTTGTTGCAGGGCAATCCCGTTGTGGCTCTGTGGGTCAAAAAACGACGCTGCGCCGAAATCGCCCAGCAGCGTTTGCCCGGTTGGGTTGACCAGCAGGTTATGGGCATACAAATCGCCATGCAGGATGCCGCGTTGATGCAGGTGAACGATGGCCGCCGCTGTGTCGCGCAAAATACGTAAGGCTTCTGCCACGCTGAAACGACGCTGCTCGGCATAGCAGTCGCGCGTGCAGCTGGCGAGGGAGGGCGGGCCGGCCAGCGCTTTGAAGCTCGGTTGAATACGCGCCAATAGCAGGCCGGGCGGAGCGTCCGGTAGTGGCTCCAGTGGGCCGGCAACGCTGATCAGGTTGTTGTGCTCACCGGCTGCAATACAGGCAGCCATCTCACTGTGGGCAAGCCCGTCGCTGGTTACATCACCTTTGAACAGTTTGACCGCCATGGCCTGCGCCGGCTGGTTGGGCTGCTGCCAGGTCGCACTGTGGATGACTCCCGAGGCGCCCTGGCCGAGTATTTCACCCAGCTCAAGGGCGTCGCGGGCGACGGTTGGCAGTGGGTGCTGCCGGAGAATTTCAGCTTCGCTGGCGTCACTGAATGGATTGCCGGCAAAGGCCAGCCAGCACAAGGACGGTAGCTCCGTGAGCCACTCTGGCAGATGCTCTAGCTGGTTAGCCGCAATGCGCAGCAGCTGCAAGCGCTGCAGCTTGGCCAGGCTTTCGGGCAGTGCGCGGAGCTGGTTGCCCGCCAGCATTAGCTTTTGTAAGTGGGCACAGTCACCTAACTCAGCCGGTAGCTGCTGCAGTTGATTGTCGGTCAGGATCAGCCAGCGCAGCTTGGGCGGCAGTGCCGCAGCAGGCAGGTACTGAATGCGATTGCTTTTAAAACCGATCATTTCCAGCTGCGTGCAGTTACCCAACACCTCAGGGACTGAGGTGAACAGGTTGTCTGAGCAAAACACAATGCGCAGCTTGTGCAGGCGCGCTAAGTCAGCAGGGAGTGCGCTGAGGCGGTTGCCCGAGAGGTTGAGCACTTCGAGGCTGTCGGCCAGCGAGAAAATCTCTTCTGGGAAGTCAGTCAGGTCGCAGCAAAGGTCTAGCCGAGTAATACCGGCCAGTTCACCGCTGCGAAGTTGTCCAAGGCTGTGCATAAGGAGGGCTCGCGCACTGAGAGCAATGCTCCGCAGTGTTTGGCTGAGAACGGGCGTGGTCACAACGGCGGAGGGCTAGGTTGCAAACCCTCCGCTGTCGTGTGTATCCGCAGGCGTGTGTTAGTTGTCGTAACCCAGGTTGGGTGCCAACCAGCGCTCGCTGACGTTGAGGTCCTGCTTTTTGCGCGCGGTGTAGCTTTCGACCTGATCTTTGTCGATCTTGCCGACGGCAAAGTACTGCGCCTGTGGATGGGCGAAGTACCAGCCTGAAACCGCTGCCGCCGGGAACATGGCGTAGTGCTCGGTGAGGAACACACCGCTGTTGCCGGCTTTGTTGAACTCGGCCGCCGGGTCGAGCAGTTCAAACAGGGCTTTTTTCTCGGTGTGGTCCGGGCAGGCTGGGTAGCCGGGGGCAGGGCGGATGCCCTTGTAGGCTTCCTTGATCAGCTCCTCGTTGGACAGCTGCTCCTCCGGATCATAGCCCCAGTAATTCGTCCGCACTTCGCGGTGCAACCATTCAGCGCAGGCTTCGGCCAGACGGTCAGCCAGGGCTTTGACCATGATCGAGTTGTAGTCGTCGCCGGCGTCCTGATAAGCCTTGGCGACTTCCTCGGCACCGATACCTGCGGTGGTGATAAAACCGCCGACGTAATCGGTGATGCCGCTGTCTTTCGGCGCAACAAAGTCGGCCAGGGAGAAGTTCGGCTTGCCATCCGGCTTGATCGTTTGCTGGCGCAAGTGGTGCAGGGTGGCCAGCTTCTCGCCGTTGTCGGCGTAGACATCCAGATCGTCGTCATTCACTTGATTAGCCGGCCAGAAACCAAATGTGGCGCGGGCGCGGATCAGCTTCTCGTCGATCAGCTTCTTGAGCATTTCCTGGGCGTCGGCATACAGCGCGGTGGCGGCTTCGCCCACCACTTCATCGGTGAGGATGCGCGGGAACTTGCCGGCCAGGTCCCAGGAGATAAAGAACGGCGTCCAGTCGATGTATTCGGCCAGAACATTCAGGTCGATATTGTCGAGTACCTTCACACCGGTAAAACTCGGCACGCTCGGCTGATATGTCGCCCAGTCGAACTTGGGTTTGTTCTCGACCGATTTGGCGTAGCTCAGGCGTTCAGTACGGGCGCTGCGGTTGGCGGTGCGCTCGCGTACTTCGATGTAGTCGAGGCGGGTGCGCTCGACAAAATCGGCTTTCAGTTCTTTCGACAGCAACTGCGTGGCCACACCTACGGCGCGCGAGGCGTCGGTGACGTAGATCACCGCATCGTTCTGGTACTTGGGCTCGATCTTCACCGCTGTGTGGGCTTTCGAGGTGGTCGCGCCGCCAATCATCAACGGCAGGCTAAAACCCTGGCGCTGCATTTCGCGGGCGACATGCACCATCTCATCCAGCGATGGAGTAATCAGGCCGGACAGACCGATGATGTCGCACTTCTCGGCAATCGCCGTTTGCAGGATTTTCTCCGCCGGCACCATCACGCCTAGGTCGACAATGTCGTAGCCGTTACAGCCGAGCACCACGCCGACGATGTTCTTGCCAATGTCGTGCACGTCGCCTTTCACCGTGGCCATGAGGATCTTGCCTTTGGCTTCCGGCTTGTCGCCTTTTTCCAGCTCGATAAACGGGATCAGGTGGCCGACCGCCTGCTTCATCACACGGGCAGATTTCACCACTTGTGGCAGGAACATCTTGCCGGCGCCGAACAGGTCGCCGACCACGTTCATCCCGGCCATCAGTGGGCCTTCGATCACCTCAATGGGGCGCGCGCACTGTTGGCGGCATTCCTCGGTGTCTTCAATGATATGGCTGGTGATGCCTTTGACCAGCGAGTGCTTGAGGCGGTCAACCACGCTCCAGGTGCGCCATTCTTCGGTTTCGACTTCCTTGACGCTGCCGTCGCCCTTGTAGTTGTCGGCAATCGCCAGCAGCGCCTCGGTGGCGCCGTCGTGGCGGTTGAGCACCACGTCTTCCACTGCATCGCGCAGCTCTTTGGGAATCTCGTCGTAGATTTCCAACTGGCCGGCGTTAACGATGCCCATGGTCAGGCCGTTCTGGATCGCGTAGTACAAGAACACCGAGTGAATGGCTTCACGCACAGGGTTGTTGCCACGGAAGGAGAACGACACGTTGGACACACCGCCCGAGGTCAGTGCATGCGGCAGGTGATCGCGGATGTAGGCGCAGGCTTCGATAAAGTCGACCGCGTAGTTGTTGTGCTCTTCGATACCGGTGGCCACGGCGAAGATGTTCGGGTCGAAGATGATGTCTTCCGGCGGGAAGCCCACTTCATTCACCAGAATGTCGTAGCTGCGCTGGCAGATCTCGCGCTTGCGCGCGGCGGTATCAGCCTGGCCGGCTTCGTCGAAAGCCATCACCACCACGGCCGCGCCATAGCGCTTGCAAAGCTTGGCGTGGTGCTTGAACTGCTCGACGCCTTCCTTCATCGAGATCGAGTTAACGATGCCCTTGCCCTGGATGCACTTAAGGCCGGCTTCGATCACGTCCCACTTGGAGGAGTCGATCATGATCGGCACGCGGGAAATATCCGGCTCGCCGGCAATCAGATTCAAGAAGGTGACCATAGCCTTCTGTGAATCGAGCATGCCCTCGTCCATGTTGATGTCGATCACCTGCGCGCCGGCTTCCACCTGCTGCAGGGCGACTTCGAGGGCTTCGGTGTAGTTGTCCTCACGGATCAGCCGGGCGAACTTGGCCGAGCCGGTGATATTGGTGCGCTCGCCGACGTTGATAAACAGCGAGTTGCGGTCGATGGTGAACGGCTCAAGCCCAGACAGGCGGCAGGCCTTGGGAATATCCGGAATGGCCCGCGGCGGGTATTTGCTCACCGCTTCAGCAATCGCCTGGATATGCGCGGGCGTGGTGCCGCAGCAGCCACCGACGATATTCAAAAAGCCCGATGCGGCAAATTCTTCAACCACCACCGCCATTTCCGCCGGCGTCTCGTCGTACTCACCAAAAGCGTTCGGCAGGCCGGCGTTTGGGTGGGCGGAGACGTGGGTGCCGGCTTTGGCCGACAACTCTTCGAGGTACGGGCGCAGTTCTTTGGCCCCCAAGGCGCAGTTAAGGCCTACGGAAATCGGCTTGGCGTGGTTGATCGAGTTCCAGAATGCTTCAGTGGTCTGCCCCGACAGGGTGCGGCCAGAGGCGTCGGTGATGGTGCCAGAGATCATGATCGGCAGCTCGACGCCGTCATCCTCGAACACCTGTTGCACGGCGAAGATCGCCGCCTTGGCGTTGAGGGTGTCGAAGATGGTTTCGATCAGGATCATGTCCGCGCCGCCTTCGATCAGGCCGCGGGTGGCTTCGGTGTAGTTTTCCACCAGCTCATCGAAGGTGACGTTGCGATAGCCGGGGTTGTTCACGTCAGGGGAGAGCGAGCAGGTGCGACTTGTAGGACCGAGCACGCCGGCCACAAAGCGCGGTTTGTCCGGGGTTTCCAGGGTCTTGGCATCGGCCACGCGGCGGGCCACGCGAGCGCCTTCGACGTTCAGCTCATACACCAGGCTCTCCATGCCGTAGTCGGCTTGGGACACCTGGGTGGCGTTGAAAGTGTTGGTTTCGAGGATGTCGGCGCCGGCATCGAGGTAGGCTTTCTCGATGGCGCTAATTACGTCCGGGCGGCTGAGGATCAGCAGGTCGTTGTTGCCCTTAACGTCTTGCGGCCAGTCGGCGAAGCGAGCGCCACGGTAGTCTTCTTCCTCCAGCTTGTAGCTCTGGATCATGGTACCCATGCCGCCGTCGAGGATCAGGATACGTTCCTTCAGGGCTTGCTGAAGGGCGTTGAGGCGGGCGCTGCGATCGGACAGAGACATGGGGAGAACTACCTGAGACGCGTGAAAAAAAGATGCGCGATCATAGCAAAGCTGCACGCTTTTGCAGTGCCTTGTGCTTTTCCATGAATTTCATTCATGTTCATGAATTGGCTTTGCTTCGCTGCGGGCAGCTAGAATCGGCGCTCAGACCATTTTAGAGACACTTCCATGCTCGGTCGCTTACTGCTTAGCACGTGTTTAATGTTCATCGGCGCATTACACGCGGCCGAGCCCATCTCCTACAGTCGCGACATTCAACCGATTTTCACCAAGAATTGTGTGGCCTGCCATGCCTGTTACGACGCGGCCTGTCAGCTCAATTTAGGCAGTGCTGAAGGCGTGCAGCGGGGGGCGAGCAAAGCGACGGTTTACGCAGGTACACGCACCGAGGCCCAAGCCACCACCCGGTTGTTTGTCGATGCCCACGGTGCGGCGGCTTGGCAGCGTAAAGGTTTCACCTCTGTGCTGGATCAGCAGGGTAGCCAGGCTGCCTTGCTCGCACGGATGTTGGAGTTAGGCCACCAGCAGCCTTTTGCGGCTAATAACAAGCTGCCGGCCGAGCTGGAGATCAGCATCAAACGGGTCAACCAATGCCCACTGCCGCAGGAGTTCGACGCGTTTGCCCGCAACAACCCGCAAGCGGGCATGCCATTCGCGGTGACCGGTTTGACTGAGGCCGACTATCAAACGCTGCAGGCTTGGATCGAGCAGGGCGCGCCGGTCGATCAACAAGCACTGCAGGCCAGTGCGGTCGAAGCGCAGCAGATCGCCACTTGGGAAGCCTTTTTGAACGCCCCCGGCGCCCGTGAGGGGCTGGTTTCCCGTTGGCTGTATGAGCATCTTTTTCTTGCCCATATGCATTTTGCTGGCGGTGAGCCGGGGCATTTCTTTCAGATGGTGCGTTCGCGCACGCCCAGCGGCCAGCCAGTGGACGTTATTGCCACGCGCTTGCCCAATGCCGATCCAGGCAGTGAGTTCTACTACCGCCTGACGCCGGTGCAGGGGGTGATTGTGCACAAGACCCACATCACCTATGCGCTGAGTGTGGCCAAGCTGGCACGGATCAAAGAGCTGTTCTTCGCCAGCGACTGGCAGGCCGATGCCGTTCCGGGCTATGGCGCTCAGCGCCGCGCCAATCCGTTTGAAACCTTTGCTGCGATTCCGCCGCTGGCGCGTTACCAGTTCATGCTGGATAACGCCGAATACTTTGTGCGCACCTTTATCCGCGGCCCGGTGTGCCGCGGGCAGATCGCCACGGATGTGATTCGCGATAATTTTTGGACGGTGTTCCAGGACCCGCAGCACGATCTGTACATCACTGACCCGGCGTACCGCGAGCAGGCCAAAGACTTGCTGGCCATACCTGGGCAACTTGACAGCATCACTGACTTGCTAGGCATTTGGCGCAGCTACCGCAATAAACGTAATGAGTACGAAGCGTTGCGCATGCAGCGTTATGCCGACGCGCCAGCGCCGAGTTGGTCGCACATCTGGGCCGGTAACGATAACGCGCTGTTGTCGGTCTTTCGCCAGCATGACAGCGCCTCGGTGCGCAAAGGCCTGATTGGCGAGGTGCCGCAGACGATCTGGTGGCTGGACTTCCCGTTGCTCGAACGCACCTATTACCAACTGGTGGTGAATTTCGATGTGTTCGGCAATGTCTCTCATCAGGCGCAAACGCGGCTGTATTTCGACTTGATCCGCAATGGTGCGGAGGTCAACTTCCTGCGTTTGATGCCTGCGCAGTCGCGTCAGGCTTATTTAAGCGATTGGTACCAGAGCAGCGGCAAGCTGAAAATCTGGCTCGATTATCAGGCGATCGACACTAAAACCCCGAGTGCCTTGCGCTTGGCGGGCAGCGATGCCAAGCGTAGTTTTGCCGAGACCCTGCTGGCGCGTTATGGCAGCCTGAATGCGCGCCCGGATCCGATCAATCGCTGCAGCGGTGCACATTGCCATCGCCCTGGCATAGCCCCCGAATTGCAGCGCGCGGAACAATCCTTGAGTCGCTTAACGGCTAAACCAGCGGGTGCGCTGAAAGTGATCGAGCAACTTCCGGAGGCCACTCTGCTGCGTGTGGAAATGCCCAGCGGGCAGCGTGAGGTCTACAGCCTGCTGCGTAACCGCGCGCACACCAATGTGGCGTTTATGTTGGGCGAGGAACTGCGTTACCAGCCCACGCTGGATACCTTGACGGTTTATCCCGGGGTGCTAAGCAGCTACCCTAACTTTATCTTCAATGTTCAGGCTGAGCAGGTGGCGGAGTTTGTCAGTGCGATGGAGCAGGCGCGTGATACGCCGGCATTCGAACAGATGGTGGAGCGCTGGGGGATTCGCCGTACTCATCCTGAGTTCTGGCGCTATTTCCACGATATGTCAGCGTATATCCAGCAAACCGAGCCTATTGAAGCTGGGGTGCTGGACATGAATCGCTACGAGAACTTGTAACCGGGAGGGCGGCGCATGGCTGGGCCATGCGCCGTTTCAGGATTAGCGGTTGAAGCGTTCGACCAAGGCGTACTGCCCTTGAGCAGTGGCGGTTAGCGCCTCGCTGAGCAGCGCCGTGTCATGCGCCTCACCGGCTGTTTGGTCGGCCAGTTGAGCGATGGTGGTGATGCTGCGGTTGACCTCGTCAGCTACCGCGCTCTGTTCCTCAGCCGCCGCAGCAATCTGATCGGCCATGCTGGCAATATTGGCAACGGCTTCACTGATACCCGCCAGTGCATCGTCGGCTTGCTGCACGCGCACAACACCTTCTTCGGCCTGTTTACGGCCGATTTCCATCGTCATAACCGCTTCTTCGGCGGTGCGCTGCAGCTTGGCGATCAGTTGGTGGATCTGTCCGGTGGATTCGGCCGTGCGCTGCGCCAATGAACGCACTTCATCAGCCACCACGGCAAACCCGCGGCCCATTTCGCCCGCACGCGCGGCCTCGATGGCGGCGTTGAGCGCGAGCAGGTTGGTCTGGTCGGCGATGCCTTTGATGACATCGACTACACCGCCGATTTCATTGCTGTCTTGGGCCAGGCGGGTGACTGTTTCGCCGGTCTCACCAACTGATTGCGACAGGCGCTGAATCGCTTGGCGGGTTTCACTGGCAATAGTGCGCCCAGCGCTGGTCAGGCGATTTGCATCCTGAGTGGCGATGGCTGTGCGCGCCACGTTGCTCGCCACTTCCAGGGTGGTGGCAGCCATTTCATTGATCGCAGTGGCCACCTGATCGGTTTCATTACGTTGGCGCTCAAGCCCGGCGGAGCTGTTATGCGCCAGGGTATCGGCCTGCTTAGCCTGCAGGGTGAGCTGTTCGGCGGTGTCCTGCAGACGGGTTAAACAGGTTTTCAGGCGTGCTTCCTGGCTGAGCGTCGCCATTTCCAGGCGACCCTGAGCACCGCGGCTGTCGGTGTACATCTGCGCGATCAGCGGGTCAGACGTGGTCTGGTCAGCCAGGCGCAGCAGACGCTTGAGGCCACGTTGTTGCCAGCTCAACCCGGCCAAGCCCAGCGGTATCGACAGTGCAGCCGCGAGGGCAAAGCCCCAGCTGGAATCAAGCCAAATACCGATAAGAAAGCCAATCTGACTGATCAGGATAAACGGTAGCCAGCCCTGCAGAGTTGGTAGCCACTTATCCCTACTCGGGACGGCGGACTTACCGCTGTTGATGCGCTGATACAGGGCTTCTGCGCGACGCACCTGTTCGGCGGTTGGCTTGACCCGTACGGATTCGTAACCCACTACCTGGTTGTTTTCCGTCACGGGCGTGACGTAGGCATTAACCCAGTAATGATCGCCGTTCTTACAACGGTTCTTAACAATCCCCATCCACGGCCGGCCGCTTTTCAGGGTGTCCCACATGTGCTGGAACACCGCAGGCGGTACGTCGGGGTGACGTACCAGATTGTGCGGCGCACGAATCAACTCATCGCGGGTAAAGCCACTGATCTCGACAAACGCGTCATTGCAGTAGCTGATCTGGCCTTTGAGGTCAGTCGTCGAGATCAGTCGTTGCTGAGCAGGGAAGCTACGTTCGCGCTGAGTGACCGGCTGGTTGTTACGCATGGCAATTATCCGTTGTTGTAATGCCCCTACATCGGCCAATGGCGGGCGAAGTTGAGGGAGAAATCCGTGTCGACGAGTTTAACCGCTTTTTGAATGGCGTCACATTTATGCCATGGTCGTGGTCGTACTTGACCTGAGGGTGTTTTTTGCCCGGCGCGTGACGCACTCGGCCAGGCTATTGGCTGGCGATCAACTGCCGCAGCACGTAATGCAGGATGCCGCCGGCCTTGAAGTATTCCACTTCGTTAAGCGTGTCGATGCGGCACAGCACTTCAATGCTGTCGCGGCTGTTGTCCTCGCGCAAGATGTCCAGGGTTAAGGTCATGGACGGGTGGAGTTCAACACCATCCAGGCCGCAGATGTTGAGTGTCTCTTTGCCCGTGAGGTTGAGCGTTTTGCGGTTTTGCCCGGTTTTAAACTGCAGCGGCAAGACGCCCATGCCCACCAGATTAGAGCGGTGGATGCGCTCGAAGCTTTCGGCAATGACCGCTTTGATGCCGAGCAGGTTGGTGCCCTTGGCCGCCCAGTCGCGGCTTGAGCCGGTGCCGTACTCTTTGCCGGCAATGACCACCAGCGGGGTGCCGGCCTCCTGATAGCGCATGGCGGCATCGTAGATCGACAGCTGCTCACCACTTGGCACGTGCAAGGTGTTACCGCCTTCTGCGCCGCCGAGCATCTCGTTGCGGATGCGGATATTGGCGAAGGTGCCGCGCATCATCACGTGATGATTGCCGCGCCGCGAGCCGTAGGAGTTGAAGTCGACCGGCTCTACGCCCTGTTCGCGCAGGTAGCGACCGGCGGGGCTGTCGGCCTTGATATTGCCGGCGGGGGAGATGTGGTCAGTGGTCACCGAATCGCCGAGCAGGGCAAGAATGCGCGCTTGGTGAATGTCACCAATATGCGGTGGCGCCTCGGCGATATTCTCGAAGAACGGTGGATGCTGGATGTAGGTCGAGTCGTCCTGCCAGCTGTAGGTGGCAGTTTGCGGTATGTCGATGGCCTGCCACTCGGCATCCCCGGCGAACACCTCGGCGTATTCCTTGTGGAACATCGCGGTGTCGACCTTGAGGATCGCCTCGGCGATTTCCGCCTGGCTCGGCCAGATGTCTTTGAGGTAAACCGGCTGGCCATCTTTGCCCAGACCCAAGGGTTCAGAGGTTATGTCCATCCGCACCGTGCCGGCCAAAGCATAGGCCACTACCAAGGGCGGTGAGGCCAACCAATTGGTTTTCACCAGCGGATGCACGCGGCCCTCGAAGTTACGGTTACCTGACAGCACCGAGGCGACGCTCAAGTCCGATTGCTGGATGGCTTGTTCGATAGGCTCAAGCAGCGGCCCGGAATTACCAATACAGGTGGTGCAACCGTAGCCCACCAGGTCGAAGCCCAGCTCGTCGAGGTAGTGGGTCAGGCCGGCGGCGTTGAAGTATTCGGTGACCACCTTGGAGCCCGGAGCCAGCGAGCTTTTCACCCACGGCTTGCGCTGCAGGCCTTTCTCCACGGCTTTTTTCGCCAGCAGGCCGGCGGCCATCATCACGCTGGGGTTGGAGGTGTTGGTGCAGGAGGTAATTGCCGCGATGACCACGGCACCGTTTTTCAGGCGATGCGTCTGTCCCTCATGTTCATAGTCCGCCTCGCCAACCTGGGTGGCGCTGCCGATCGCCGCGCCACCACCGCCTTCGTCGAGAAGGCGTGATTCCGCGCCGGGATTGGGCTTGAGTTGCAGCCCAAGAAAGTCATCGAAGGCTTGTTTGACCTGGGGCAGGGCAACCCGGTCCTGTGGGCGCTTGGGCCCGGCCAGGCAGGCCTCGACGCTGCCCATATCCAGCTCCAGGCTATCGGTAAACAACGGCTCAACGCCTGGCTCGCGCCACAGACCTTGGGCTTTGCAGTAGGCCTCGACCAGTTTGACGGTCTGCGGCGACCGGCCGGATAAGCGCAAATAGCTCAGGGTGATCTCGTCGACCGGGAAGAAGCCACAGGTGGCGCCGTATTCCGGGGCCATGTTGGCGATAGTGGCGCGATCCGCCAGCGGCAGATCGGCCAGGCCGTCGCCATAGAACTCAACAAACTTACCGACTACGCCTTTGCTGCGCAGCATTTGCGTGACGGTCAGCACCAGGTCGGTGGCGGTGATGCCTTCCTTGAGTTTGCCGCTGAGCTTGAAGCCGATGACCTCGGGAATCAGCATCGACACGGGCTGGCCGAGCATCGCCGCTTCCGCCTCGATGCCGCCGACGCCCCAGCCGAGAATGCCGAGGCCGTTGATCATGGTGGTGTGTGAGTCGGTACCAACCAAGGTGTCGGGGAAGGCGAAGGTCTGGCCGTCTTCTTCTTTGGTCCAGACGGTGCGGCCGAGGTACTCCAAGTTGACTTGGTGGCAGATGCCGGTGCCCGGCGGCACCACGCTGAAGTTATCGAAGGCATGCTGGCCCCAGCGCAGGAAGGCATAGCGCTCACCGTTGCGCTGCATCTCGATGGCGACGTTCTGTTCGAACGCGTTATGGGTGGCGAATTGGTCGACCATTACCGAGTGGTCGATGACCAAATCGACGGGCGATAGCGGGTTGATCTTCTGCGGGTCGCCGCCAGCCTTGGCCATGGCGTCACGCATGGCCGCGAGGTCGACCACGGCGGGCACGCCGGTGAAGTCCTGCATCAATACGCGGGCGGGGCGGTACTGGATTTCGCGCTCGGAGCTGCGGCTCTTTAGCCAATCGGCCATGGCCTGCAGGTCGTTGCCGGTGACGGTTTTACCGTCTTCCCAGCGCAACAGGTTCTCTAACAGAACCTTCAATGACATCGGTAACGGGTCGATGTTGCCAAGGGATTTGGCGGCTTCAGGGAGGCTGAAGTACTGGTAGCTCTGGCCTTCTACGTCGAGGCTGCGTTGACTATTCAGGCTATCTAAGGAAGGCATTGCGCGTCTCCTGTGGCTTGTCACGGTGCAAGCCGGTTGGTGGCTGCAGACTGTTCACCCTAGCTCTGCTTGTTCTGGCTCGCCATTTATGGGGTTGGCTGCTTGGCATCTAAGTGTTTCTGGGTGGGCGCAGCGACTATGGCTGTTCACACTGGACAGGTCGCGGGGGCTAAGGGTTCCCGAGTCGGCTATGATGTGCGCCTTGAGGAGAACCCCGATGAATACCCCCGCAATTAATACCCTGCTACTGCACTGCCGTCCCGGTTTCGAGAACGAGGTGTGTGCCGAGATCGCCGAGCATGCCGCGCGCCTGGATGTGGCCGGCTATGCCAAGGCCAAGCCGAGTACCGCTTGCGCTGAATTTATCTGCACCGAAGAGGATGGCGCCGAGCGTTTAATGCGTGGGGTTCGCTTCAATCAGCTGATTTTTCCGCGGCAATGGGCGCGAGGTGTGTTTATCGACCTGCCTGAGCTGGATCGTATCAGCGTGCTACTCAGCCACCTGAGCGGTTTCCCGGTGTTTGGCAGCCTGTGGCTGGAAGTGCTGGACACCAACGATGGCAAGGAACTATCGAATTTCTGCAAAAAATTCGAGGCGCCGCTGCGCAACGCCCTGACCAAGGCCGGCAAGCTGGTTGAGGATGCACACAAACCGCGCCTGCTGTTGACCTTCAAGAGCGGCCGCGAGGTGTTTGTCGGCATGGCCGAGACGAATAATTCGGCGTTGTGGCCCATGGGCATTCCACGCTTGAAGTTCCCCCGTGAGGCACCGAGTCGCTCGACCCTCAAGCTGGAAGAGGCCTGGCACACCTTTATCCCCCGCGAGCAGTGGGATGAGCGCCTGTCGGGCGACATGACCGGGGTTGATTTGGGGGCTGCACCAGGTGGCTGGACCTATCAACTGGTCAAACGCGGCATGCTGGTCACCGCCATCGACAACGGCCCAATGGCCGAAAGCCTGATGGATACCGGGTTGGTGCAGCACCTGATGGTTGATGGCTTCACCTGGAAACCCAAGCAGCCGGTGGACTGGATGGTCTGCGACATTGTCGAGAAGCCCGCGCGCAGCGCCGCCTTGCTGGAAGCCTGGATTGGTGAAGGCCACTGCCGTGAAGCGGTGGTCAACCTCAAGTTACCGATGAAGCAGCGTTACGCCGAAGTACGCCGCTTGTTGCAACGTCTGGAAGAGGGCTTTGCCGAGCGTAAGCTCAAGGTCTCGATTGCCTGCAAGCAGCTCTACCACGACCGCGAAGAGGTCACCTGCCACCTGCGTCGCCTGAGTAAATAAACCCGCTGTACTGTTTTTAACCCGCTATTTGCTGACCTTTGGCGTAACGTTGCGCCAAAATAGCGGCCTGCAACTGGAGCCCATTGATGTCTTTGCAATCCACCGCCATTCCTGATGACACCCTCGACGCCACCGGGCTTAACTGCCCGGAGCCGGTGATGATGCTGCACAACAAAGTTCGCAGCCTACAGGCCGGCGGTCTGCTCAAGGTGATCGCCACCGACCCCTCGACCCGTCGCGACATCCCCAAGTTTTGCGTGTTCTTGGGCCATGAGCTGGTCGAGCAAGCCGAAGAGGGCGCGACCTATCTGTACCTGATTCGCAAGAAACTCGACTGATGGATTGGTATTTCGCGTATGGCTCGAACATGAACCCGCTGCGCATGCAGGCGCGCGGGCTCACAGTGTTGGAGGCCCTGCCAGGCCGTCTGCCGGGTTACGGCTTGTGTTTTAACAAGCGCGCGATGGACCGTGCTCCAGGGCGGGCGTACGCCAATATTCGCCACGCGCGTGCAGGGCAGGTCGAAGTCGAAGGGGTGCTTTATCGCCTGCGGGACGCCGGCGAGATCGCCAAGCTGGATCACTTTGAAGGCACCCCGGTCTATTACAGCCGTGAGTGTTTGCCGGTTATCACCGCACATGGCGTGCAGCCGGCGTGGGTGTATATCGCCAACCCGGCCTTTCGCGAAGAGGGTTTGCTGCCCAGTGAGGACTATCTGGCGCATCTGCTCGCCGGCCGCGAGCTGTTGTCTGAGGCTTACTGGTCGGCGCTGGCGGCGTTGCCATTCCATCCCGACTGACCAGGCGCCAGCCCACAGCTGTTGAGCAGATTTTGCCAGCTGCGCATATGCCGCGCTGTCGCCAGCCGGAAATCCGCCCACAACGAGTGCTCATCTGCGCTCAGGCGCTGCAGATAGCCGCGCGTGGCGGGCGGTACCTGCGCCACCTCGCTGAGTTGGCGCAGGCTCTGACTCCAGGCTTGCCCGCGTTGGTCCACCAGCGCCAGGTAGGGCTGCAGACTGCCGGCGTAATACTTGATGAAGATGTTCTGCACAATCCGCCCGCGCGCTGTGGCCTTGCCCGTGGGGCAGATGGGCCTTTGCTGATGGCGACTTTCCAGCATCTGGCTGGCTTGATTGAGGCTGTGGCTCAGGCTGGCCAGGCTGGTGATCAGCTGACCGCCCTGATCACTGGCGTGCAGGGCAAAAAATACCGGATCCAGTTGCGCGGCGCTCGGCGGTAATACGGCGGGCAATGCGCTGCCAATAGTGGCCAGCTGCGTCAGGGCATCAAGCGCCGCAGCGTCTTCAGTGGCATTTGTCGGCAGCGCTTGGTTGGAGAAGCGCAGGTAGCGTTCAACCTCCTGGCTGGCGTTTAGGGCGTTCCAGAATACCCCCGCCAGTTGTGCGCGTTTGTCCTGAGCAAGCTGTTCCAAGGTGCCGCGCAGCTCCTGTTGTTCTTGATCGCGCAAGTAGTCAATGCAGCTGTCGATGGCCCGCAGCAGGTCGCCTTCATAGGCCAGCCGGCTGCTTGGCGTCAGTTGCTTACCCAGGCTGTTATTGCGCAGGCTGATCTGCTGTTGCAGCACCGGGCAGTAACGCGCCTCGACCAGCAGTTCGAGCAGGCTGATACGCAGTTCGGGGATGTCTATAAGGCGCTCGCGGCGCGCTGGGAGTCGATAATCCACCGGCGTGGCGGCTTCGATATTGAGCGGCGGAGCAACATCCAGTGCGTTGCTCAAACGTTTCAGGTAATCGGCCTGCAGCGCCAAACCATCATCAGTTGGCGTGCAGGCGCACAGGCACAGTGCAGTGATCAGAAACAGCAGGCGGGCTTTCATCAGGCCATCTTAGCGGCTCGAATGCGTTTGCGCGCGCTGCCGGCCAGGCGCAAAGCGAGCATGCCGCCGGCACAGGTGAGGCCGACGATTAGACCTTGCCAGAGCCCGCTCGGCCCGGTGGGTTGGCCAAACCAGTCAGTAAGCCCGAGCACATAGCCCACCGGCAAGCCGATACCCCAATAGGCGAACAGGGTCAGGATCATCGTTACTCGGGTGTCCTGATAACCGCGCAACGCACCGGCGGCGGTCACCTGAATAGCGTCGGAAAACTGGAACAACGCCGAATACACCAACAGGGTGGTCGCCACCGCGATCACGGTCGTGTCGGGTGTATAGATCTGCGCAATGTCTTCGCGCAGCAGCAGCATCAGGCTGGCCGACAGGCAGGCATAACCCAGTGCGGCGGCCATGCTCACGCCCGCAGCAAAGCGCGCTTCCCGTGGCTCACCCCGGCCCAGCGCCTGGCCTACGCGCACTGTGGCGGCCATGCCCAGGGAGTAGGGGATCATAAACACCATGGAGCTGAAGTTCAGGGCAATCTGGTGCCCGGCCACCACTGTTGCGCCCAGGCCGCCGATCAGCAGGGCGATCACGGCAAAGATGCTCGACTCGGCAAACACCGCAATACCAATCGGCAGGCCCACCGAGAGCAGGCGCTTGAGTACCTTCCACTGTGGCCATTCGAAATGGCTGAAAATTTTACTCGGCTGGTAGAACGGCGCCCATTTCACCCACCAGAGCATGCTCAGAAACATAAACGTCATTACCAGGCCCGTGGCCCAGCCGCAGCCGACGCCGCCCATGGCCGGCACACCGAGCTTGCCGTAAATGAAGATGTAATTGAGCGGGATATTCAGCGCCAGGCCACACAGACCAATGACCATGCTTGGCCGGGTATGCCCCAGACCGTCACTGAAGCAGCGCAGCACGTGGTACAGCGCCACCGCCGGGAAGCCGCAGCCCACTGCACGCAGGTAGCCCATCGCGGGCTCGATCAGCGCCGGTTCAACATCCATAAGGCGCAGGACAAATTCGGCGTTCCACAGTATCACCGCGGCGGCAACGCCCACACCCAACGCCAGCCAGAGTGCCTGACGCACCAGGGGGCCAATCTCGGTGTGCGCGCCGGAACCGAAGCGTTGCGCGACCTTCGGCGTGGTGGCCAGCAGAATGCCGGTCATCAACAGAAACACCGGTATCCAGATCGAATTGCCCAGCGCCACGGCGGCCAAATCCTGCGGGCTGACCCGTCCCGCCATCACGGTGTCGACGAAGCCCATGGCGGTATTGGCCAACTGGGCAATGATGATTGGCGTTGCCAGCTTCAGCAGGCTGCACAGTTCAGTGCGGGTGCGTTGCAGGCGGGTTTGGGCGAGCATGTCGAATATCCGGAAAATGGGGCAGAAAACCGCGCAGTCTACGCCTTGACGCCTCAGTCAGGAAAGCGTGATTTCACCTGCGCGGCAACCCTGTACAGCCTAGCCAAGTTGCCTCGGCGGGGTAGAATGCCCGACTGATTGATGGAGCCCTGCCATGCGAATAGTTGCCGACGAAAATATCCCCCTGCTGGATGAGTTCTTTGCCGGCTTCGGTGAGATACACCGGCTGCCTGGCCGCAGCATTGACGCCGCCGCTGTTGCCGAGGCCGACCTGCTGCTGGTGCGTTCGGTGACCCGGCTTGACCGTGCCTTGCTGCAAGGCACGGCGGTTAAATTTGTCGGTACGTGCACCATCGGCACCGACCATCTCGACCTCGATTACTTCCAGCAGGCCGGCATCACCTGGGCCAGTGCGCCCGGCTGTAACGCCCGTGGCGTGGTCGACTATGTGCTGGGCAGCCTGTTGCTGCTGGCTGAGCAGCAGGGCGTTGAGCTGGCGACGCGGACCTATGGCGTGATCGGTGCTGGCCAGGTCGGCAGCCGCTTGATCAAGGTGCTGCGCGCTCTGGGCTGGAATGTGTTGGTGTGCGATCCGCCACGCCAGGCGGCGGAAGTGGGAGATTACGTCAGCCTGCAGCAGGTGCTCGATGAATGTGATGTGATCAGCCTGCACACGCCACTTGAGCGCACGGGCGAGCATCCGACCCACCACCTGTTTGATAGCGCCCGTTTGGCCGCACTCAAATCCGGCAGCTGGCTGATCAATGCCAGCCGTGGTGCCGTGGTGGATAACCAGGCCTTGCGCACGTTGCTGGTACAGCGCGCTGATCTGCAGGTGGTGCTGGATGTTTGGGAGGGTGAACCGCAGGTGGATGTTGACCTGGCGGCGTTGTGCCAGATTGCCACTCCACATATCGGCGGCTATAGCCTGGACGGCAAGCTGCGCGGCACTGCGCAGATCTATCAGGCGCTGTGTCAGCACTTGGGCGTTGCAGCCAGTGTGGAACTGGCGCAGCTGATGCCCGCCGCCTGGCTAAAGAGTCTGACCATCGATGCCAGCGCTGATCCGGTCTGGACCTTAGCCAGCATTTGCCGCAGCGTGTATGACCCGCGCCGCGATGATGCGGATTTCCGGCGCAGCTTGCAGGGCGATGCAGGCGCTCGGCGCTTGGCTTTTGACCGGTTGCGCAAGCACTACCCGATGCGGCGGGAAATCGACGGGCTAGAGGTGTGCATACAAGGCAATGCCCCGGCGTTGAGCAGCCTGGTGCAGGCGTTGGGGGCGAAGCTAAATCAGCTGTAGTAAAGGGCAGCGAATGCTGCCCTGAGGGGTAGGTTACTTACGCTTGGCCGCTTGCTGCTGGGCTTTTTCCAGTGCGCTGCAGGCCTGCTGGATCATCTCTTCGGTGATCGGAACTTCCCGGCCCTGCTCGTCGATGACAGCGCCACCAACTGGCACTGGCGCGGTTTTTGGTGGTGTCTGTTGCGTGCTGTGCATGGGTTGTCTCCTCATCGATGAGCGCGATTTTATGAGTGTTAGATGACGGCGCTATGACACTTGCGACGGCATAAAGCTGGCGCAAGACACAGGGCTAAATAGCCATAGCAGGTACTGTGCCAGAATGCCGGCAGCAATTGAACATGAGGGAGTTATGGGGCTTTTCCATATTGGCTTGATCATCAATCCCCTGGCGGGGCTGGGCGGCCCAGCTGGGTTCAAGGGCAGTGACGGTATGGCGATGCAGGCCTTGGCCTTGGGGGTTGAGGCCAAGTCTGCGCAGCGTACGCAAACCGCCCTTGAGGTGTTGTTGCCGCTGCGCGAGCGCCTGGAGTTCGTCACATTCCCCGGGCCTATGGGGGCTGATTTGCTCACTGTGATGGGCTTTGCCCACCGTGTGGTCGGTGAACTGGCAGCCGAGACGAGCAGCGCTGCTGACACCCACCAGGCTGTGGCGCTGCTGCAGGACGCTGGCGTGGCGCTGATTCTGTTTGCCGGTGGCGATGGCACCGCGCGCGATATCTGCGCGGCCGTGCGTGAAGGCCAGCCGGTACTTGGGATCCCTGCCGGGGTGAAGATTCAATCTGGCGTTTATGCCATTAGCCCGCGCGCCGCTGGCGAACTGACTGCCCGTTTGGTCGAAGGCGGCCTGGTGCGCTTGAGCAGCGGTGAAGTGCGCGATATTGATGAAAGCGCTTTGCGTGAAGGTCGGGTGACCGCGCGCTGGTATGGCGAACTGACGGTGCCGCAGGAAGGCGGCTATGTGCAGCAGGTCAAGCAGGGCGGAGTGGAATCCGAAGAACTGGTGCTCGGCGACCTGGCAGATTGGCTGCAGGACAGCTGGGAAAGCGATGTGCGCTATGTGTTCGGCCCGGGCTCGACCCTGCACGGTCTAGCGCAGAACCTCGGTTTGACCACCACGCTACTTGGCGTGGATGTGATCGAGAACGGTCAGCTACTGGCCAGCGATGTAACCGAGGCGCAACTGTTTGAACTGGTTAATGGCCATCCAACACGTCTGTTGGTCACGGCCATTGGCGGGCAGGGCCATATCATCGGCCGGGGTAATCAGCAGATCAGCCCGCGGGTGTTACGTGCCATCGGCCTTGAGCACCTGCGGGTAGTCGCCACCAAGCGCAAGCTCGGCACGCTCGAAGGCCGGCCGTTGTTGGTGGACAGTGGCGACGTGCAATTGGATGCGGCTTTCCCCGATGTGGTGCGCGTATGGGCAGGCTATAAGGAAGAGCTGCTCTACCCGGTGGGGCTGTAACCGCTGCAGTAATCGGCTGAGGTGAACATGACCGATCAAGTGCCGCCACCGTCCATCCAGAACGGCGAACGAGTGGTGCTGTTTGATGGCGTGTGCAAGCTGTGCAATGGCTGGGTGAAGTTTTTAATTCGCCATGATCCGCAGCAACAGTTTCGTCTGGCGAGTGTGCAGTCCGCTGAAGGGCAGGCGCTGTTGCGCTGGTTTGCGCTGCCCACCGAGCGGTTTGGGAGCATGGTCTATGTCGAGTCTGGCGTGTTGTACCTGCGCACCGATGCATTGCTGCGCATCGTCGGCCAACTCCCCGGTTATTGGCGCTTGCTGGCCTGGTTACGGCTGATTCCGCGGGCGTTACGTAACGCCTGTTACGAGCGCATTGCCCGTAACCGGTATCGGTTATTCGGGCGCTATGACACCTGCCTGCTGCCCAGCGCTGAGCAAGCTCGACGTTTTCTGCATGACTGAGGGTCGCTGTTGCTTGATGCGGCTCTGACCCGGCCCCATCTTCTGTTATAAGCGTCTAATTCGCGGTGTGGCCACGTCCTCTGTGGGCTGGCTTAAACGCTATGCGTGTCCTTGTCTAATCGGCGTCAGCGCCCGCAGTGAGTGTCTATGCCCTCTATTCTGTCTTCCCGTCAGCGCACGGCCTTACGCATGGCTTGGCGCTTTATCGCGCCGTACCGTGGGCGCGTGCTCGGTGCCTTACTGGCGCTGATGTTCACGGCCGCGATCACCCTGTCTATGGGGCAGGGCATCAAACTGCTGGTGGATCAGGGGCTGGCAACCCAGTCGCCGGCCGCTTTGCAGCACTCCATCGGGCTGTTTTTTGTGCTGGTGTTGGCCTTGGCCATTGGCACGTTTACGCGCTTTTACCTGGTGTCGTGGATCGGTGAGCGCTTTGTCGCCGATATCCGTAAGCGCGTCTTCAATCACCTGATCGAGCTGCACCCAGGCTTTTATGAGAGCAACCGCAGCTCAGAGATTCAGTCGCGCTTAACCGCCGACACCACGCTGCTGCAATCGGTGATTGGCTCCTCACTGTCGATGGCGCTGCGTAACCTGATCATGCTGATTGGCGGCAGTGTCTTGCTGGTGGTGACCAACGCCAAACTCAGCGGCATCGTGCTGATGGCCTTGCCCCTGGTGGTGGCGCCGATTCTGATTTTTGGCCGCCGCGTGCGTGCGCTCTCGCGGCAGAGCCAGGACCGCGTCGCCGATGTCGGCAGCTATGTGGGCGAAGTGCTCGGGCAAATCAAAACCGTGCAGGCCTACAACCACCAAGCGGAAGATAAGCGGCGCTTTGGCCTGTCCGCCGAGGCCGCCTTCGACACAGCCCGTAAACGCATTGCCCAGCGTGCCTGGCTGATTACTGTGGTCATCGTGCTGGTATTGGGCGCGGTGGGGGTGATGCTCTGGGTCGGCGGCATGGACGTGATTGCCGGGCGGATTTCCGGCGGTGAGCTGGCCGCCTTCGTGTTTTACAGCCTGATTGTCGGCTCGGCCTTCGGCACCCTCAGTGAAGTGATCGGCGAGCTGCAAAGGGCCGCCGGTGCTGCCGAACGGATTGCCGAGTTGCTCCAGGCACGCAATGAAATCACCCCGCCTGCCGTTGATGGCGTGCAGCTGGCTCAGCCGGTGCAGGGCCGTATTGAGCTGCAAGGGCTGCGCTTTGCTTATCCCTCGCGCCCCGACAGCTTCGCCATTGACGGTATTGACCTGGACGTCGCACCGGGAGAAACCCTGGCCCTGGTTGGTCCGTCTGGGGCAGGCAAGTCCACGTTGTTTGATTTGCTGTTGCGGTTTTTCGATCCGCAAGAGGGGCGGATTCTGATTGATGGTCAGCCGATCAAGCAGCTGGATCCCGCCGACCTGCGCCGTAGCTTTGCCCTGGTGTCACAAAACCCAGCGCTGTTCTTCGGCAGCGTCGAGGACAATATCCGCTACGGCCGCACAGACGCGACGCTGGCTGAAGTGCAAGCCGCCGCCAAAGCCGCGAATGCCCACGGCTTTATCATGAAACTTCCGGACGGCTACCAAACCCACCTGGGTGATGCCGGATTGGGGCTTTCTGGTGGCCAGCGTCAGCGTTTGGCGATTGCCCGTGCGCTGCTGGTGGACGCGCCGATTCTGCTGCTGGATGAAGCCACCAGCGCACTGGATGCAGAAAGTGAATACCTGATCCAGCAAGCGCTGCCGCTGCTGATGCAGGGGCGCACCACGCTGGTGATCGCCCACCGTCTGGCCACGGTAAAAAGCGCCGACCGCATCGCGGTGATTGAGCACGGCAAGCTGGCGGCCATTGGCAGCCATAACGAGCTGGTAACCAGCAGCCCGCTGTATGCGCGCCTGGCGGAGCTGCAGTTCAACCATGAAGCTGAGGCTTAATACGCGCTCACTAGGCGGCACGATTTCATCCTGCCGCCTAGTTCGGTAGGCTGCAGAACTGGATTTACGCTGAGGACGCTACGATGGCCAGGATGACAAAACGCTGCAGCGCAGCGGCCACGCTAGGCATATCGCTCTTGCTGGGCGGCTGCAGCTTGCCAACCTTGGAAGGCCGGCCGGCATCCTTTGCCCTAGCGCCCGAGCAGGCGGCGCAGACGACCTTGGGCCGCGGCATCACACCGGTGTTGGAGCAGCGCGGTGATTTGAGTGGGTTTTATGCCTTGGCCGACCCGCAGGATGCGTTCGCAGCCCGTGCACTGCTCAGCCACACCGCCGAGAAAACGCTGGATGTGCAGTACTACATCTGGCGCGATGACATCACCGGAACCTTGTTACTCGAAGAACTGCACGCTGCCGCGCTGCGGGGTGTGCGTGTTCGCCTGCTGCTCGATGACAACGGCACATCGGGGCTCGACTCATGGCTGGCGGCGCTGGACAGTCATCCGCTGATTGAAGTGCGTCTGTTCAATCCCTTTTCGCTGCGCAGCCCTAAGTCTTTGGGGTTTATCACGCACTTTTCCCGTGCCAATCGGCGCATGCACAACAAATCGCTGACGGCCGACAACAGCGCCACCATTGTCGGTGGGCGCAATATCGGCGATGAGTATTTCGGCGCCAGCGATGGCGTGGTGTTCGCTGACCTCGATGTGCTGGCCATCGGCCCGGTGGTGCAGGCCACCTCGAATGATTTTGACCGCTATTGGGCGAGCGCCAGTGCTTACCCTGTCTCCGGTTTTTTGCCTGCGGCTCCGCCTGAGCGTCTGCAGCAGTTGCACGCGCGCTCCAGCCGGGTCGAGCAGAACCCCGCCGCCGCACAGTATTTGCAGGCCTTGCGCCAATTGCCGTTTATTCAGCAACTGGTGGACGGTCAGTTACCGATGGAGTGGGCGCCCGCGACTATCGTCAGCGATGACCCGGCCAAGGGCCTGGGGCAGGCTGTTGATCAAGGCTTACTGAGCAAACAGTTGGCGGTGATTCTTGGTCAACCCCAGCAGCATGTTGAGTTGGTATCGCCGTATTTCGTGCCCACAGCCGCTGGCGTTAAAGCCTTTACCGAGCTGACGGAGCAGGGCGTGAGCGTGCGTATTTTGACCAATGCGCTGGAGGCCACGGATGTCACGGCTGTGCATTCGGGGTACGCCAAGCGCCGCAAGGCATTGCTCGAAGCCGGCATCGAACTGTTCGAAATGCGCCGCGATTCGCCAACAGCAAAACCTCGGGGAAAAGCCGGCCCCTTTGGCAGCTCCGGCTCCAGCCTGCACGCCAAGACGTTTGCCGTGGACGGCAAGCAGATGTTTGTCGGTTCTTTCAACTTTGACCCGCGCTCGGTAAGCCTTAATACCGAGCTGGGCTTTGTGATTCAGAGCCCCAAGTTCGCCCAGCAGATCCAGGGCGTATTTGACGAGGGGCTGCTGCAAAGTGCCTATCAGGTGCAGTTGTCGGAGGATGGCCAGGTGTATTGGCTAGAGCAGCGGGGCGAGCAGGTTGAGCGCCTGGATAAAGAGCCTGGGACCGGCTTTTGGCAACGCGCCGGGGTCAAACTGTTGAGTTGGCTACCGATCGAGTGGCTGCTTTAGCCGTAGCTGCTGCACATTCACCACGTTATGCGGTAGCCAAACCGGCGCCCGGCTGGTCTAAAGCGCTTTGGCTTGCGGCTTGATGGTCGCCGCGGCGCCGGCTGAGGCCAAGATAATGGCGCTGATCGCCAGCCATTGGGTGAGCGTCAGGCGCTCGCTGAGAAACAACAGCCCAGAGAACGCGGCGATAGCCGGCTCCATGCTCATCAAGATGCTGAAGGTGCGGGCTGGCAAGCGGGTCAGGGCGACCATCTCCAGGCTGTAAGGCAGGGCTGAAGACAGCACCGCCACGCCGAGGGCAACCGGCAGAAGGTCGACAGAAAACATACTGCTGCCGGCCTGCCACAGGCCAATCGGGAACACCAGCAGCGCCGCGACGATGGTGCCCAGAGCCACGGTCTGTTTGCCGTGCTCGGCCCCGGCTTTTTGCCCGAAGACGATATACAGCGCCCAGCACAGCCCCGCTGCCAAAGCCAGGGCCATGCCCACGGGGTCAAGTGCCACCTGGTTTAGGCCACTGGGCAAAAGCAGCCAGAGGCCGAAAACAGCCAGGGCGACCCAAACAAAGTCCAGCAGGCGGCGTGACGACAGCAGGGCCAACCCCAGTGGCCCAGTAAATTCCAGGGCGACGGCGATACCCAGCGGGATGGTTTTCAGCGAGAGGTAGAACAGCAGGTTCATGCCGCCCAGCGACAGCCCGTAGGCCAGCAGCGAACGGCAGGACTTCAAGGTCAGCTGCGCTTGCCAGGGGCGCATCAGTACGCAGAGAATCAGTGCGCCCAGCCCCAGTCGCAGGGCGGTGGTGCCGGTTGCGCCGATTTCCGGGAACAGGCCTTTAGCCAGGGAGGCGCCGCTCTGGATCGATGTCATGGCGACCAATAGCAACAGGATTGGCAGGATCACCAGAGAGAATTGAGTTGAGCGCGGCATGCGGGACCTTATGTCTACGGTATCAATTTAGGCTTAAACCTGTGGGCGCGAGGATCATTAGGTCGCGCGACAAAGCGGATCACGCCAACGCAGCGCACCTTTCGACGTGAACAGCACACACCATAGGCCCGCCATGCATCATTGTCAGAACGGCACGCATAAAAAATCCGCTGCCAACACAGGCAGCGGATTCTGATTTGTTACGCCAAAAGGTCAAGCCATAGTGCTTATCTAAAAGGCACTAGCCCCTCTGGTGAGGTGTTGGCCGCTGAATCCTCAGGAGAGGAAACCGCCATCGACATTTAGCGCTACGCCTGTGGTGTAGCTGGACGCATCGCTCGCCAGGTACAGCACCGCGCCGGCCATTTCGCTCGGGTCGGCTACGCGCTTGAGTGGAATACGCTGCAGGGCGAGGTTGAGAATGGCGTCGTTCTTCACCAGTGCCGAGGCGAACTTGGTGTCAGTCAGGCCCGGCAGCAGGGCGTTGCAGCGGATACCAAACTGCGCACATTCCTTGGCGAAAACCTTGGTCATGCTGATCACCGCGGCCTTGGTCACCGAGTAGATGCCCTGGAACTCGCCCGGCGAAACGCCATTGATCGAGGCCACGTTGATGATGCTGCCGCCACCGTTGGCTTTCATCAGCTTGCCGCCCTCGATGGACATAAAGTAGTAGCCGCGAATATTCACATCGACGGTCTTCTGGAATGCGCCCAGGTCGGTGTCCAGTACGTTGCAGAACTGCGGGTTGGTGGCGGCGTTGTTCACCAGAATGTCGAGACGGCCGAACTGCTCCTTGATGTGCGCGAAGACGTTGGTGATTTGCTCCATTTCACCAATGTGGCAAGCCACGGCTGTAGCCTTGCCGCCATCGGCGATGATCGCGTCAGCCACTTTCTGGCAGTCGTCGATTTTGCGGCTGGAGACAATCACATGGGCGCCTTGTTGCGCCAGCAGCTTGGCTATGGCTTCGCCGATACCACGGCTGGCACCGGAGACAAAGGCGATCTTGCCGTCGAGGTCGAACAGATGAGTTTTGGACATGCGCTTTTCCCTTCTTATTAAAAGGCCTGTTCGGCCGTTTACAGCTGCGATTTATGGATGACCTGCAGGCTCATTTGCTCCAGCAGTTTGTTCATGTGAATGAACTGCGCGAAGCGTTTGTCCTGCGTCTGGCCATGGAAGTAGCGGTAGTAAATTTGCTGCACAATGCCGGCCAGACGGAACAGGCCATAGGTGTAGTAGAAGTCGATGCTTTTGATCTCGATGCCTGAGCGTTCGGCGTAGTAGTCGGCAAACTGCTGGCGAGTCAGCATGCCCGGCGCATTGCTCGGCTGGCGGCGCATTAGTTGCACCGGGGCCGGGTCGGCGGCTTCGATCCAGTAGGCGAGGGTGTTGCCCAGGTCCATCAGCGGATCGCCAATGGTGGTCAGCTCCCAGTCCAGCACACCGATAATCTCACTCGGGTTTTGCGGGTTGAGAATCACGTTATCGAAGCGGTAGTCGTTGTGCACGATGCCGGGCTTGTAGTGATCGGTGGGCATCTTGTCCTTGAGCCAGGCCTTGACCGGCTCCCACAGCGGCGCATCAGGCGTCAGGGCTTTGTCGTAGCGGTCACTCCAACCGCTGATTTGCCGCTGCACATAGCCCTCGGGCTTGCCCAGGTCGCCCAGACCGCAGGCCTGATAGTCGACGTTGTGCAGTTCAACCATCTTGTCGATAAAACTTTTGCACAGGTTGCGGGTTTGCTCTTCGCTGAAGTTCAGCTCAGCCGGCATCTCGGAACGCAGGATGATGCCGTTGACCCGTTCCATCACATAAAACTCACCGCCGATCAGCGACTCGTCCGTGCAGTGCACATAGGCTTTCGGGCAGTAGGGGAAACCGGCGTTGAGCTGATTGAGGATGCGGTACTCGCGGCCCATATCGTGGGCGGATTTGGCCTTGTGGCCAAACGGCGGGCGACGCAGCACAAGCTCCTGGTTTGGGTATTCGATCAGGTAGGTCAGGTTCGACGCCCCACCCGGGAACTGGCTGATGCGTGGTTCGCCGGTGAGGCCTGGGATATGCGCCTTGAGATACTGGTCGATGACCGCGGCGTCGAGTTCTTCGCCTTCGCGGATACGGGTGGACTGGTCAGTAAGCGCCATGTTTATCCCTTCTGCTTATGATGGGTGCCTAACATAATTAGCTAATCTAATGCGCCAGGGCATCACCCACAACCACTATGGGATGTTATAGGCCAGCGTGTTGCTGCCTAATCAAGCTGCCTGATTGATCCTCTCGCGGCGTTTGACGCAGGTCGGCTCGCTGAACGTTCGAGCCGCACAATAAAAAAGGGGATGGCTGTTATGCCATCCCCTTTTTGTTCAGGTTGCCGCCTACCCGGCAACCCGCTTTACGCGCTTAGAAGTGGTACTTCACCAGCGCCTGGAATGCGGTTTGATTGAACCCATGACCGGAGCCATCAAGCGGCTTGGCGCCATAGCGATTGCGCCACATATTGACCTCGGTACCGACGTACAGCTTACGGCCCTCGCCAAACAAGGCTTTGCCCGCATCCCATTTAACCTGAATCGAAGAGCCGACCGAGGTGCGGGTGTTGGAGGTCGAGGTTCCGGCGCGCCAGTCAATAAAACCATCAACCAGGAAGTCCTGATCACCGACAGCGAAGGGCACGGCGCCAGAGAGGGTCAGTTGGTAAGTGTGTGCGTTGTGGTTGCCACGAGCACGGTCGAAGTAGACGTTGTTGTTGGCTTTAACCCGGTACAGGTTGGCATTGAAGTAAGCAAAGCCTGGGACGTTCCAGGCCGAGCCGATGCCGTACAGGTAGTTTTCTGTACCCGCGCCGCCATTGCCTTTCTCATAGGTAAAGGCGGCGTAGACATCCTTCAACGGACCCGCAGCAAGCTTCTGACCACTCAACCAGCTGAGGCTCACGCGTGGTGAAAACTCGACGTAATAAAAGTTGTCTTTCTCGTGGTTGAAATCGCCCCGGCGCGACTGCTCGTTATCGGCCAGCACGTAGTCGGCAAAACCGAATACATCGCCCCACACCCAGCCACTGGCATGTTCGGCAGTGAAGGTGGTTTGGGTCTTCTGCTGCTCGCCGTTACGTTGACCTCTGTTGAATTTTTCGCCGTACAGGTAAGAAAGGCTGTTGTTCTGCCAAAGCAGGGCGTCAGCGGCGACCGCCTGCTGACAGCCGACAATACCGGCAGACAGCGCGATTACGCGGGCTAGATACGTTGAGTTCATGCGGTTTTCCTTATTATTGGGACGTGCATCGTTTCTCTGCACCCGGCAGCGAGCCGCCGGGTGTGTCTGGTGCGAACTAAGTCGCTCAGCCGGCGTTGTGAGCGCGGCCCGCGTGGTCGCGCAGGGCATGCGCAAGCGGTTCATGCTCATCGTTATGCGGGTTCTGCAGCACCGTGTGCAGATGCGCTTCGGGGTCGTAGAGATTGTCTTCTTGCGGAGCGTCTTCTTCGGGTAGGAACACGTTGAGCAGGATGGCGCTCAGGGCACCGATGGTGATCGGCGAGCCGAAGATGTTCTTCAGGAAGTCCGGCATCTGCGACAGCACGCCCGGTACCGCAGCCACGCCCAGGCCGAGCCCGAGGGAAATGGCCACGATCAATACGTTGCGACGATGCAGGCCCGCTTCAGCCAGAATGCGGATGCCGGCCACCGCGACCGTGCCGAACATGATCAGTGTGGCACCGCCGAGTACGGGCTTGGGCATCAGTTGCAGCACGGCGCCGAGGGCGGGGAACAAGCCCAGCAGGACGAAGATACCCGCGATGTAATAGCCCACGTGACGACTGGCAACACCGGTAAGTTGGATCACTCCATTGTTCTGGCTAAAGGTGGTCATCGGCAGGCTGTTGAAGACCGCTGCCATTGCCGAGTTGCAGCCATCAGCCAGTACGCCGGACTTGATCCGTCGTAGATACAGCGGGCCTTGTACCGGCTGCTTGGAAATGATCGAGTTGGCCGTCAGGTCGCCGGCGGTTTCCAGCGGTGTGATCAGGAAGATAACGGCGATGGGTACAAACGCCAGCCAGTCGAAGCTGAAGCCGAACTTGAAGGGCACCGGTACGCTGACCAGCGGCACATCCGCCATATTGGCGAAGTCGACGCGGCCGGTGTACCAGGCTACGACGAAACCAAGAGCCAAACCGACAATCACCGCCGAGAGGCGCACCACCTGCGATTTGAAACGGTTAAGAATGATGATTGTGCACAATACCAGCGCCGCCAGCCCCAGGTGATGCAAGGCCCCCAGGTCTGGCGCGCCGTAGCCGCCGGCGATGTCGGTCATGGCCACTTTGATCAGCGACAAGCCAATCAGGCAAATAATGGTGCCGGTCACCACCGGGGTCACGATTTTGCGCAACTTGGTCATCACCTGGCTAAAGGCGATTTCCACGAAGGCCGCGCAGAAGCACACGCCAAATAAGGTCGAGAGAATTTCCTCGGGGCTACCGCCGCGGGATTTGACGATCATCCCCGCACTGAGAATCGCACTCAAAAAGGCGAAGCTGGTGCCCTGCAAGCACAACAGGCCGGAGCCAATCGGGCCAATACGCTTGGCCTGGACGAAGGTGCCGAGGCCCGACACAAACAACGCCATGCTCACCAGGTAGGGCACGTAGGCACCTAGGCCAAGCACGCTTCCGACAATCAGGGTGGGGGTGATGACGCCAACGAAGCTCGCTAGCACGTGTTGCAGCGCAGCAAAGAGGGCGGGGCCAAAGGAGGGGCGATCATCCAGCTGGTAGATCAGGTCGTTGCTGCCAGCAGACGGCGCTGCGGCGCTAGGGGTACTAGTCGTGGTCATATTTGAGCCTGCCAGTTGTTTTTATATGGTCATGGGCTTGGCGAGGCTTCACGGCGCCTCCGCTCTGGAGGCGAAAACAGTGTCCGCACGCTCAGAGTGGTTCGACTATAGCAACCTGTGTACACATGAGAAAACAATTTATTTAATGATTGTGCACATAAAATGAATCGGCAGTCAGGTAGTCGCGTGCACAGTTAGTGCTCATGACGTGGTTGGTTTATCGGTATGGGTTGGCACTATCTGCGCATAGCAAACAGCCCGGAAAACCGGGCTGTGGTTGCCTACAAACGAGGGGGTTAGTGGTGCGGGTGAGGGTTTAGCAACGCGGCGCGTTCCGGCCCGCCGAGGATGTTGAAGAGCAGGTTGAGTAGCACGGCGCTGATGGTCGCCAAGGCGATACCGCTGTGCGTGATGGGTTCTAACCACAGCGGCATGTGCGCGAAAAACTCCGGCCGCACAATCGGCGCCAGGCCCATGCCAATACTCACCGCCACCAGCAACTGGTTGCGACGGTCGGCAATATCCGCCTCTTGCAGAATCTTGATGCCCGTAGCAGCCACCATGCCAAACATGGCAATGCCCGCACCACCCAGTACAGCAGGAGGGATCGAGGCCACCAGGTAGGCGGCTTTGGGCAGCAGGCTCAAACCAATCAGCAAGAACCCGGCGGCGGCCGTGACATAACGGCTGCGCACACCCGTCATCTGCACCAGGCCAATGTTCTGGGCAAAGGATGAGTGGGTGAAGGTGTTGAAGAAACCCGCGAAGAACGAGGCGCCGGCATCACACATCAGCCCACGACGGAGCATTTCAGGGGTGATCTCTTTACCTGTCACCTGGCCCAGGGCGATAAACATCCCGGTGGACTCGACGAAGATAATCACCACAACCAGGCACATGGAGAGAATCGGTGCCAAATGAAACTCAGGCATGCCGAAGTGCATCGGTTTGACCACGGCCAGCCAGGCGCTTTGCTCCAGGCCGCTGAGATCAACCATCCCCATGCCGCCCGCGACCATATAGCCGATGAGCATGCCGATCAGCACTGAGACATTGACCCAGAAGCCACGCAGGAAGCGGTTGATCAGCAAGATGATCATCAGCACCAGAGCAGCAATGGCCAGGTACTGCAAGGCACCAAACTCAGTGGCGACACTGCCACCGCCGGCCCAGTTGAGCGCAACCGGAAACAGCGATAAACCGATGGAGGTAATCACCGTACCGGTTACCAGCGGTGGAAAGAAATGCACGATGCGCGACATAAAGGGCGCAATCAGCATGCCGAAAAAACCCGCGGCGATGGTCGCGCCGAAGATCCCTGGTAGGCCGATACCCGGCGAGCCGGCCATCGCCACCATACTGCCAACGGCGGCAAAACTGGCGCCCATCATCACCGGCATACGAATGCCCGCCGGGCCGAAGCCCAGCGATTGCACTAGCGTGGCAACACCGGCCACCAGCAGGTCGGCGGTAATCAGAAAAGCGACTTCTTCACGGGACAGGCCAACGGCCTCACCAATGATTAAGGGTACCGCTACGGCGCCGCCATACATCAACAACACATGCTGGATGCTCACCATAATCATCTGCAGAAACGGCAGGCGTTGATCAACCGCCGACACAGCGGTCGGTTGGGGGTTCAGCTGGTTCATGCAAAAACCTCAGGCGCTTTTGTTTTTGTAAGTCGCTGTTCACTGCCCTGATTAAGTGCAGGGCACTGGAGTTGCAATGTTGCACCTGGCGCGAGGCCAGATTGGACACAAAAAAATGCCGCAACCTTTAGGCTGCGGCATCGGGGTGTTGCTTAGTTGATCTGTGCGCCCTTATCGATCCAGGCACCAATCAGGTCACGCTCTTCCTGAGTAATCTGAGTGATGTTACCCAGCGGCATAATTTGCGATGCGACACTCTGTGCGTGAATCTTGCCTACTTGCAGTTTGATCTGCTCCGGTGTGTCGAGCATAAAACCCAGTGGGGCCGCGCTGAACATCGGGCTGCTCGGGGTTGCCGAGTGGCACACCGTGCAGCGCTCCTGAATCACGCTGTAAACCTTGGCAAAGTCATCGCTGACAGCAGTGCTAGCCGAATCGACCGCAGGAGCCGCCGCGCTGGCTGTGGAAGCCTCTACTGGCGCTGCCTGGCTGCCGTCTTGAACTGGGCTAACAACTGCTGCTTTAGGGGCTGCTGGTGTTGCCGGTTTCGGGCTCGGGCCTGTGACATACGCCAGGCAGATCATGCCCAGTGCTGCAGCTGGCAGGGTCCAGATGTACTTGCTGCTGTCGTGACGGGTGTTGAAGTAGTGACGCACCAATACCGCCAGAATCGCGATGCCAGCCAGGATCAACCAGTTGTACTGGCTGCCGTAGGTGCTCGGGAAGTGGTTGCTGATCATGATGAACAGCACTGGCAGGGTGAAGTAGTTGTTGTGGCGCGAACGCAGCAGACCCTTGGCTGGCAGGGTTGGGTCAGGCGTGGTGCCGTCTTCAATGGCCTTAACCAGTGCGCGCTGTGCCGGCATGATGGTGAAGAACACGTTGCCGACCATGATGGTGCCGATAATGGCGCCAACATGGATGTAGGCGGCGCGGCCGCTGAAGATCTGGCTAAAGCCATAGGCGGCCGCGATGATCAGCACGAACAGCACGGCACCGAGCAGTGCAGGGCGCTTGCCCAAAGCCGAGTCACACAGGAAGTGGTATGCCACATAGCCGCAAATCATCGAACCGAAGCCGATGACAATGGCCATTTCCGGCGCCAGATCAACGCCAGGCTTGACCAGGTACAAGCTAGGGTTGAGGTAGTAAACCACCAGCATCAGGGCCACGCCCGACAGCCAAGTGAAATAGGCTTCCCATTTGAACCAGTGCAGGTTCTCCGGCATTTTAGGCGGTGCCAGTTTGTATTTTTCCAGGTGGTAGATACCGCCACCGTGGATCGCCCATAAGTCGCCGGACAGGCCGTCCCTCGGGTTGCTGCGGTTTAAGTTGTTTTCCAGCCAGACGAAATAAAAGGATGCGCCGATCCATGCCACGCCGGTGATCATATGGATCCAGCGAATGCTCAGGTTGAGCCACTCAGTCAAATGTGCTTCCACAATCAGTACCTCTTTCCCAGTGCCGACACGCCGGCGTCTGGGCTTCTCTTATTGGTGGGGGGCGAGGAGCAGTTGCTCGTCGTCGGTGAAGAAATGCTCATCGCAGTTGTTACCAGAACCACTGCGATCAACCACCAGGAAGTCATCCCGCTTTTCGATCGTCAGCACCGGGTGGTGCCAAACGCCGCGATGGTAATTGACGCCTTGCCGACCATTACTACGGAAGGCACGGACTAACCCTGATACAGGTGCATCGCCAGCGGGCGCGACCACGATCAGAAAGGGGTTGCCGAGCAGCGGTATAAACGCTTGGCTGCCCTGCGGATGTCGCTCCAGCATGCGCACAGTCAATGGCATCGGCACTTGTTCGGCACTGAAAATGCTGATGATCGCCTTATCGTCTGGCTGTGCGGTCTCGACCGTAGCCAGTTTGTGATAGCGGCGAGTCGAGCCATTGTTGATCATGAAAAATTCGCTGCCTTCGGTTTCGATGACATCACCAAAGGGGGCGAACGCTTCTTTGCTTAATGGCTCAATGATCAAATTGCGCATGTGGGTCTTCTTATCGGTTGCGTATAAACCATGCCTGTTGCCAGACGTGGGCTTTATGTCGGCGGGGCCGCCGGCGTGATTAACGTCACTAGACCGGCACCAGAGTCCGACGGTGCTTACTCGACTACGCGCAGGACCTCTGCGGTTTACAGCTGTTGCAGACGGAACAGCGCGATCTTGTTGATCTCAGCCAGGGCACAGGCGAACTCTTGCTCTGGGGAGTTATGAATACGCTCCTCGAATGCCGCCAAAATCTGGTGCCGATTGCTGCCTTTCACCGCCATGATGAAGGGGAAACCGAACTTGGCTTTGTAAGCATCATTCAGCGTGGTGAAGCGGACAAACTCCTCGGCGGTGCATTCATGGATGCCCGCGCCGGCCTGTTCTGATGTCGACGAGGCGGTCAATTCACCTTGTACTGCGGCTTTGCCAGCGAGGTCCGGGTGAGCATTGATCAGGGCCAGTTGGTCAGCATGGCTGGCACTGAGCAGCAGGTCGGCCATGCGCTGATGCAAGCCGTCGATTTCGTTGATGCTGTCATCCAGGCCCAGGTCATAGGCTTTTTCGGCGACCCAGGGTGAATGCTCATAGATGTCGGCAAATACGCTGACGAATTCTTCCCGGCTGAGTTGCGACGGGGTCAGGGTTTGAAAACGGTTCATTGCGAGAGCTCCTTGCTAGCCTGCTCGTTAAAGGGGTGGGTCGCATGCCAGTGCTTGGCGATGTCGACACGGCGGGCGCACCAGACTTGCTCGTGGCTCTGCACGTATTCGATAAACCGCGCCAGCGATGCCAGGCGAGCTGGGCGGCCGAGTAAGCGGCAGTGCATGCCGATGGTGAGCATCTTCGGCGCGCCGGCAACGCCTTCGGCGTAGAGCACATCGAAGGCATCTTTGAGGTATTGAAAGAAATCGTCGCCGGTATTGAACCCCTGCACCTGGGTAAAGCGCATGTCGTTGGTGTCCAGGGTGTAAGGGATCACCAAGTGCGGGTTGGCCGCGGTGCTGGCCGGGTCCCAGTAGGGCAGGTCATCGTCGTAGGTGTCGCTGTCATACAGGAAGCCACCTTCCTCACGCACTAGGCGGCGGGTATTCGGGCCGGTACGGCCGGTGTACCAGCCCAGCGGCCGCTCACCGGTCAGCTCAGTCAGGATGCGGATGGCTTCGTGCATGTGCTCACGCTCTTGCGCTTCGTCCATGTACTGGTAGTCAATCCAGCGGTAACCGTGGCTGCAAATCTCGTAGCCGGCAGCAACCATTGCCTTGATCACGTCCGGGTGACGCTGCGCGGCCATGGCCACAGCAAAGATCGTCAGCGGAATGTTGTGCTTCTGGAACAGGCTGAGCAGGCGCCATACGCCGGCGCGGCTGCCGTATTCGTACAGCGACTCCATGCTCATGTTGCGTGCGCCTTGCAGCGGCTGCGCAGAGACCATCTCGGACAGGAACGCCTCGGACTCTTTATCGCCATGCAGCACATTGCGCTCGCCGCCTTCCTCATAGTTGAGGACAAACGACAGGGCGATGCGCGCATTATTGGGCCAGTGCGGGTGGGGCGGGTTGTTGGCGTAACCGATCAGGTCGCGAGGGTAGTCAGCGCTCACTGCAGTCTTCCTTCTTGCTATGTGTGGCGGTCATTGGGCAGGCATAAATGCATGGCGCGACCGTGATGGGGTAATTGTATACAAAACACATTGCATCTTGTAAATCTAAAAATCACTTATTTTTCTAAATCTTGCCGAAAGGTAAAAACTGTCCAGTGCGCCAGCTCTTACTGCACAAAAGCAGCACCTATATAGCTTAGAGCCTGTCTGCTGACCGCGTAGGAGGTGGTTAAAAGATTGACTACGCATAATATTGTGTACAGTTTTTTATAAAACTGTCTTATTTTCGTTTTTCTGCATGCTATGCTTCAGCTCAGTCAAGGCTGCTTAGCCTGATAAATCTGCCGAATTCCATAAAGTAGAGGAGGAGTGGCGTCTGTGCTGGCTTGTCTGCGCAGGTGCCCACACGCGATGGGACGATTGACCACACACGTACTGGATGCTGCCCATGGTTGCCCTGGCAGCGAACTGAAGATCGAGCTGTATCGCGTTGCAGGCAATCAGCTTGAACTGCTCAACAGCGTTGTCACCAACCACGACGGCCGTTGTGATGCCCCCGTGTTGCAGGGTGATGACTACCGCAGCGGTGTGTATCAGCTGCATTTTCACGCCGGCGATTACTACCGTGCGCGCGGTGTTGCCTTGCCCGAGCAGGCTTTTCTCGATGTTGTTGTGCTGCGTTTTGGCATTGATGCCGGGCAGGAGCACTACCACGTCCCGCTGCTGATTTCCCCTTACAGCTACTCCACCTACCGCGGTAGCTGAACCGAATGCTTGTCACCCTCTGACTCAATTTAAGAGTCCCTAGCCCGCCCACACTGCGGGCTTTTTTTCGTCTGCAATTTGCCTAAATCGTAAACAGCCTTAGATGCAGGCAAGACGCCTCAGCGTACTCGCCCGCACCGGTACTTAGCGGCTGAGGAGCGAGGCAGCGCCTGCACCACCGAATAATGCAGCACTGGTACGGTTGAACCATACCTGGCCATTACCCGAACGCAGGTAACGCGCAGCACCTTGGGCGCTCAGGGCATAGAGCAACTTGCAGGCTAGATCCAGCACCGCCCAAGTGACGATCATCACCAGCAACTGGTTAAGCAGGGAGCGCTCAGCGCTGAGAAACTGCGGTAGGAGAGCCGCGAAGAACAAAATATCCTTGGGGTTACTGGCCCCCAGCCCGAAGGCTTTCCAGAACATGCCACGATAACTTGGGTTGACCGGTTGCTCATCGGCTACAACAGGCTTAACGGTTTGGCGTGAGGCTTGCCAGCTTTGCCAAGCGAGATAGAACAGGTACAGCGCACCGAGTAGTTTCAGCACGCTAAACAGTTGCTCCGAGGCCAGCAGTAGGGCACCAAGGCCAAGTGCCGAGGCGCTCAACAGGCAGATCGACGCCAATACACCGCCGATAAACGCTGGCACCGAGCGGCGCAGGCCATAGTTCAAGCTGTTACTCACCATTAGCAGCGACAGCGGCCCTGGAATCAAAATCACCACCAGTGCAGTGCTTGCAAACAACAGCCAGGTATCCAGGCTCATGCCCCATTCTCCAGATGATAAAAGCCCCAGCATAAGCTGCCGGGGCTTAGGTGTTAGTCCGCGAGCCTTAGAGGAAGGCGAACTTGGCAATAAAGATGATGCACAGCACATACAGGCTGACTGACACTTTATCGCGCTGACCGGTTAGCAGCTTCAGTGTTGCATAGGTCAGGAAGCCCAGGGCAATACCGTTAGCAATAGAGAAGGTCAGCGGCATCATCACCACGGTAACGATCGCGGGAATGCTATCGGTGCTGTCTTTCCAGTCGATGTGCGCCATCCCGCTCATCATCAGCATGGCCACATAAATCAGCGCGCCAGCGGTGGCATAGGCGGGGATCATGCCGGCCAGTGGCGCGAAGAACATCGCCGCCAGAAACAGCACACCAACCGTTACCGCCGTCAGCCCGGTACGGCCACCCGCGGCTACGCCGGCAGCACTTTCCACATAACTGGTGACGGGCGGGCAACCCACCAGAGAGCCGATCACGCTGGAGGTACTGTCGGCTTTCAACGCCTGCGAGAGGTTCTGAATCTTGCCGTCTTCATCGACCAGATTGGCGCGGTGAGCAACGCCCATCAGGGTACCGGCCGTGTCGAACATGTTCACGAAGAGGAACGACAGCACCACGCTGATCATCGAAATCTGGAACGCGCCGGCAATATCCATCGCCAGGAAGGTTGGTGCCAAGCTTGGCGGCATCGAAACCAGGCCGGTGTACTCAACCATACCCATGGCCATGCCAATCCCCGTAACCGCCAGCATGCTGAACAAGATCGCGCCGAACACATTGCGGTGACTTAAGACCGCAATCAGCAGGAAGCAGATGGCGGCCAGCAGTGCATTCGGATTGGCAAAGCTGCCCATGGTCAGCAACGTGGCCTGGCTGTCGACAACGATCCCGGCGGTTTTCAAGCCAATCAGCCCGAGGAACAAACCAACCCCAGCGCCCATGGCAAAGCGTAGGCTCATGGGGATGCTATTGAGCAGCCATTCACGAATGCGCGACAGGCTCATGATCATAAACAGGATGCCGGAAAGAAATACTGCACCGAGGGCGGTTTCCCAGCTGTAGCCCATGTCGCCGACGACAGTGAAGGTAAAAAACGCGTTCAAGCCCATGCCGGGCGCCAGGCCGACTGGCCAGTTGGCGTAGAGGCCCATCAGGAAACAGCCTAGGGCCGCGCCAACGCAGGTCGCGACAAACGCGGCCCCCTGATCAACCCCGGCGATTGCCATGATGCTGGGGTTAACGAAGATGATGTAAACCATGGTAAAGAACGTGGTGATGCCGGCAATCACCTCGGTTTTGAGGCTAGTGCGGTGTTCGGTCAGCTTGAAGAAGCGGTCAAGCAAGCCAGGTTTGCTCAGGCCTTGTAGCGGTGTTGCCGATTTTTCTTGTTTAGCGCTTTCCACAGGGGTATTCCTCATTTCTTGTTGTGTGCCACCCAAAGCCTTTACCGCGCACTGTTCGGCCCTCTGAGGTAGGTGGTGTTTTTTGTTTTTGGCGCACTTAGCTGACCATCAGGTCAAGAAATCGCGCTGAGGCCGATTATGATGTTGTATACAAAAAAAGCAAACACTGATTCTGGTAAAGGCGAAGGCGTGTACTGCTCGCTTATTCAAGCCTAAACAGCTGTTTCACTGAGGCCCATAGAGCGCATTAAGTTGTTTGTTTCGGTAGGTTTTTCAGGCTATTGAGCGATGCAATTACGCCATGGCGAAATACCATCGACGGGGCTTAGCCGCGTTTTGTTTGTGTAGCGATTTAGCAAAAAAATGACATACGGCTCTGTCTCGGAAAAATTGGCCTGGCCTCTGCACAGGGGAATGCTCCTGAAAGCAGATTTACATGCATGTTCGCAGGCTTGTTATGCTTTGGTGGATATGCATGCATTGGTTACATTGTGTACAATGCAAGGACTTTTTATCTGTAACTTTTCACTGACTGCTGCTTGCCAAGGATGGCAACATCCAGGGGAGTTGCATGAGCAACCGCCGAACCTTGACCACGCGAGCCACAATGAACGAACAATTGCAGCCTCTTAAGAAGCAGACGCGCGAGGGTAAAACCACTCGTAGCGGGACTCAGGACGATGTCGTGTACGCCCATATCTTCGATGCCATTCTTGAGCAGCGCCTGGCGCCTGGTACCAAGCTCAGCGAAGAAGCCCTCGGTGAAATTTTCGGCGTCAGCCGCACCATTATTCGTCGCGCGTTGTCGCGCCTGGCCCACGAAGGTGTGGTGCTACTGCGCCCTAACCGTGGCGCGGTTGTGGCCAGCCCTGGCGCAGAAGAAGCGCGGCAGATCTTCTATGTGCGCCGCATGATTGAGCGCGCCATTACCGAGCTGGCCTGCAAAAACGCCAAGCCCGAGCACATCGCTGCGTTGCGTCAGATGGTCATAGATGAGCGCGAGTGCTTCGCCCGTGGTGATCGCGGTATGGGCATTCGTCTGTCGGGTGAGTTCCATCTCAAACTCGCAGAAGCCGCTGGCAATCTGACCCTGCTTGGTTTTCTGCGCAGCCTGATTTCGCAGACTTCGCTGATCATCGCCCTGTATGAAAGCAACAGCCGTGCGCATTGCTCGGATGCCGAGCACGACCAGGTGATTGATGCCATCGAGGCCGGCAATGTGGATGTGGCCGTAGACCTGATGATGCGCCACATGGACAGCGTTGACGCCAAACTCAACCTAGACGGCGATACCGCATCAGATGATTTGCACGCGGTGTTCTCACACCTGCTACCAAACACCAAGAAAAAAACTGCCAGCCGCTAAGCAACCTGGCGCAGAGAGGCCAAAGGCGATTGAAGCGGCTTAACGCGTGAAGTCGCTGCAGCTGTAGACCGCTCTGTTCAGCGCCAATAAAAACCCCCACGGCAAGGAGCAACTGCCTTGGGGCGAGAAATTGGCTGGCTTAGCCAGCCAATTCTGAAAAACAGTGTTAAGCGTTAGGCTCCCAGCCCCCGCCAAGCGCCTTGTAAATAGCGACAATCGCGCGATACAGCTCGACCTCCGCCTGTGCTTGGGCGTCTTCGGCGCTGAGGCGTTCACGTTCGGCATCCAGCAGTACCAAGAAATCCACTTCACCTTCGCGGTAGCGCACGCGGGCTTGTTCGGCTGCGGCGCGGCTTGCGTCTGATTGGCGTAGCAGGGCGAGCAGCCGCTGTTGGCGTTTGCCGTAATCACTGAATGCGTTAGCGGACTCCTCCAGAGCCAGCAGCACCTGCTGTTCATAGTTGGCCAGCGCGCCATCAGCTTCGGCTTCGGCCCCACGCAGGCGTGCACGCACGCTGCCCAAGTCAAACGCTGCCCAGCTGATGGTCGGGGCGATACCCCAGGCTCGCGCCGCCGATGAACCCAGCTGCGAACCACGCCCGGCGGTAAAGCCGAGGAAGCCGGACAAACTCACCCGTGGAAACAGATCCGCCGTGGCCACGCCAATATTGGCGGTAGCGGCGGCCAGTTGCCGTTCGGCGGCGCGGATATCTGGACGGCGACGCAGCAACTCGCCGGGGTCGCCAACCGGTAGTGCTTTGGCAATGGCAGGCAGGTCCTGAGCAGAGAGGTCCACGCTCAATTGATCAGGGCGCTGGCCGAGCAGGGTGGCGATGCGGTGCTTGGCGCGCTGCTGTTCGGCCTGCAGTTGCGGCAGGCTGGCTTCAGTGCCGGCCAGACGCGCATCGCTGCGTAGCACATCCAGCTGACTACCGACGCCGGCCTCACGCAGTTGCTCGGTAATGGCGCGGGATTCCTGCTGGTTTTTCAGGTTGGCGCGGGCGATGCGTTCACGCAGTTGCGCGCCGCGCAGGCTACCGTAGGCATCGACCAGTTCAGCGATCAGACTGACCTGCAGCTGTTGGTAATCGGCTTCTGCTACATCCAACTCGGCATCGCTGGCTTCCAGTTGGCGCTGGATGCGACCAAACAGATCCAGCTCCCAGAGCATGTCCAGGCCCAGGTCGTAACGTTCGCCGCGCACGCGCTGCTCGGTTACGCCGGGTTGCTGGGCTTTGCCAAATTCACCACTGGCGCGGCTGGTGACGGTCGGCAACTGATCGTTGCCGATGTCATCACGGATGGCCTGGGCCGCCAGCAGGCGGGCAAAGGCCACGCGCAGTTGACGGTTTTCCTGCAGCGACTGTTGCACCAGTTGGTTGAGGGTCGGGTCGTCAAACTGCTCCCACCAGCTGGCTTCAAAGCGTGAGCGGTCGTAGCTGCTGCTTTGCGCGCTGCTCAGTGTGCCGGCATCCATCTGTGGAGCTTGGTAGTCCGGGCCGACGGCGCAGGCCGTGAGTGCCAGGGTCAGCAGGCTGATACCCAGGGGTTTCAGACTGCGGGCGCGGAGCGTCCTGGGCGGCGTTCCCACGCTGGAGCGTGGGAACGATCTGTAAAGGGCGATCATGCTTGCACCTCCTGCAAACGGGCCGCTTTCTGCGCTTCGCGCTTCTCCACAAAGGCGCGGATCAGCACATAGAACAGTGGAGTCAGCAGCAGGCCGAAGAAGGTCACGCCGAGCATGCCGCTGAACACCGCGACGCCCATGGCATGGCGCATTTCCGCGCCGGCACCGGAGGACAACACCAGCGGCACCACACCCATGATAAAGGCGAAGCTGGTCATCAGAATCGGCCGCAGACGCAGGCGGCAGGCTTCCAGCACCGCGCTGACGCGGTCCATGCCTTCTTCCTGTTTCTCCTTGGCGAACTCGACGATCAGGATGGCGTTCTTACAGGCCAATCCCACCAGTACGATCAATCCGATCTGGGTAAAGATGTTGTTGTCGCCTCCCGCCAGGATTACCCCAGTGATGGCTGACAGCAGAGTCATCGGCACGATCAGGATCACCGCCAGCGGCAGGCTCCAGCTTTCGTACTGAGCAGCCAGCACCAGGAAGGCCAGCAGCACGCAGAGCGGGAAGATAAAGATCGCGCTGTTACCGGCAAGGATCTGCTGGTAGGTCAGGTCGGTCCATTCAAAGCTCATACTCGTCGGCAGTTCTTCCTTGAGCAGTTTGGCAATCGCCGCCTCGGCCTGGCCGGAGCTGTAGCCGGGGGCTGCAGCGCCGTTGATTTCGGCGGTGAGGAAGCCGTTGTAGTGCATCACCCGATCCGGACCTGAGCTGGCGCTGACCTTAAGGAAGGCCGACAGCGGGACCATTTCGCCACGGTTGTTACGCACCTTGAGCTGGCCAATCTGCTCCGGTTCCAGGCGGAACTGCTGCTCGGCCTGCACGTTGACCTGATAGGTACGGCCAAAACGGTTGAAGTCGTTGGCGTACAGCGAACCGAGATAGATCTGCATGGTGTCGAAGATGTCGCTGATCGCCACGCCATGGGTCTTGGCCTTTTCGCGGTCGATGGCAGCATCGATCTGCGGCACGTTGACCTGATAGCTGGTGAACACTGACATAGGGTCCAGTTCCGGCAGCTGGCGCGCCTTGGCGATAACGTTCTGGGTTTGCAGATACAGCTCGTCATAACCGAGGTTGCCACGGTCCTGCACCTGCAAGCGGAAGCCGCCGATGGTGCCCAGACCTTGTACCGGTGGTGGCGGGAAGATCGCCAGATAGGCTTCCTGAATACCCGCGAACTGGCCGTTAAGCTCGGCGGCAATGGCCCCGGCGGACATGCTTTCGTCTTTGCGCTGATCAAAATCTTTCAGGGCGACGAAGACGATGCCGCTGTTCGGGCTATTGGTGAAGCCGTTGATCGACAGGCCCGGGAAGGCGATGGTGTTGGCCACGCCAGGGTGCTTGCCGGCGATTTCCGACATCTGCTTCATCACATCTTCGGTGCGATCCAGGGTCGCCGCATCCGGCAGTTGAGCGAAGGCCACCAGATACTGCTTGTCCTGCGCTGGTACGAAGCCGCTCGGTGTGGTGGCAAAGCCCAGGTAGGTCAGGCCCATCAGCCCGGCATAGACGAACAGGGCGATGCCGCTGCCGCGCAGCACGCGTTTCACAGTGCCGACATAGCCATGGCTGGCACGATCAAATGCGCGGTTGAACGGCTTGAACAACCAGCCGGCAAACAGCTTGTCGAGCAGCTTGGAGAAGCGATCCTTCGGCGCGTCGTGGCTTTTCAGCAACACGGCGGCCAGGGCAGGGGACAGGGTCAGCGAGTTGATCGCCGAGATCACCGTGGAAATGGCAATGGTCAGGGCGAACTGTTGATAGAACTGCCCGCTAAGCCCGGAGATAAAGGCCGTGGGAATAAACACCGCGCACAGCACCAGGGCCGTGGCGACGATGGGCCCGGTTACTTCCTTCATCGCCTGCTTGGTGGCTTCCAGCGGGGTTTTGCCCAAGCCGATATTCCGTTCGACGTTTTCCACCACGACGATGGCGTCGTCCACCACGATGCCGATGGCCAGCACCAGGCCGAACAGCGACAGCGCGTTGAGCGAGAAACCGAACATATGCATCACGGCAAAGGTGCCGATCAAGGACACCGGCACGGCGGCCAGCGGGATGATCGAGGCGCGCCAGGTTTGCAGGAACAGGATCACCACCAGCACCACCAGGATGATGGCTTCGAGCAGGGTATGTACCACCGCCTCGATGGAACCACGCACGAAGATGGTCGGGTCATAGACGATTTCGTAATCCACGCCCTGGGGGAAGCTCTGCTTCAACTCGGCCATGCGTTCACGCACCGCATCGGAAATCTCGATGGCGTTGGAGCCGGGGCGCTGGAATACCGGGATGGCGACTGCGGGTTTGTTATTCAGCAAGGAGCGCAGGGCGTACTGACTGGAGCCCAGTTCGATCCGTGCGATGTCCTTCAGGCGAGTAATTTCGCCGTTTTCACCAGCGCGGATAATGATGTTTTCGAACTCTTCCTCAGTGACCAAACGGCCCTGGGTGTTGATCGACAACTGGAAGCTGTTGCCCGCATCGGACGGCGGCGCACCGAGGGAACCGGCTGCGACCTGACGGTTCTGCTCGCGGATGGCGTTGACCACGTCCGCTGCAGTCAGGTTGCGCGAAGCCACCTTGTTCGGATCGAGCCAGACGCGCAGCGAGTAGTTACCGAGGCCGAACAGTTGCACATCACCGATGCCATCCAGGCGCGCCAGCTCATCCTTGATATTCAGCGCGGCGTAGTTGGAAAGATACAGCATGTCGTAACGGTCGTCCGGCGAGGTCAAGTGCACAACCATGGTCAGGTCGGGCGATGCCTTGTCGACGGTCACGCCGAGGCGCTGCACTTCAGTGGGCAGGGTCGGCATGGTGCGGGTGACGCGGTTCTGCACCTGCACCTGGGCTTTGTCCAGATCGGTGCCGAGGGCAAAGGTCAGGGTCAGGGTCATCTTGCCGTCGGCAGTACCCTGGGACGACATATAAAGCATGCCTTCCACACCGGTAATCGCCTGTTCCAGCGGCGAGGCGACAGTTTCGCCGATCACCTTGGGGTTGGCTCCGGGGAAGGTGGCGCGTACCACCACGGTAGGCGGTACCACTTCCGGGTATTCGCTGATCGGCAGCTGGAACAGCGAGATGGCACCGCTGATCAGGATCAGCAGTGACAGCACGGCGGCGAAGATCGGCCGCTGAATAAAGAATTGCGAGAAATTCATGGTCTTCTACCTATTAGCCGCGTGGCGCAGTGCTGGCGGGGCTGTTTTTCGCAGCAACCCGGCGGCTGTTCTGGCGTTCGATGGCCTGACGTTGTTCGGTCAGCAGCGCTTGGGTCTTTTCATCGGCCATGGGTACGCTTTGCGGATCAACCGTGGAGCCGGGGAACGCGCGTTGCAGACCGTTAACCACGATCTTCTCGCCCTTGGCCAAACCGCTGCGCACGATGCGCAGGCCTTCCAGCTTCGGCCCCAGCTCAACGGCGCGGTACTGCACGGCGTTGTCCTTATCGAGTACCAATACGAACTTCTTGCCCAGGTCCGTACCGACTGCTTCGTCCTTGATCAGCGCAGCAGCGTACTGACCGCTGCCGACCAGCTTTAGGCGGGCATAGAGGCCAGGGGTGAAGCGCCCATCACGGTTGTCGAACACCGCACGGCCACGAATAGTGCCGGTTTGCGGGTTGACCTGGTTGTCGAGAAAATCCAGCTCGCCGAGGTGTGGGTGGCCGTCTTCGCTGGACAGGCCGAGGTACACCGGGCTGGCATCGCGGGTCTGGCCGCCGGCCTGGCGCGCCAGCTCGACGTATTTGAGGAACACGCGCTCATCGGCATCGAAATAGGCGTAAACCCTGTCGGTGCTGACCAGGGTGGTGAGCAGGCTTTGCCCGGCATTGACCAGGTTGCCTTCGGTGATTTCCGCACGGCTGACGCGGCCATCAATCGGCGCGGTAACCCGGGTAAAACTGAGGTTGAGGCGGGCGTTATCCAGTTCTGCCTGGATGCCCTCTACAGCGGCCTTGGCCTCTGCCGCAGCGCTTGCGCGGGCATCGGCGAGCTCGGCAGAGATGGCGTTGCTCTGGCGCAAACGCTCGCCGCGACGGGCTTCACTTTGGGTGCGCGCAAAACTGGCGCGGGCTTGTTGCAGTTGCGCCTCAAGGCGTTTGACTTCGGCTTGGAACGGCCGCGGGTCGATCTGGAACAGTAGGTCGCCTTTCTTCACCAGGCTGCCTTCGTTGAAGGCTACGCGGTCAACGAAACCGGATACACGTGGGCGAATATCGACTGATTCTGGCGCTTCCAGTCGGCCGGTGAACTCGTCCCACTCATTGATCGGCTGTTCGATAACGTCGGCCACGCTGACTTTGGCTGCAGGCATTTGCTGTGCACTTTCAGGTGCTTTGCCGCAGGCGCTCACTACCAGCACCGCGGCAAGGGCGAGGGGGAAATGCCAGAGGTTCTTATTGGACTGTTCCATGTGTACTTCCGCCAGAGGGTGTTTTGAGGAGGCGGAGTCTGCAGCGAGGGCTCTATTGCGACGAATCGAACGATTCGAAGGTATGTATCAATCAGATTGATTATCTACAGGCTTGTATCGACAAACGCATATGTGAGCAATGCCGTGGTCTGTGCTTAGCCGACCTACTCAACGCTATCGGGATCGCCGCAGAACATCTGGATACGCGAGCGCAGCCAACGCTCGGCGGGATCATTGTCTTGGGCGCCGCGCCAGGCCATGTGCAGTTCAAAGGTTTTCGCCGGTATAGGCAGTTCTTCAGCGCGCACACCACCCGCCGCACTAAGTGCTGCCGCAGTGTAGTCCGGTACGGTGGCGATTATGTCGGTGCCGGCAAGTAGGGTGCCCAGGCCATTGAACTGGGGAAGGGCGATCACCACGCGGCGCGTACGCCCTAGTTTTTCCAATTCCACATCAATAAAACCACTGAGGTCGCCGGCAAACGACACCAGCGCGTGCGGGCGCTCGCAGTAATCATCCAGGCTAAGCGCGCCCGGGGCACTGTCGGCGCGCAGCAGTTTTGGTTTGCTGCGGCGCAGTACCTTGCGCTTGGCGTTGGCCGGCAGCTCTTCGGTATAGGCAACGCCGACGGAAATTTCCCCGGAGGCCAGCAGAGCCGGCATCAACAAGTAATTGGTGCGGCGAATCACCAGCACCACACCAGGCGCTTCAGCCCTCAGCCGCTTGATCAGGGGCGGCAGCAGTCCAAACTCGACGTCATCTGACAGGCCAATGCGAAACACGGCATTACTGGTGGCTGGATGAAATTCAGCGGCGCGGCTGACGGCAGTGGAAATTGAATCCAGCGCCGGTGAGAGCAGGGCGGCAATTTCCATGGCCCGTGCAGTTGGCTCCATGCTGCGGCCGGTGCGTACAAACAACGGATCATCAAACAAGCTGCGCAGACGGGCGAGGGCAGCGCTGATGGCAGGCTGACCGAGAAACAGTTTTTCCGCCGCACGGGTTACGCTGCGTTCATGCATCAGCGTTTCAAAGACGATCAGCAGGTTGAGATCGACGCGGCGAAGATCGTTACGGTTCATCCGGTGTCCATTATCGAGTGGCTGCGGTTTTACGCGAGTCAGGCTAATGCTGAATGCCGCTTACAGGCAATATGCAGACGCAAATCAAACGCTGGCGCCGCATCATCATCGACAAGCATGGTGAATATAAGCCCCGAGCGGTGGAATTGCTGGCCAGGCCCGGATAAAGTCCGTGGCCATAAGCGGTCGCCTGTAATTGTTTAGCGCACACCTGCGTACCAGTTACCACGACCTGAATGGGTCAACCGAAGAGGTTTGCGATGTCCCGCATAGTGCGTTTCCATGAGTTTGGTGAGGCTGATGTCCTCAAGATCGAAGAGCGTAACGTCCCTGCACCGGCAGCGGGCGAAGTGCTAGTCGGTGTTGAAGCCGTGGGCGTCAGCTGGCACGACGTACTCTGGCGGCAGAACCTGGCACCTACGCTGGCACAGTTGCCTGCTGGCCTCGGCCATGAAGTCGCCGGTGTGGTGTTGGCGGTTGGCGATGGGGTCAGTGATCTGGCCGTGGGCGATCGGGTTGCCAGCTTCCCAGGGCACAGCGCCAATCGCTATCCCAGCTACGCCGAGCACGTGGTTTTACCGCGCAGCTCTCTGGTCCGTTACCCCGCTAATCTGACCGTGCAACAGGCGGCCGTGCACTATCTGCCATCGATGGTGGGCTGGCTCGGTTTTGTTGAACTGGCGCATCTGCAGCCGGGTGAAACGGTCTTGGTAACCGCCGCCAGCCGCTGCTGGGGGCCGTATATTGTGCAGATGGGCAAAGCCTTGGGTGCCCACGTTATCGCCGCCACAGCCTATGCCGAAGACAGCGAGTTTCTTAAACAGCTGGGCGCCGATCACATCATCCTTACCGAGGAGCAGGATCTGGTGAGCCGCGTCAGTAAACTCACGGATGGGCGTGGCGTTAATGTGGTGATGGACGCCTTGGGTGGGCCACAAATGTGCCTGCTGGGTGATGCCATCGCACCGCGTGGTCGGCTGATCCTGTTCGATCTGCAAGGTGGCAATGAAACACCTTTCCCAGCCTGTGCGGCGTTCCAGAAGAATATTCAGTTCTTCGTCCATTGCATCGGCAACTTCACCGGCAAGGAGGAGCTGAATATTCCGCAAGATCAGGTAGCCGTGGCCAAGGCTGTGCAAGGTATTAATCAGCTGACAACCGATGGTTTGATCAAGCCACTGATCGACAAGGTCTTCAGCTTCGACGATGTGATCGCCGCCCATCGCTATATGGAAACCTGCCCGAGCCGCGGCCGAGTGCTGTTGCAGGTTTAACCGCTGCCTGGCGGAAACACGCCAGCATGTGGGGTAGGGCGCGCCACTCTAAACAAGGGGGGAGCTTTAACCCATCTGGCGTTTAAAGCCGCTCTGGCTTGGCCTGCAGCCTCATGGAACTGCAGGCCTAACCAACCCATTTTTAGTACCTTCAAGACGCTGAGCGTTTAGCCTCACCATCATCGCCAGTCGCCGCTGCACGACGGCCATCCAGACGCTCAAGCAAAGCAGCGTTGGCGCAGTTGCCCATCACGTTGAGGGCGGTACGCAGCCCATCAGTAAAGCGATCAACCCCCGCGACAACCGCAACGCCTTCCAGCGGCAGGCCGGCAGCCCCCAGGACGGTCGTGATGGCCACCAGTCCGGCACCTGGCACACCGGCGGTGGAGAAGCTCACCAACAGTCCCGTGGTGAACACCGTGATCAACAACGAGGTGGTGATGTCGATGTTGAACAACTGGGCAACAAATAACGCATTAAAGCCCTGCAGTACGGCTGCGCCATCGCGTTTGAGGGCGGTACCAAAGGGCAGGGCAAAGCTGGCTAAGGATTCACTCATGCCGTAGCTGCGCGCATTGCCAAGCGCCAATGGCAAGGTCGCGCCGGAGCTGGCCGTGCCAAAAGCGAAGCCCAGGCTCTGGCCAAAATGCTTTACGAAGTCCAGCGGGCGGGCGCCCGCGATGCCCAGCAGCAGCAAATACAGAACCGCCATGAGCGCCAGTGCCAGCGTCAGCCCGGCCACATACATACCGAGGCGCAAAAGCAGGTCCAGCCCCTGGCTGGCAATCACCGAGGTGATCAGCGCAAACACCCCATAGGGGGCCAGTTTGAGTACGAATTCCAGCACCTTGAGCGTGACGGTGTAGCCACTCTGAATCAGCCGGCGTAACGGCGCGCTGTCATCCGGTAACGCCCGCATGGCGATACCGATTAGCGCTGCGGCGAAGATAACCTGCAACAAACCGCCGCTGCCCAACGCCGTGAATGGGTTATTCGGCACCAGCCCGACCAGCCACTGACTCAGGCTATCGGCATGACGACCAACAGGGGCCTGGCTGACAAGGCTTACCGCGCCAGTACCCGGGCTCAACCATTGGGCGACCAGCATGCCAAGTGCGAGCGCTATGGCACTGGTGAGCACGTAACCAACCAGCAGGCGACCAGCGTGGCGGCCAACCGCGGCGCCGTGCTCGTGATTTGTCAGGCTCAGGATAAGAGCACCGAACACCATGGGTACGACCACGAACTGCAGCAAGCGCAGGAAGATGCTGCCCACCGGGGTCAGTAAATGAGTGTCCAGCCAGGCCACGCTGCCATCAGGCAGTGCGCCGGCGCAAGTATTCAATACGAGGCCGGTAATGATGCCGAATGCGAGGGCAAACAAGATCTGGCGTGTAACGGACATGCGACCTCCAAAACAGTCAAAAAGCGCGGCAAGCAAGTCGCATGAAATTGGATTAACGAGGCGCGCATTCTGATTACCGAAAAGCTCTATATCAATGAAATCATTAATAATTTTATGGAATAAGCTAAGAAGCGACGTTGCGGGCGGATGAATTTACGCAGCGACTGCACAGGCAATGAGCCTCGTGCAGATGCGATGTTCATCGCCAAACCGAACACGATGGCATTGTCAGTTGAACTTACAGCGGCGTGGCATTAGTGCGGTGTGATTTAGCTGGGGAGGTTACTGAATGCATGCCCCGAAACGCTAAGCGTTTAATTTTCGGTCCTAAGTGTTTTTCTCTAAACCGTAAGCTCGATAGCAGATTGTGTATGGCGCAAAGCACAGCGGAGTACGCTTGCTTTCCTATCTAGAGGTTTCGCATAATGTATATTATGTTAAATAATAGCTATGCAGGGTGTTCGTTTGCTCAATCAAGCGCGGCCCAAATCCTTTGGGCCGCGCTTGATCGACTTAAAGGCGCAATTACAGGTGGAAGTCGCCCGCAGCTTCCGGTTGGTAAAGCACTTTTCTGATTTCAATCCGCCGGGTCCGATCAGAAATCCGCCAGTCAATGGCGTCTCCCTCCTGATAGCCCAGGATGGCGGCGCCGATGTCGGAACACACGGAATGCTTCCCGGCGCTGCTGTCCGCGTCTTCTGGGTAAACCAAGGCCACTTCGATCTCTTCGTCGTCCAGTTGCAGCAAGGCCCTAGAGTTCATCGTGACGACATTGCGCGCCACCTGCTGGGGTTTTACGACAATGGCTCGCTCAAGCTCGTGTTCGAGCTCAACAACGGCCGGGCCTTGTTCGAGCGCGATCAGACTCTCGAGCCTGGCCTTGTCGATTTCAGTGATGTAGATCCCTGTGGAGTCGCCAGCGGCACCTTCGCGCAAGAACTGCAAATAGCGCCCCGCCGTCATGGAGAATGATTTCAATGTCGGTGTTTCGCTCTCAAGCAGAAAACCGCTGCGCAGAAAGGCTCTCAGCGAACGCGCATTGTCTGGGTGGATCTTGGCGATGAGCTTCTCGGCTCGCATGTCGAGGAAGGCCAGTTTCATGCCTTCGCGGATCGTGCGGGGGCCAAGGTTTCGGCCCCATTTGGCGCTGTCGCCGATGACCAGGACTATCTCGCAATTCGAGCCTGTCTTGATCAGACGGACAAAGCCCACCGGAGTGTCATGCCGGTCATAGGCCATGAAGAATCGGCCGCCCCGGTTGAATAGATGGGTCAGGATCGGCAACTGAGTCCGATCGATGACTTGCTCGATGGAGCGGGAGACATGACGCGAATCGCTCAGATAGCAGGTAACGCGCTCATCCTCCAACCAATCCATCAGCGTCAGCGCGTGTGCCCGAGTAATTTCAGGGCACAGCGAAATGAAAGGCTTGTTCATCTTCACCACACTTATTTGGAAATGATGAAAGCCCTTCATGGCTATGGCCATGACGGTTCTTTCGGCAACCGGGAATTTTAAAACATAACGCGAGTAAATGCCGTATAGCCTCGCGCTTTTCCTTAATAAGTGGTGCTATGGCACCCGCCTGATCCGGCATGTGGACGCAGCCTAATCATAGTTATTGCGTTGCTGATCAGTCGTGTGGATCTGTTGAACCGTCTGTTTAAAAACCGTAGTTGTCGATGGCGCGACGCCGTTCGTTTTCATCACGCACATCGTAGTTGGCTGTTGTTTGAATATTCGTATGGTGCGCGAGCTTCTGCGCCAGAGACAGGTCGTGCTCTTCGATCACGCGGGTAATAAATGAACGGCGAAAATCATGCGGCATGATCTTTACGCCGACTTGCAGCCCGCGTTGTTGGGCTATGTAGTAGATCGCATGTTTGCTAATGCGCTCGCGGGTTATGTGGCTGCCACGGCGAATCCGGTTAAACAAAAACGTATCGTCACCTTGGCCTGCAGGCAGCTGTGAGCGCCTGAATGCGAGCCAGGTATTGAGTTTTTCGAATGCCCAGCTTGGCGCGTACTTGACCAGTTCCTTGTTACCTTTGCCCAGTACGCGCAGGCTGCGCTCAGCGAAATCGACCTGGTTGAGGTCAAGGTTCACCGATTCGGACTTACGCATGCCGGAGCCATACAAGATTGCAATAATGGCCGCATCCCGAAGCCCCTGAGGTCTAGGATCGGCGGCGCAGACTTCCATCAATTCGCGAATCAAGCTGCGCTTGAGGTTGCGCCCCTGGATAATCCGAGTGCCACTGCTGGGCTTCACCGAGCGGATTTTCAGCAGATGATCCTGGTCGATCAAGCTCAGTCGCCAGGCCTCATTCATCACCCCGCGCAGTGCATTGACGTACAAGGATGAGGTGTTCGGCGCGTAACCATCTTCGCGCAGTGCCGCAACCAGTGCAGTTATATGCCCGGGTTGGAGCAGGTGCCAGGGGATCTCATGCAGATCGAGCTCATCGAAGCCCAAGCGGTATACGGCATCCTGTAGCACATATTTCATGGTCAATTGGCTAGAAGGCGCTAACCGAGCGAGATACTGAAGCAGTGGATTACGCAGTTCGGGTAATGCGCCCCCTGCCCCGTTATTAGGGCCTGAAGCGGGTGAAGAGGCGAAGTGCGGTGTCGCGGATGTAGCGTTATCGCGGTAATCAGCCAATCGTAAATAGTCCAAAATGAATTTAACTCAACTAAATAGTCATTTAGTTGAGTTAAATTAACTTGCGCCTTAATGAATAGAATACGGCGAGTGAGCGCACTGCGGCTGAGACGCTCTACCCCGCCAAAATCCTGAGCCATACCGGCCTGCTGGAGTCAGGCTTTGGTGTATGGCGGCCTGACTCCGCTCTGACCAGGGTGCCTCTGCTCTGGTCAGAGCAGAGGCATCAATCGCGATCCAGCAAATGGAAACTGGGCAAGGCAATGTGCCAACGAATGGCGGCCAAGCGCGTCAGCAACACTGTGAGCATGGCCACACCGGTGTCGAGCCAGTGTGGTGTATCCAGGCTCCGCATACCGATAAAGACCAGGGCGCCTGCTATGCAGGCGGTGGCGTAGATTTCTTTCTGGAATATCAGCGGAATCTCATTGCAGATCACATCACGCATCACCCCGCCCGCCACGCCGGTCATCACCCCCATGATGATTGCCGTGCTATTGGGAACGTCATGCTGCATGGCGACTTCGGTGCCAATTACGGTAAAAACAGCCAGGCCAAAGGCATCTGCCAAGAGCAGGCCTTTTTCGTGAATCGGCTGCGTCAGTCGCACCCAGACAACGGTACCAACAGCCGCCAGTGACGCGACGACGATATACAGGTCGTTACGAATCCAGCTGACCGGATGGTTATCCAGAATCAAGTCACGCAGGGTACCGCCACCCAGGGCGGTGATGATGGCGATCACCAGCACACCAAACAGGTCCATGGACTTTCGCCCAGCCATTAGCGCGCCGGTGATGGCGAATACGGCGACACCGAACAAATCGGCGAGATAGAACAATTGCGCCATGCTGACCTCAGGACGATACGGGCGTACGCATGGTGACGAACTCTTCGGCCGCAGTTGGGTGCACGCCGATGGTTTCATCAAAAATCTGCTTGGTGGCCCCAGCCTTAAGTGCGATCGCCAGGCCCTGGACAATTTCGCCGGCCTCCGGTCCCACCATATGGCAGCCCAGTACACGGTCTGTGTCAGCATCTACCACCAGCTTCATCAGCGTGCGCTCCTGGCTTTCGGTCAGGGTCAGCTTCATCGGCCGGAAACGGCTCTCGAACACTTGGACGCGGTAGCCCTCCTCCCTCGCCTGCTCTTCGCTCAGCCCAACTGTGCCGATATTAGGCAGGCTGAATACCGCGGTCGGGATCGTCTGATAATCAACAGTGCGGTATTCCTCCGGCTTGAACAAACGCCTGGCTACCGCCATGCCTTCGGCCAGCGCAACCGGTGTCAGCTGAACGCGGCCAATCACATCGCCGATGGCGAGGATTGATGGCGTGCTGCTCTGGTATTGCGCATCGACCTTGATATAGCCGCGCTCATCAAGTTCTACGTGAGTGTTTTCCAGGCCCAGGTTGTCCAGCATTGGACGACGCCCGGTGGCGTAGAAAATGCAGTCCGCCTCAAGCTTCCGACCATCTTTAAGCGTGGCCAGCAGGCTGCCATCGGCCTGTTTGTCGATGCGCGCGATATCGCTGTTGAATTGCAGATCGACCCCGTGTTTGGTCAGTTCTTCCTGCAGATGGTTACGCACGGCATTGTCGAAGCCGCGCAAGAACAAATCACCGCGGTAGAGCAGTGACGTGTGCGAACCGAGGCCGTTGAAGATCGAGGCAAACTCCACAGCAATATAACCGCCGCCTATTACCAGCACACGCTTAGGTAGCTGCTGCAGAAAGAACACTTCATTCGAACCGATCGCATGTTCATGCCCCGGTATCTCCGGGATATGCGGCCAGCCGCCAGTGGCGATCAGGATGTGCTTGGCGCTGTAGCGCTTACCGTCCAGCTCAACGCTGTGGTCATCAACAATCCGCGCATGGCCCTCAAGCAAGGTCACTCCGCTGTTGACCAGCAGGTTACGGTAGATGCCATTGAGGCGTTCAATCTCGCGATTTTTGTTGGTAATCAGGGTGGACCAGTCAAATTTGGCCTCACCGACCGACCAACCAAAACCCTGTGCTTGCTTAAAGTCATCGGCAAAGTGAGCACCATAAACCAGCAGCTTCTTCGGTACGCATCCGACGTTGACGCAGGTTCCGCCAAGGTAGCGGCTTTCAGCCACCGCCACGCGCGCGCCATACCCCGCAGCAAACCGCGCAGCACGCACACCGCCTGAACCGGCGCCAATCACAAACAGGTCGAAGTCGTAGGTCATGTAAGCCTCCATAGCAAGGCGGCAAGCATACCCCAAGCGGCGCTAGCGCCTAAGCTTGAAGCATATGAAACAGCAGGAGAACGCTGATGCACCCTACCCTTACTCATGTAGCGTTACATGTGCCTGACGTAGACGCATGCGTGGCCTTTTATGAGCAATTCTGCGCGATGCGGGTGATTCATCGGCGGGCGGGCAAAGGCGCAACGATTGTCTGGATGGCCGAGCCAGGCAAGGAACACAGCTTTATTTTCGTACTTATGCCAGGTGGTCAGAGCCGTCAATTGGCGGCCGATGATTACAGCCATTTCGGCTTTGCCCTGGGCAGCCGAGCCCAGGTCGATAGCATTGCTGAACAGGCGCGACTGGCCGGATGCTTGGTCTGGGAGCCACGCGATGAGGCCTACCCTGTGGGTTATTACTGCGGCGTGAGTGATCCAGCGGGGCATTACGTTGAATTCAGCTACGGCCAGCCGTTAGGGCCTGGCGCCGAGCACATGGCGTTGCTCTGAATGCACACAGCCACCCGAAGGTGGCTGTGGTTACCGCGCGGAAAGCTGAATCAGAATGCCTTGCCGGTTTTGTAGAGGTTTTCGAAGCAGAAGTTGGTGGCGTCGATATAGCCTTCGGCGCCGCCGCAATCGAAGCGCTTGCCCTTGAATTTATAGGCCATGACGCAGCCATTCTGCGCCTGCTTCATCAGCGCGTCGGTGATTTGAATCTCCCCTCCTTTGCCAGGCTCGGTCTGCTCGATCAGATCGAAGATGTCCGGGGTGAGGATATAGCGACCAATGATCGCCAGATTCGATGGCGCATCTTCCGGCTTGGGCTTCTCGACCATGCTGTTAACCCGGTAGATGTCATCGCGAATCATCTCGCCGGAAATCACACCGTATTTGTGGGTCTCTTCAGGCGGTACTTCCTGGATGGCCACAATGGAGCAGCGGAACTGCTTATAAAGCTTAACCATCTGCGTCAACACCGCATCGCCATCCAGGTTCAGGCACAGGTCATCGGCCAGAACCACCGCGAAGGGCTCATCGCCAATCAGCGGGCGACCGCAGAGGATTGCGTGGCCCAGACCTTTCATCTCAACCTGTCGGGTGTAGGAGAAGCTGCATTCGTCGATCAGGCGGCGGATACCGACCAAGTACTTTTCTTTGTCGGTGTCGCGGATCTGGTGTTCGAGTTCGTAGCTGATGTCAAAGTGATCTTCCAGCGCGCGCTTGCCGCGGCCGGTAATCATGGCAATTTCCGTCAAGCCGGCTTCCAGCGCCTCTTCGACGCCATACTGGATCAACGGTTTGTTCACGATCGGCAGCATTTCTTTGGGCATAGCCTTAGTGGCTGGCAGAAAGCGGGTGCCGTAACCGGCTGCTGGGAACAAACATTTCTTGATCATGGGGAACCTTGAGCAATGATGTGAAAAAGTGCGCCCGCAGTCTATCAGGCTGCACCGGCCTTACAATGCCCCCTCCCGCACAAGGCCAACGCCTGCATTTGAATGCCAGGATCGGGTAGGAGGCGGCCTCACGGCCGCCGTCCTCCCACACCACCGTGCGTACGGTTCCGTACACGGCGGTTCAGGC